>DATCJU010000043.1:0-5656 GCA_036562635.1 Pseudonocardiaceae bacterium
CCGCGCACGCCGTGCGTGCCGCCCCGCACCAGGTGCTGCAGCAGACCCAGGGCAACCCGATCGCCGCCGGGCTGATCGCCTTCGGCGCCGGTCTGCTGGCCGCGTCGCTGTTTCCCCGCTCCCGGCAGGAACAGCGGATGGTCCGGCGGGTCGGTGAGCAGGCCGGCCCGTTCGTCGAGCCGGTCACGCAGGCGGCCGCCGAGTCGGTCCAGCGACTCAAGGAGGACGTGGGCGGCACGGTGCAGGAGGCCACGCAGGAGGTGAAGGGCAGCGCCACCCAGGCGGCCTGGACCACCGGAGAGCGGATGCGGTTGTCCTCGCAGCAGGTGGCCGGCAGGACCCCCGCCCCCGAGCAACACGCGCCCGACGAGCCCCCGCGCTCCTCCTGACCGAGCATCCGCCCGGAAGTACCGGCCGGCCTCCGCCCCGACGCGGAGGCCGGTTTCGTGTGTGCGGAAACGGAAACGGCGGACAGGGCTCCCGACCACGGTGGGAGAACGCCCCGCCGACGGCTCGCGCGGGCGGCCACGGGAGATCCGTGCACGGAGCGTGGCCAGTCCGGGGTGGCGCTCGTCATGTTCTTCTTACCTCACCCGAAAGGATGAGTAGGGTCTACGGCACTGTCGCGCCGCCCCGGGTGTGACACGTCCCCGATGCCGACTCGCCCACAAGCTCCCCCGTTGTGGAACGAGGTTGCCCCGCCATGTCCGTGGACATCTCCCCCGTCATCGCAGCGACGACGTACTGGCTGACCCGTGCCTACCCGGCGGTGGGTGGCCCCTTCAGCACCGCCCTGGCCGAAGCGCAGGCCCGTCAGGCGGCCACGGTCGCCGCCTGGTTGCGTTATCCCACGTCGACTGACGCCGCCCTGCTGCTCCTGGTCGGTCCCGGTGGTGCGGCACGGCTGGACCGGCTCGCCCTCGGCGACCTCTCCGAACCGGCCGTCCGGGACCAGCCGTGGCGTACCTGGGTGGACGAGGTCGTCACCAGTTGGGCGGCCTGTCTGCTCACCGACTCCGCCCTGGCGGTCGCCGCGGTCGCGGCACTGGAGTCCGCCGAGCACTGTCAGGGGCTCCCGGTCGAGTTCCGCCGCCTGACCCACCCGGACGAGCGGGACCGGCAGGCCGCTGCCCTGCTGCGCCACCCGGACCTGTTGGCCCCGGTGGCGGACCTGCACCGGGCCGCACTGCTGGAGCGACTGGACATCGCCGACACCCGGGGCACCGGGGCGTTGGACGCCGCCTGACGTCCGAAGCGGCGTCCCGCCGACGCTCGGTCACTCGCCCTGCTGCCCACCCGGGCCGGGAGCACCCGGTCCCACCGGTGGTGGCCCCGAACCCGGCGACGGCGGCGGACCCGCCACGGGTCGGCCACCGGGGTACCACCAGTCCGGCGGCGGTGCAGGTGTCTCCTGGGCGAGGTCGGCTCCCCCGGCCAGCCCGACACCGAATCCGACCCGCCCCGCCGCCCGGCTGACGTCGGAGGGCGAGACGATGCCGACCGCCCGGCCCGCCTGGCCCACCACCACGCGCCCGTCGGTGCACTGGGCCATCCGAGGCAGCACGGTGGCCAACGGCTCGTCCGGCTCCGCCCCACGCCATCTCGTCCGGTGGGCACGCGACCTGTTGGAGCGAGGTGGTGCTCCGTCGTTCCGGAGGAACGGCACGGAGGCGTTTGAGGGTCACCAGACCCCGCACCCGACCGGCCTCGTCCAGCAGGGGGTAGGCGGAGTGTGGGCGTACCGCGGCGGCGACACCGCGCAGGAAGTCCTCGACGGTCCACCGCCCGTCGGCGATGTCCAGCCGTTCGGACATCACGTCCCGCACCCGTATCCCCGCCAACGCGGCACCGGCCCGGGCCTGCTGCTCCTCGGCACCGGCCACGTTGACCACGAACCAGCCCAGCAACATCCACCACAGACCGCCGGTGTCCCTGGTCAGCAGGCGCACCACGCCCAGGACGATCAGCAGGAAACCGAATCCCCTCCCGGCTCGGGCCGCCCAGACCGCCGCCCGGAACCGATCCCCCCGCCAGGCCCACAGTGCCGCGCGCAGCACCCGCCCTCCGTCCAGCGGGGCGGCCGGCACCATGTTGAACACGGCCAGGACCGCGTTGACCACCGCCAGGTAGACCAGGACGCCCACGGTGAGCGTCCCGGCACCGGCCACCGCGGCCAGCCAGGCGACCCCGGCGAGGACCACCCCGACCACCACACTGGTCACCGGCCCAACGAGCGCGATCCGCAACTCGGCCCCCGGGGTACGGGCCTCACCGCGCAGTCGGGCGACCCCGCCCAGCAGCCACAGGGTGATGCCCTCCACCTGTACGCCGTTGCGACGCGCGACGATCGCGTGCGCCATCTCGTGGGCCAGCAGCGAGCACACGAACAGCACCGCCGCGCCCAGCCCGGCCAGCCAGTAGGCGACGACCGGGTAGCCGGGGAACACCACCGGAAGCTGGTAGCCGGCCAGGCCGATCACCACCAGCAGCACGATGCCCACCACGCTCCAGTGCAGCCCGACCCGTACCCCGGCCAGGCGCCCCACCCGGATCGTCTCCGTCATCCTCAGCCGCCCCGTCCCGGTTGGTCGCCACACCCGTTCCTGGTTCGTGCGGCACCCGGGTTCCGCCCGGTCGCCGCACACCGGTCCTCCTCCGGTTACCTCCGGGACGGGCATGGCAACCACGATCGGTGCCCGGCTCACCCCGCACCGGGCGAGGCGCCGTTTCCCGTTTCGGGGCGGGGGAAATCTTCAGCACATGGCAGAAGCTGGCTCCGGTGCACAGAACAGTGACGCCGAGCGGGACTCGTTGTCGGAGCGCCTCCGCGGGCCGGCGGTGCTCTCAGCCCGGTTCCTGCTGGTGGGCGTGGCGATCTACGTGCTGTGGTCCGTGCTCAGCTGGCTGGCCCTGGTCGTCCTTCCCCTGGTCCTGGCGCTGCTGCTGACCGCCCTCATGTGGCCGGCGGTGGCGTGGTTGCGTCGACGCCGACTCCCTCGCGGGGTGGCCGCCGTCCTGGTGCTGGTGGGGACGTTGCTCCTGCTCGCCGCGATCTTCACCTTCGTGATCGACGCGCTGGTGAGTGGGATAGGTGATCTGACAGGGGCTCTGAACGACGTGGTGGAACAGACCCGGCGGTGGCTGACCGAGGGCCCGCTGGGTCTGGAACCGGAACAGTTGGCCAACGCCACGAACAGCGTCACTCAGTGGCTGCAGGACAACGCCCAGCAGATCACCTCCGGGGCTGCGTCCACCGCCTCCACGGTGGGCGAGGTCGTCGCCGGTATGGTCCTGACCCTGTTCATCCTGATCTTCTTCCTCTACGACGGACAGCGCATCTGGCGGTTCCTGCTGCAGGCCGTTCCTCGCCGGTCCCGGGCCATGGTCGACACCGCCGCCACCCAGGCGTTCTGGGCCCTCTCCTCCTACGCCCGCGCGACCGTGCTCGTGGCACTCGTCGACGCCGTCGGTATCGGGATCGGACTGGCCCTGCTCCGGGTACCGCTCGCGCTCCCGCTGGCCGCGCTGGTGTTCCTCGGCGGGTTCGTCCCGTTCTTCGGCGCGTTCGTGTCCGGGCTGGTCGCGGTTCTGGTGGCCCTGGTGGCCAACGGCCCCCTGGTGGCGCTCGGTGCGCTGGCGGTGGTGGTGGGTGTCCAGCAGCTGGAGGGCAACGTGCTGGAACCCTTCATCATGGGCAGGGCCGTGCGGTTGCACCCGGTGGCCGTCGTGCTCGTCGTGCCGACCGGGATCATCCTCAACGGGATCGCCGGTGCGCTGCTGGCCGTACCGGTGGTCACCACGATCCGGGCCGCCGTGCGCGCCGTCCGGGCGACCGAGGAGAGCGAGGAGAACGGGGAGAACGGCACCGACACCCCGGTGCCCGCCTGACGCCGGCGCCCACACCCCGGACCGACCGGTGCCCGCCCGGCCCCGGTGGAACGGGCCGGGCAGGCACGCGACGGTGTTCCCGGAGAGCTACGGAGAGTGCGTCACTCGCCCTGGGGCCGGGGGGACTTGGCCAGGGCCGAGATGATCCGTTCCATGACCTCCGGGTCCACGCCGACGGGCTCGTCGGCGTACTGCTCCGCAACCGGGGACTTCCGGGGCTCACGCCGGGGCAGCGGCACCGACGAGGCGCTCATGCCCTGCGGCAGCGGCAGCTCGCACCACAGGAGCTTGCCCCCGTTGTTCAACGGCACCGTGCCGGTACGCCTGCCCTCCAGGCTGTCCGGCACTCCGCCCAGCGCCAGTCCCTGCTCGTCCTCGACCTCGATCACCAGGCAGTCACCACGCAGCCGCAGACGCACCGTGAGGAATCCCGGGGACTTCGGGTCGGCGTGTTCCACGGCGGCCGAGACGAGGTGGCACGCGACCTGTATCGCCTCGTCTTGCAGCGGGCGCAGGGACCACTCGGCGAGGGCGAACCGCACGAAGAGCTCGGTGCAGTTCACGGCGTTGGGCAGCGCGGCGAGTCGAAGGTCGTCGACCTGTGCGGTCTGGTCGTTCACCGGAGTTGTCCCTCTTCCTGCTGGCACGAGCTGCAAGGTCACTCGGAAGTGGCATCTTGCCAACTGGGTTTCACCGAGTCACGCATGGGTCGGTCACACGACCGTCACAACACGTACTAGGTCCAACGGGTGACGGACTGTCACGAAACAGGGGCCGAGGTCACATCGCCCCGACCGCTCGGAGACTGACCGCACACTCCGGGCGCCGACCGGGCGGAGCCACGAAGCGGCCCGGCGTCCCGAAGGACACCGGGCCCGATCTTCCCCTGCGGCTTCGGTCAGCCCAGCGCGCTCATCAGCTCACGGCAGGCCTGCTCACACCGGCGGCACGTCTCGGCGCACATCCGGCAGTGCTCGTGGTGGTCGGCGTGCCGCGCGCACTCGTCGGCACACGCCCGGCACACCGTCATACAGGCCTGCAGCACCGCCCGGGTGACGTTGGCGTCGTAACCGGTGTGCCGGGACAGGATCCGTCCGGCCGCGTCGCAGATGTCGGCGCAGTCCTCGCACGACCGCACGCACTTGCGCAGCATCGCCATCATCTCGTCGGGCTCGGACATGCAGGCGTCGGCACACGCGATACACGTCTGGGCACAGGAGTAACACTCCTCGATGCACCGGACCAGGGCGTCACGGTCCACTCGTCCCAGTTCCGCCGGATAGGTCCGGAGCATCTCGGCCGCCTGGGTCATGGAACTCACCGTCCTTCCTGGCGACGTCACGCCTCGGCACCTCACCGCGGCATCCCACGACGTCGCCAGCCCCGGGGTTACCCGCGGTCCGATGCGGACGCACCCGAATCTCACCCCCGGGGGCGGAGAGGGCCAATGATCGGGTGGATCCGGCTCGGCTAGTCGGGTGACCTTTCCCATCCCGTTCACGTTTCCACCACACGATTGGTGATCATCCGCCGATCGGATCACCCGAAGGGCGGTACCCCATACCGGTATCGTTCCAGACAGGGGAACCAGGGGCGCACGGCCCGCGACCGGGGAGAGGGAAGCGCGCATGCACGGCTACGCCGCGAACAAGGACGACCACCTGCGCCGGCTGCGCCGGATCGAGGGCCAGATCCGCGGGTTGCAACGCATGGTCGAGGAGGACCGGTACTGCATCGACATCCTCACCCAGGTGGCCGCGGCGACCCG
>DATCJU010000064.1:0-60824 GCA_036562635.1 Pseudonocardiaceae bacterium
CCGCCACCGTCGGGGGCATGCGGGTCACCGAGCCCGCCGCCGACCTCGCGGTGGCACTCGCCGTGGCGTCGGCGGCGCGGGACCTGCCCCTGCCGCCGGACGTGGTCGTGCTGGGTGAGGTGGGCCTGGCCGGGGAGGTGCGCCGGGTGACCGGTGCCGGTCGGCGGCTGGCCGAGGCGCAGCGCCTGGGCTACACCCGGGCCCTGGTCCCGCCGGACTCCGGGCCGCTGCCGCCCGAGATGCGTGCCGTGGTGGTACCGGACATCGGGGCGGCGCTGCGCTTCCTGCGGGACAACGCCGCCGACGCGGAGTCCTCCTGACGACGTCTCCCGACACGCGCGGGGAGCGCCGCGTGCCCGCGACGCTCCCCGTCCCCCATGCTCGGATGCTGCGAGTGGCCGATCAGGGCGTGACACCCATCTCGTCGACCACGGCGGTGGTGACCGCGCTCGACGCGATCACCGCGTCCTTCGGCAGGTTGTCGACCTCACCCTCGGTGTTGACCTCGCGCTCACCGATCACCTCACCGGTCTCCGGGTCGAAGATCAGGTCGACCCGGTTGCCGGTGGCGCCACCCAGGCTCACCGCGACCCCGCGCTTGCCGTCCAGGTTCGCCGCGTCGTCGACCACCTCCATGCCGGGGATGTTGGCGGCCGCCCGGAACAGCGCGGCCCGCAGGTCGGCGGGCACGATGCCGGCGCCGCCACGCAGCACGTCACGGATGTAGACGAAGGCCTCCTCGTCCGGGCCCTGCCCCTTGCCGGCCGAGTCCTGGTAGATGCGCTCCAGCAGCTGCTGCGGGTTACGGGGCAGCCCGGCCAGGAACTCCGGAGTCGGGTCCTGCCAGGACGGCACACGTTCACCGTCCCGGTGAATGCCGTCCTGCACCGGCACCAGCGTCCCGTCCGGGAGCTGCTCGAAGACCTGGGCGTCCTTGCCGTAGAAGTCGCCGCCCCGTGCCTTGCGCACCTCGACCCGGCGCTCCTGGGAGTCACCCAGCCCCGCCTCGGCGTAGATCTGCTCGTCACCGGGGTGGAAGAACTCCACACCGTCGTCGGTGATGCGGATCATCCACTCCCCGGAGGTATCGGCCGGGATCCACAGCTCGTACACCTTCCGGTGCAGGTAGGTGAACCGGGCCTGCTCCCCGTTCTTGTCCGTGTAGACGGTCTCCGCCAGGTCCTTGGTGTTGGTGCGCACGTAGCGGTACTGGCCGGGCTGCACCGGCACGTCCTGCGCCCGCAGCGCCGCGTCCGCCGCCCGGTTCAGCAGGGTGGCCGCCTCCGCGGATCCGCCGGACGACCCCACCGGCAGCAACTGCGCCACCAACGCACCCACGGTGAGCACCGCCACCGCCGCGGCCGCCACCAGCCAGCGCAGGGCCGAGCGCCGCGGCCGCCGGGCCCCGGTCCGCCTCGCCGTCCTCTCCTCCGTCAACGTGGTCACCTTCCGGTTTCCCTCCGTCATTGCCACCATCAGTCGTGCCCGGGCCCGTTCGAGGGCCCCGTCCGTGGTCCGCACCTCGGCGTGCAGACCCTCCAGTGCCTCGTCCAGCTCCTGCTCGGTCCACACCCGGTGCACGTCGCCGTTCCGTTCACGCATGCCCGTCCTCCGTCCGCGCCGCTCGACGCCCCGCTCTCAGCCCGCGCCGTATCCGGTGCAGGCGCGAGCGCACCGTGCCCACCGGAATGCCCAGTGCCTCCGCCACCTCGGTGGTGTCCAGTCCGGCCCACGAGACCAGCAGCAGCACGTCCCGGTCGGCCGGGGCCAGCTCGGCCAGCGCCCCGGCCAGCTGACGCGCCCGCATCGCGGCGTCCACCCGTTCGGCCACCCGCCCGTCGTGCGACTCGGCCTGCTCGGCGGCCGTCCGGTTGCTCATCCGAGCCGTGGCCCGCAGGTGGCGCACCTCCTGCCGCACGTGGCGGCGCAGCAGGTTGGTGGCGATCCCGTAGAGCCAGGAGCGGGCCGAGGCCCGTCGCGGGTCGTACCGGGTGCGCTGGGCCCAGGCGGTCAGGAACACCTCCGCCACCAGGTCGTCGGCGGCCTGCTCGCCGACCCGACGGGCCAGGTAGCGGTGCAGTGGCCGCGCATTGCGGTCGAACAGCAGACCGAACGCCGTCCTCGAGTCCGGCCCTGACAGGTCCGGGTACTCGTCCACCGGTGCCAGCTCGACCGGTGGAGCACCCGGCGTCTCCGTCATGCCGTCCTCCGCCGTCGATCGCATCGTGGTCACACCCGGTCTTGCCCGTAGCGGTCGACGGCGTTCACGGGACGCCCCTACCAGCGGTGATGCCGGGCAGGCCGGAGCAGGGGGTTCGTAGACTCGGGGCCGGCCCGACGACGAGGAGAGGGGACCGGTGGGCGAGCGAGGGCACTCCGAGCTGCTGCGGGCCACCCTGGCCCGACTGGCGCCGGGAACCGCACTCCGAGACGGTCTGGAACGTATCCTGCGCGGACGGACGGGTGGGCTGATCGTCCTCGGTCACGACCAGGCGGTGGAGTCGATCTGCGATGGTGGTTTCCGGCTGAACGTCGAGTTCAGCGCCACCCGGCTGCGGGAGCTGTCGAAGATGGACGGAGCGGTGGTGCTGTCCACCGACGCCACCCGCATCCTGCGGGCCAACGTGCAGCTCGTGCCCGATCCCACGATCCCCACCGAGGAGTCCGGTACCCGGCATCGCACGGCCGAGCGCACCGCCATCCAGACCGGTCACCCGGTGATCTCGGTGAGCCAGTCGATGAGCATCGTCAGCGTCTACGTCGACGGCCGACGCCACGTGCTCACCGACTCGGCGACCATCCTGTCCCGGGCCAACCAGGCACTGGCCACGCTGGAGCGGTACAAGGCCCGGCTGGACGAGGTCACCCAGACGTTGTCCGCGTTGGAGATCGAGGACTTCGTCACGCTCCGCGACGCCATGACCGTGGTGCAGCGCCTGGAGATGGTGCGCCGGATCGCCGAGGAGATCGACTGGTACGTGGTCGAGCTGGGCACCGACGGCCGGTTGATCGAACTGCAGCTGGACGAGCTGGTCGGCGGGGTGGAGCTGGAGCGTGAGCTGGTGATCCGGGACTACCTGCCCGCGTACCGGGGTGCCCCCGGTCCGGACGAGGTGGCCGCGGCGTTGGACGAGCTCAGCGGGACGGCTCTGCTGGACCTGACCGCCGTGGCGGGCACGTTCGGGTACCCGAGCACCCCCGAGGCGCTGGACGACCAGGTCAGTCCGCGGGGTTATCGGCTGCTCGCCCAGGTGCCCCGGCTGCCCGGTCCGGTGCGACACCGGGTCGTCGAACACTTCGGTTCCCTCCAGGCACTGCTCGCCGCCACCGCCGACGACCTGCAGAGCATCGAGGGTGTCGGGGACGTCCGGGCCCGCCTGCTCCGGGAGGGGTTGTCCCGGTTGGCGGAGACGTCGATCGCCGACCGTTACGCCTGACCACCGGGTCTCCCCCCTGTGTGCGGTTCCCCGGGAGCAGCCGGCCGGTGCGTGTCCGGCGTCACGTGTCACGGTTCGAGAACCACTCAAACCGGTAATTCAATTCGCGAGTGAGACCACTACGGTCTTTCTCACGGCACAGCGGGGAGCCGCTGCGCAGGACACCCACCGGAGGAACACGTGACCGCGATCGACGAGCTGCTCCGCCGCAACGCCGGCTCGGACAACCCCGGAGTCCTGATCACCACTCCGGTGCCCAGCCTGCACGTCGCCCTGGTGACCTGCATGGACGCCCGGATCAAGGTGTTCGACGTCTTCGGGCTGCGACACGGTGAGGCCCACATCCTGCGCAACGCGGGTGGGATCGTGACCGAGGACGTGCTCCGCTCGCTGGCGATCAGCCAACGCAAGCTGGGCACCCGCGAGGTCGTGGTCATGCAGCACACCCGGTGCGGTCTGTCCACCTTCACCGACGAGGAGTTCCGCGACGAGGTGGAGGCCGACACCGGGGTGCGTCCCACCTGGTCGGCGGAGACGTTCCGGGACGTGGAGGCGAGCGTGCGCACCTCGGTCGCCCGGGTGCGGCACTGCCCGTTCCTGCCGCACACCGACCGGGTCCGCGGGTTCGTCTACGACGTGACCACCGGCCGGGTGTGCGAGGTGACCACCACCGACCGGATGGCCGAGGCACGGTGACCACACGGCACCGGGGCGCACCGACCACACGGTGCGCCCCGGTGCGGGGCACTCACAGGGTCTGGGCGAACAGGGTCACCGCCACCAGCACGGTGGGGAAGCAGGCCAGGAACAGGGCGAACGTGTAGCCCATGATGTCCCGGGCCTTCAGGCCGAGGATGGCCAGCGTGGGCAGCATCCAGAACGGCTGGAGCAGGTTCGCGCTGGCCTCGCCCAGGTCGTAGACCACCACCATCCAGCCCTGGTGCACCCCGAGCTGGTTGGCCGCGTCGATCACGTACGGTGCCTCGATCACCCACTTGCTCCCGCCGCTGGGCACGAAGACACCGAGCACGCAGGAGTAGATCCCGATCAGCGCCGGGTACAGGAAGGCGTTGGAGGCGTTCACCAGCCACCCGGCGATGGTGGAGGTCAGCCCGGTGTAGGCGATCATCCCGAAGATGCCGCCGTAGAACGGGAACTGCAGCAGCACCCCCGAGGCGGCGGGAGCGCCGTCCCGCACCGCGGCCGCCATCCGCGCCGGCCGCCAGTGCAGCAACAGCGCCAGCAGGATCAGGATCAGGTTGATCGTGTTCAGGTCGAGGGCGTTGAGCGGGTGTCCCTCGGCGCTGGCGAAGTGCCGCACCAAGTACCACAGGCCGAGCAGGAACAGCAGCACGGTGAACAGCGGGCTGTGCTCCAGCCAGTCACCCGGCCGCCGCTTGGTGGCGGCGTCGTCCTGGGTGGTCTCCAGCAGCGGGCGCAGCGTGATGCCCAGGTCCTCGGCGGTCTTGGCCCGCGAACCGGTGGGGGTGATGAACCAGGCGGTGAGCACCGCGACGACGAACACCACGAGGGTGGCCGCGATGCCCTGCCACAGGAAGATGGTCTCGGTCAGCGGGATCAGGCCGGAGCCGTCACCGCGCCCCGCGGCGATGACCTCCTGCACCGCCTTGGGGCTGGACTCCGCGCTGGCCACCTGCAGGGCGGCCGACCCGGACAGACCCTGCGCCCACACCGTGCCGAGACCGAGGAAGGCCATGGCACCGATCGCCCGGTAGTCGACACCGCGGACCAGGCGGGCGATCTCCTTGGCCAGGATGGCGGTGAAGACCAGGCTGAACGCCCAGTTCAGGTAGGCGGTGATCATGGAGATCGCGGCGGTGAAGGCGATCGCCGTCCGCGGGGTGCGCGGAATGGTGGCCAGCCAGGCGATGAGCCGGGCCATCGGCCGGGACACCGCCACCGCGTACCCGCCGATGATGATCATCGCCATCTGCAGGGTGAACTGGATCAGTGACCAGAACCCCTTGCCCCAGGCGTCGACCATCCCGTAGCCGCGGGTCGCCTGGGCGTCCTCCGGCCTGCCGAGCAGCGGCTCACCGGTGGCCAGCCCCAGGGCGAACACCACGAAGGTGCCGACCAGGACGAAGCCGAACGAGTCCGGCAGCCAACGTTCGGTGAACGCGGTGAACCGCAGTGCGGCCCGCGCCAAGAAGTTCTCCCGCTCCGAGGGTGCCTGCGCCCCACTCGACGCGTTGGTGGTCCGTTCGGCCATCTACCCCTCCACACTTCACCCGTCCGGGTGACGCCGGTGTGGCGGGGAACATAGGTTCCGTTCCGGCGCCGCACCAGGGGGTGCTTCCGACCCGTGACACAATCCGGCAACGATGACGAGCGCCGCCCTGGACCCCGACGTGCTGGTGGACTGGTTCGACCGGCACGCCCGTGACCTGCCCTGGCGCCGCCCGGAGTGCACCCCCTGGGGAGTGCTGGTCAGCGAGATCATGCTGCAGCAGACCCCGGTGGCCCGGGTCGAACCGGTCTGGCGGGAGTGGATGGAACGCTGGCCCAAGCCGTCCGCACTGGCCGCCGCCAGCCAGGCCGAGGTGCTGCGCGCCTGGGGCAAGCTCGGCTACCCGCGCCGCGCACTGCGGCTGCACGCCGCGGCCACCGCGATCGCCGAACGGCACGGTGACGAGGTCCCCGCGGACGTGGACACCCTGCTGGCCCTGCCCGGTATCGGGGCGTACACCGCGCGCGCGGTGGCCGCGTTCGCCTACGGCCGTCGCTGCCCGGTGGTGGACACCAACGTGCGGCGGGTGGTGGCCCGCGCCGTGCACGGCTCCGCGGAGGCCGGGCCGCCGTCCACCACCCGGGACCTGCGGGACGTGGAGAACCTGCTGCCGCAGGACGAGGCCACCGCGGCCCGCTACTCGGCGGCGCTGATGGAGCTGGGTGCCCTGGTGTGCACCGCCCGCTCCCCCCGGTGTGCGGACTGCCCGGTGCTGGACCGTTGTGCCTGGCAGCGGGCGGGCCGACCCGCCTACCAGGGCCCGTCCCGGCCGGTGCAGAAGTTCGCCGGCACCGACCGGCAGGTGCGCGGACTGCTGATGGACGTCCTGCGGAACGCCCCGGGCCCGGTACCCAAGTCCCGGCTGGACCTGGTGTGGTCCGACGCGGGCCAGCGGGACCGCTGCCTGGACTCGCTCCTGGTGGACGGTCTGGTCGAGCAGACCGAGGACGGCCTGTTCGCCCTGCCCGGCGAGGCCTGAGACCCGGAACGGCACCGCATCCGTCCCGGCACGTTCCGTGGCGCGGGCCAGGCATCCTGGGGAAGGATGCTGGCCGTGGCGCACGCGCTGGAGATGTTCTTCGACGACGCGGCCGACGCCGCGATCCGCGCGCTGTGGCGGAGGCTGGAGGCGGCCGGGGTGCCCAGCCTGCCCAGCCGGACCCGGTACGCGCCCCGACCGCACGTCTCGCTCGCCGTGGCCGGGGCGATCCCACCGCGCACCCGTCAGGCGCTGCGCCGTGACCTGGGCCTGCTCACCCTGCCCGAGTTGTGGCTGTACACGCTGGGCACCTTCCCGACCGGGGAGAACGAGCTGTTCCTCGGCGCGGTCACCGACACTGAGCTGCTCGCGGTGCACTCCGCGGTGCACGACGTACTGGCGGGACAGGTCCGGCAACCCTCGGCGTACTACCTGCCCGGCGCGTGGGTACCGCACTGCACCCTGACCCAGGACGTCACCACCGAGCAGTTGGCGACCGGCTTCGGTGTGCTGCACCCGGTGGAGCCGGTCCGGGCCCGCGTCGTGGAGGTCGCCGTGGTGGACACCCGCACCGGGGAGGTGGAGACGCTGCTCACCCGCTGACGTGGGGCCGGCCCACGGTCAGCGGCCGAGCACCTCGGCCAGGAACGCCTCGACGGCACCCCGGAACACGTGGGGAGCACTGTCGTGCACCAGGTGTCCGGCACCGGGAACGACCAGGTGGCGCCCACCACCGGGAACCCGCCGCGCCAGCTCGGCGAGCTGTCCGGGCGGCAGGAACCCCGCGCCGGCCTCGACGGCCAGCAGCGGACGGTGCACCCGTTCCACCAGGTCCCAGTACGCCCGTTCGCCCCACTCCTGCGCGATCCCGACCAACTCGGCGGGGTCGGCGATCAGGTGGTACCCGTCGGCACGTTCCTCGACGCACTCGGCGAAGTAGTCCCCGATCTCCGGGTGCTCGGCGCCGAAGAACTCCCGCACGTGGGCCAGGGAGCGGAACGGGACCGGCCAGCTGTCGAACCAGGCCAGCCAGCCGTCGGCGGTGTGCCCCCGCCAGTCCGGTGCCATGTCCTCCACCACCACGGCGCGCACCAGGTCGGGCCGTTCCGCGGCCAGACCCCACGCGTGCAGCCCGCCCATCGAGTGGCCGATCACCACCACGGGGGCCAGGTCCAACCGTTCCACGGCCGCCGCCGCGTCGGCGACGAAGTCCTCGGTCCGCGCGCCCCGTGCCGGGCGCGGGTTGCGCCCGTGCCCCCGGGCGTCCAGACCCACCACGCGCCCGTAGCGGGTCAGCCAGCGTGCCACCCGCCACCAGGTGGTGGCACGGCCCATCAACCCGTGCAGCAGCAGGATTCCCGGTCCCCGGCCGCCGAACTCCACGTACACGCCGTGCAGGGTAGGAGGACGGGGCACGGTCCCGGGCTCGTCCCGCCACACCCGACGGGACCACCGTCCGCGGTCCCGAGGACACCCGACCGGGCGGTGGTCCCGGCAGCGGGTCACCCAGGACCAGTGATCCTCGGGACACCCGCCCTAGGCTGGCCGTATGGCTGTCGTGAAGATCAACGCGATCGAGGTGCCGGAAGGCGCCGGCGAGGAGCTGGAGCGGCGCTTCGCCTCCCGGATGGGGACGCTGGAGGGCACGCCCGGTTTCCTCGGCTTCGAGCTGCTGCGGCCGGTCGCCGGCGAGAACCGCTACTTCGTCTACACCCGCTGGGAGTCCGAGGAGGCCTACCAGGCGTGGGCCAACGGCCCCGCCCGTCAGGCGCATGCCGGTCAGCACGGTCGACCGGTGGCCACCGGGGCGACCCTGCTGGAGTTCGAGGTGGTGCAGAGCGCCGGGCCGCGCGCCCAGGACTGACACCGGCCGCCGGGTCGGGGCGGGTGATCCGTCCTCCGCCCGCCACCCAGCAGAATGGTCGGGTGCACGCATCTGGTGCGGACGTGGATCCCGCCCTCCGGCCCGCGCTGGAGCAGGCGGCGAAGCTGCTCGACGAGGCCGACGCACTGCTGGTGTGCGCGGGTGCCGGGATGGGTGTCGACTCGGGGCTGCCGGACTTCCGTGGGGACA
The DNA here is from genome assembly GCA_036562635.1 of Pseudonocardiaceae bacterium. Lineage (GTDB taxonomy): Bacteria > Actinomycetota > Actinomycetes > Mycobacteriales > Pseudonocardiaceae > DATCJU01. The sequence goes on from DATCJU010000064.1 coordinate 8,742, forward strand.
AGGGCTTCTGGCGCGCCTACCCGCCCTATGAGCGGCTCGGCCTGCGGTTCGTGGAACTGGCCGACCCGGTCCACTTCCGGGCCGACCCCGAGCTGGCCTGGGGCTTCTACGGTCACCGGCTCGACCTGTACCGGCGCACCACACCGCACGCCGGGTTCGAGGTGCTGCTGCGCCGCGGTTCCGCCCTGCCCGGCGGGGTCCGGGTGTTCACCTCGAACGTGGACGGCCAGTTCTTCAGGGCCGGTTTCGGCGCGGACCAGGTGGCCGAGTGCCACGGCTCCATCCACCACCTGCAGTGCACCGCACCGTGCTCGTCGGACATCTGGCCCGCCGACGACGTCGAGGTCGCGGTCGACCCGGACACCATGCGCGCCACCTCCGAGCTGCCCACCTGCCCCCGGTGCGGCGGCCTGGCCCGACCGAACATCCTCATGTTCGGCGACTGGGAGTGGGTGCCCGACCGCAGCCAGGAGCAGGTGGACCGGCTGACCGCGTGGCGACGTGGGCTGCGCGGCGCCCGGCTGGTGGTGGTCGAGATCGGCGCCGGACTGGCGGTGCCGACGGTGCGTCGTCAGGCCGAACTGGCCAGCGCCGCCACCGGCGCGCTGATCCGGATCAACCCGCACCAGCCGGAGGTACGACACGGTCGCGGTGTGCCCCTGCCCCTGGGCGCGTTGGACGCGCTCACCGCGCTGGACGCCATGCTGGGCTGACCCACCCATCCCGTCTTCAGGGGGTGACCAGCACCGCCAGGACGGCCCGGTGGTCGCCGCCGGGCACCGGGAAGGTGTGGAAGGAGCGCACCGCCACCCTCGGGTCCGTCAGCACGTGGTCGACGGCCACCAGGGATGGCAGGTAGCGGTGTCCGACCGGCCAGGTCGGCAGCAACCCGGCCCCCACCTGCTCCGCCGCGTCGTGGTAGCCCAGACCGAGCAGCCGGCGCAGCGGTGCGTGGTCCAGCGTGGCGTTGAAGTCGCCGACCAGCAGGCGCACCGGACCGGTCCTGACCGGTTCCGGCAGCACCGTCAGGTCCTGTCGCCACTCCGCGGTGTCCGTCACGGGTGGGGTGGCGTGCACCGCCACCACCTCGGCGTCCAGCACCCCCGGAAGGTCCACCGTGGCCGCCGGCTGGGCGAACCGGGTGGCGCCGGGACCCGGCAGCGGGGTGAGCGGGTAGCGGGCGGCCAGTCCCCCGCCCGCGCCGCCGGGCCGCGCCTCGAACTGCCGGTACGGCATCAGGTCGGCCAGGCCGGCCCGGTCCAGTTCCACCACCGCCTGTGGGGTGAGTTCCTGCAGGCTCAGCAGATCGACGCGGTGCTCGATCACCAGACGCACGACCGCCGCCGCATCGGCCTGTCCCTGGTGCAGGTTCACACTGAGCACCCGCAGCTCGGTGCTTCCGGGACGGGGATGTGCGTCGGGCAGGACCCGGTCGACCACCCCGGCGGCCAGCATCACGGTGAGAGCCAGGCAGGCCGACGTCAGGATCCAGCGCCGCAGCAGGGCGGCGAGCAGCACCAGCACCAGGCCGGCCGCGGCGACGTGGGGGGTGAACGCGATGAGCGCCGCGGTGAACGGATGGACGTCGTAGTCGATCAGTCGGACGAGGGTCGCCCCGGTGAGCAGGAGTGCCCCGAGGACGAGCAGGAACCCCGCCACGGAGCCGCCCGGTCGACGCCGTCGCGGCTCCTCCTGCCAGTCTCCCGCCTCGATCGGGGCTTCGTCGCGCACCCTCCCACCATGCCGCACCCCACCCACACGCGAGGTGATGTTGCCGGCAACCGCCCGGCTCGGCCGAACCCCGATACGTCACCCGGCGGATCCGGGCCCGCCGGGTGAGGGCGAGGCAGGCGCGCCCCAGGAGAACCCCGGGAGAACACGACGCGGCCCCCGTGCGTCGCACGGGGGCCGCGTCAGGACCGATCAGGTCGTCCGACGACCGCTCGAGGTCACTCGGTGTCGGGCTCGGTGGAGCGGGCCAGGCCGGCCTCGGTGCTGCCCGACACGCCCACCGGCTGGGGCTCGACCATCGGCTTCGACTCACCCCGGAAGGTGAACCGGGCCCTGTCGTCCGGACCCTCGCCGTCCCAGCCCTCGACGTCGACCAGGATGATCTGGCCGGGCTGGACCTCGCCGAAGAGGATCTTCTCCGACAGCTGGTCCTCGATCTCGCGCTGGATGGTGCGACGCAGCGGCCGGGCACCCAGCACCGGGTCGAACCCGCGCTTGGCCAGCAGTCGCTTGGCCAGCGGAGTGAGCTCCAGCGACATGTCCTTGTTCCGCAGCTGCTTCTCCACCCGCGAGATCATCAGATCCACCATCTGGATGATCTGCTCCTCGGTGAGCTGGTGGAAGACGATCACGTCGTCGATGCGGTTCAGGAACTCCGGGCGGAAGTGCTTCTTCAGCTCGTCGTTGACCTTCTGCTTCATCCGCTCGTAGTTCGACTGGTTGTCGTCCCCGCTGGAGAAGCCGAAGCCGACCGCCTTGGAGATGTCCTGCGTGCCCAGGTTGGAGGTGAAGATGATCACGGTGTTCTTGAAGTCCACCGTGCGGCCCTGACCGTCGGTCAGGCGACCGTCCTCCAGCACCTGGAGCAGCGTGTTGTACACCTCCTGGTGCGCCTTCTCGATCTCGTCGAACAGCACGACCGAGAACGGCTTGCGGCGCACCTTCTCGGTGAGCTGGCCGCCCTCCTCGTAGCCGACGTAGCCCGGAGGGGCACCGAACAGCCGCGAGGCGGTGTACCGGTCGTGGAACTCACCCATGTCGATCTGGATGAGCGCGTCGTCGTCGCCGAAGAGGAACTCCGCCAGCGCCTTGGACAGCTCGGTCTTACCGACACCGGACGGGCCGGCGAAGATGAACGAACCGGAGGGGCGCTTGGGGTCCTTCAGCCCGGCACGGGTGCGGCGGATCGCCTGGGAGACCGCCCGGACGGCGTCCTCCTGACCGATGATCCGCTTGTGCAGCTCCTCCTCCATGCGGAGCAGCCGGGTGGTCTCCTCCTCGGTGAGCTTGAACACCGGGATGCCGGTCCAGTTCGCCAGCACCTCGGCGATCTGCTCGTCGTCGACCTCGGCGACCACGTCCATGTCACCGGACTTCCACTGCTTCTCGCGCTCCGCCTTCTGCGCGAGCAGCTGCTTCTCCTGGTCCCGCAGCTTGGCGGCCCGCTCGAAGTCCTGCGCGTCGATCGCGGACTCCTTCTCGCGGCGCACCGCGGCGATCTTCTCGTCGAACTCGCGCAGGTCCGGCGGCGCGGTCATCCGGCGGATGCGCATCCGCGCACCGGCCTCGTCGATGAGGTCGATCGCCTTGTCCGGCAGGTACCGGTCGTTGATGTACCGGTCCGCCAGGGTGGCGGCGGCGACCAGCGCGCTGTCGGTGATGGACACGCGGTGGTGTGCCTCGTACCGGTCGCGCAGGCCCTTGAGGATCTCGATGGTGTGCGCCACGGAGGGCTCGCCGACCTGGATCGGCTGGAACCGCCGCTCCAGGGCCGGGTCCTTCTCGACGTACTTGCGGTACTCGTCGAGCGTGGTGGCACCGATGGTCTGCAGCTCGCCACGGGCCAGCATCGGCTTGAGGATGCTCGCCGCGTCGATGGCGCCCTCGGCGGCACCCGCACCGACCAGGGTGTGGATCTCGTCGATGAACAGGATGATGTCGCCGCGGGTGCGGATCTCCTTGAGCACCTTCTTCAGGCGCTCCTCGAAATCACCGCGGTACCGGGAACCGGCGACCAGCGACCCCAGGTCGAGGGTGTAGAGCTGCTTGTCCTTCAGCGTCTCGGGGACCTCACCGCGGACGATCTTCTGGGCCAGGCCCTCGACCACGGCGGTCTTGCCCACACCGGGCTCACCGATGAGGACGGGGTTGTTCTTGGTACGGCGGGACAGCACCTGCATGACCCGCTCGATCTCCTTCTCCCGGCCGATGACCGGGTCGAGCTTGCCCTCACGCGCCGAGGCGGTGAGGTTGCGCCCGAACTGGTCGAGGACCAGCGAGGAGGACGGGGTGCCCTCGCCGCGGCTGGCGGTCTCCGCCGGCTCCTTGCCGGGGTAACCGGACAGCAGCTGCAGGACCTGCTGCCGCACCCGGTTCAGGTCCGCGCCGAGCTTGACCAGCACCTGAGCCGCGACACCCTCGCCCTCGCGGATCAGGCCCAGGAGGATGTGCTCGGTGCCGATGTAGTTGTGCCCGAGCTGGAGTGCCTCACGCAGGGACAGCTCCAGGACCTTCTTCGCCCGGGGGGTGAACGGGATGTGTCCGCTGGGAGCCTGCTGCCCCTGGCCGATGATCTCCTCGACCTGCTGGCGCACGCCCTCCAGCGCGATTCCCAGCGACTCCAGCGCCTTGGCGGCGACACCCTCACCCTCGTGGATCAAGCCCAGGAGGATGTGCTCGGTGCCAATGTAGTTGTGGTTGAGCATCCTGGCCTCCTCCTGTGCCAGGACGACCACCCGCCTCGCGCGGTCGGTGAACCTTTCGAACATTCGCACTCCCTGACAGCTGCGCCGGCGGTCCTCGCCCCTTCGCCCGGCTCCCTCTCGGGCGCCCGTCGGGGGTTCCCGACAGGTGACCGTCCGAAGGGGTCGGCACCGTGACACCACTGTAGTCGTCGGGGCCGTCGCGCTCAGTTCCGCTCGCAGCTCGATTGCCTGCCTCGTCGTTGTCGCTGGGGTCAACGCGCCCGCTAGCTGCAGGATTCCGCTCGACGAGGGTTGTCCGCTCAGCGCGAACACGGCCCCGTGGCGCGTCGTTCCGCCCCCGGGAACCCCCAGGGATGAACACGGAGCGTGTCGTGACGGGCCTCACCAGGGCACCTCGAGGCCCCTCAAGTTAAGGTTAGGCAAGCCTGACCAAACAGGCCCCGGCCACCACACGGTGTCGACATGCGAGGAGACGTCCATGGCTCACCGCACCCCGGGAGCAGCGGCATGACGGCCGTCACGGGTGCCCCCGCCCGGCGTGCGGCGCACGGACACCAGGACAGCCCCCTCGCCGCCACCTTCGCCCAGTTCGCACCCCTGGCCGACCGGATCGGGGTCCAGCTGGGTCTGGCCCCCGACGAGCCCGGGTCCTGGCAGAACTGCGCCGACCTGTTGGCCGAGCCGTCCCGGTTCGACGAGTGGCGCCGGAACCTCGCCCACTGGCTGGCCGAGCAGCATCCCGGCCCCGAGGGCGCCGACCCGGCACGCATCCCGGAGCGCACCACCGCCGGCTACGTGCTGGCCTGGTACCTGACCGTGCCCGGTTTCCTGGGCAGCCTGCTGTTCCACGCCGCCCGGCGCGTGCCCTCGCTGCGCCCGGAGGACCTGGCCTTCCGGCTGAACACCACCGTCGCCGACGGCCGTCCACACCCGGACCGCATCGCCCTGCTCAACGGTGAGTTCGCCTGCCTGCCCGACGACCCGGCCGCCTCGTCCCCCCTGGCCACCGTGGTCGCCGACGAGCAGGCCCTGGCCGCACTGCTGCGGGCCCGGTTCGTCGCCCACGCCGGCCGGTTCCTCACGGCGTTCGGGCCGACCACCCGCTTCGGCCGGCGCACCCTGTGGGCCGCGGCCACCGACGCCCTGGACGTCGGTGCCTGGCTGGCCGGCCGGACCTGCGGCGACGAGAGCGCCGGTGCACTCGACGCGGCGCTGCTGCTGCCGGAGCGACTCGCCCCGTTCACCTCGGGTTCCACCCTCTACGCGGTCAGCGACGACAGCGGCCGCACGGTGTGGACCCGACGCCGGCAGAGCTGCTGCTTCAAGTACGCCCTGCCCGGGGACGGGCAGGCCTGTGTCACCTGCCCCCGCGTCGGCGACGAGGAGCGGGCACGGCGGGTACTGGGCGACTGACGCCCCTCCCGCCCGCCGGGACCGCCTCCGCCTGCCGACTCACCGGTCCGACGCCGACGCCGGAGCCTGCGCGCGGTGACGCGATCCCACCGGGACCACCAACGGCGTGCCGGACACCGGGTCGGTGAGCACCCGTGCCTCCAGGTCGAACACCTCGCGCAGCAGCTCCTCGGTCAACACGCTCTCCGGCGTGCCCTGGGCCACGATCCGACCCGCACGCATCGCCACCAGGTGGTCGGCGTACCGGGCGGCCAGGTTCAGGTCGTGCAGCACCATCACCACGGTCCGGCCGGCCTCGCTGTTGAGCTGGTGCACCAGGTCCAACACGTCCACCTGGTGCGCCAGGTCCAGATAGGTGGTGGGCTCGTCCAGGAGCAGCAGGTCGGTGCCCTGGGCCAGCGCCATCGAGATCCACGCCCGCTGCCGCTGCCCGCCGGACAGCTCGTCCAGGGTCCGCTCGGCGAACTCCAGCATGCCGGTCATCCGGAGCGCCTCGGCCACCGCGGCCTCGTCGTCGGAGGACCACTGCCGGTACCAGCGCTGGTGCGGGTGCCGCCCCCGGGCCACCAGGTCGGCCACCGTCAGTCCCTCGGGGGCCTGCGGGGTCTGGGGCAGCACCCCGAGCACCCGGGCCACCTCGCGGGTGGACATCCGGTCGATCCGCTTGCCGTCGAGCAGCACGTGACCGGACCGGGGGGAGAGCAACCGGCCGAGCGCGCGCAGCAGCGTGGACTTGCCGCACCCGTTCGGACCGATCACCGCGGTCACCGCACCGGACAGCACGTCCAGGTCGAGGCCGTCGACGACCAGGTTCTCCCCGTATCCCAACCGGAGCCCGCGGGCCTGCAGACGGCTCGGCACCTCGGCGTCCGCCGCGGATCCGGGCCGTGCGCTCCGCTCCGTCGCTGTGTCCACCGGGACCTCCCGTGTCGTCACGCGCGAACCTCCCGGTAACGCCGGGCCAGCAGGTACGCCAGGTACGAGGCGCCGAGCACCCCGGTGACGACACCGACGGGGAACTCGGCGGCGTCGAACGCGGTGCGGGCGACCAGATCGGCCGTCACGGTGAGCAGGGCACCGAGCACCGTGGAAGCCACCAGGGGCGGCTGCGCCGTCCGGCACAGGCGCATCGCGATCTGCGGGGTGGCCAGCGCGACGAAGGCGATCGGCCCGGCGGCCGCGGTGGCCACGGCGGCCAGGGCCACCGCGCACAGCAACATCCCGATCCGGGCCGCGTTCACCCGGACCCCCAGACCGCGGGCGGTGTCGTCGCCGAACGACAGCACACCCAGGGTGTACGCACCCAGCAGCGCCAGCGGCAGCAGCACGGCCAGCGCCAGGCCCACCGGCTGCACGTGCTCCCAGCCCCGGCCGTGCAGACTGCCGGCCAGCCAGGTCACCGCCCGTGCGGCGTCGTTGACGTCCCCCACGGTGAGCAGCCAGAACGTCACACCCTTGAGCAGGGCGTCCACTCCGAGCCCGACCAGGACCAGTCGGTAGCTCTCGAGCCCGTTCCGCCAGGCCAGGAGCCACACCACGACCGCGCTGAGCAGACCGCCGACCAACCCGGCGACCGGGATACCGACGTCGGCCAGCGCCCCGGTGAGCACGCCGTAGCTGCCCCCGAAGGCGATCACCGACACCGCTCCCACCCCGGCGCCCGCGGTGATACCGAGGATGTCGGGGGTGGCCAGCGGGTTGCGCACGATGATCTGGGTAATCGCACCGGAGAGGGCCAGTGCGGCCCCGACCAGCGCACCGGTCAGGGCACGGGGCAACCGCAGCTCCCACACGACGAACCGTTGGGCGCGCTGGCCGCCGCCGAACAGCACCTCCAGCACGTCGCCGAGGGCGATCGGGAACTCGCCCCGGCCGACGTTGGCCGCGATCGCGAGCACCAGCAGCCCCAGTCCGATCACCGAGACCGCCAGCACGCGTACCCGCAGCACCCAGGACAACCGGCCCACCCGGATCGCCGGACGGCCGGGTACGCGGACCGCCTCCCGTACCCCCAGGCTCACAGTCGCACCAACTTCCTGCGCCGGACCAGCGCCACGAAGAACGGTGCCCCCACCGCGGCGAGCATGATCCCCACCTGCAGCTCACCGGGCCGGGCGACGACCCGCCCGGCGACGTCGGCGAGCAGGAGCAGCGTGGCGCCCAACAGCGCCGAGCCGGGCAGGACCCAGCGGTAGTCGTCGCCCAGCACGCTCCGGGCGATGTGCGGAACCACCAGGCCGACGAACCCGATGGGCCCGCACACCGCCACCACCGCACCGGTCAGCAGGGTCACCGCGACGACACCGGTGACCCGGGCCACCAGGACCCGGTGTCCCAGCGAGCGGGCGACGTCCTCGCCGAGGGCCAGGGCGTTGAGCGCGGCGGCGTTGCTCAGGGCCAGCACCAGACCGACTCCGACGAACGGCACGAGCTGCCACACCAGGGCGGCGTCCCGGCCGGCGATCCCACCGACCTTCCAGAAGCGGTAGACGTCCAGCGCCTGGTCGTCCAACAGCACCACGGTGGAGGTCAGGGCGTGCAGCAACGCGGCGATCGCGGCACCGGCCAGGGCCAGGGTGACCGGGGTGGGTCCGGCCCGCCCGGCCGAGCCGAGGACGAACACGGCCACGCTGGCCAGCAGCGCCCCGACGAAGGCGAGCCACACGTAGCTGTAGAGACTGGTCAGCCCCAGGGCGTAGATGCCGAGCACCGCGGCGAAGGCGGCACCGTGGTTGATGCCGAGCAGACCGGGCTCGGCCAGGGGGTTACGGGTGTGTCCCTGCATGAGTGCACCGGCCACGCCGAGGGCGACACCGGCGAGCAGCCCGAGCACGGTGCGGGGCACCCGCAGCGTACGGACCACCACGTCGTCCTCGGTGCCGGTGGGCGCGACCAGGGCGTGCCACACCGCCTCCAGGGGCATGGCCCTGGCACCGACGGCGATGCTGAGCAGGACGGCCACCCCGGTGGCCACCAGCAGGGCGAGAAGCGCCAGGACCCGGCGTCGGCGACGTCCGGCGGCGGGGGACACCACGGAGGCGGTGGCGGAAGGGGAGGACCGAGGACGCGCCGGAACCGACTCCGTCGCACTCCCCGCCACCGCCGACTCCCTCCGTCACGCCACTCAGGTTAGGCATCCCTAATTCTGCGTGAGGTGTGCTCGAGCCAACAGGGGTGGGTCACGTGGCGCCCAGCACACCCGCCCGACAGCCGAGCGGGGAAGCCCCGGGGGGACAAGGCGTCAGGCCACCGAGAATCGATTCCGCCGCGGGAAGGCGAACGCACCGAAATGAGAAGGACATCCACATCGTTCCGTGATCGTCTTCCCGGTCCGGAAACCGCCACCGGCGGGGAGCACGGGACGAAGGAGATTTCCGTAACGCGAACGGGGGCTTTCACCGTGACGGTGAAAGCCCCCGTTCTTCCTGTCAATGACCACACGGCGACCGTGCGGCTGTTCCGGTGTCGCGGGTGTTGACGTCAACAGCCGCTTTCGCCGCATCACCACCCCCGGTGATTCCACCGGCAGGCACACGGAACGGCTCAGCCGTTGTCCCGGTGGTACGCCTCGAGCACATCGGCCGGAATCCGACCACGGTCCGAGACCTTCATGCCGCGCTTGCGCGCCCACTCCCGGATCGCCTGGTTCTGCTCCCGGTCGGCAGCCGCCGGGCGGGCGGTCTTACCAGCCCTGCCGGCACCGCGACGACGTCCCCCACCGGTGCTGGCGCGCCGGGCTTTGGCGACGAACTCCGCGAGTGCCTCACGCAGCTTGCTCGCATTCTCCGCGGAGAGATCGATCTGGTACTCGACGCCGTCCAGACCGAACTCGACCGTCTCGTCGGCCTTGGACCCGTCCAGGTCATCGATGAGCTCGACGGTGACCTTCTGCGCCATGGGCGTTGTCCTCCCTGGACATCAATGAGGCGGCGCGGAAAGCCCGACCGCCGCGCGACACCACAAAGTCTGGCAAGCAATCCGTTGCAGTTGTAGCGCCTTCCTTCAGGGTAAGGCAAACCAGTCCTGCCAACCAGACAACCTGTCCAGACTCACTCAAAGGTCATTCTGGACGGACCAGCGGGAAGAGGATCGTCTCTCGGATACCGAGTCCGGTGAGGGCCATCAGCAACCGGTCGATACCCATTCCCACTCCCCCGCTCGGCGGCATTCCGTACTCGAGGGCTCGCAGGAAGTCCTCGTCCAGCTGCATGGCCTCCTCGTCACCCGCCGCGGCCAGCCGGGACTGCGCCTCCAGGCGCTCCCGCTCCACAACCGGGTCGACGAGCTCGGAATAACCGGTGGCCAGCTCGAAACCGCGCACGTACAGGTCCCACTTCTCGGCCACACCCGGCTGGGAACGGTGCTGCCGGGTCAGCGGCGAGGTCTCCAGCGGGAAGTCCCGTACGAAAGTGGGCGCGTACAGCTTGTCGCCGACCAGGTGCTCCCACAACTCCTCGATCAGCTTGCCGTGGCCCATCTTCGGGTCGACGTCCACGCCGTGCGCCTCCGCGTACTTGCGCAGTACCTCGACCGACGTCTGCGGCGTGACCTCCTCCCCGAGCGCCTCGGAAAGGGAGCCGTACATCGTGATGCTCCGCCACTCACCGGACAGGTCGTACTCGGTGCCGTCGGCGAGTGTGACCACCTGCGTGCCGAACACGTTCTCGGCGGCTTCCTGGATCAGCTCCCGGGTCAACACCGCCATCGTGTCGTAGGTGGCGTAGGCCTCGTAGAACTCCAGCATCGCGAACTCGGGCGAGTGGGAGGAATCACTGCCCTCGTTCCGGAAGTTGCGGTTGATCTCGAAGACCTTCTCGATACCGCCGACCACGCAGCGCTTCAGGTACAGCTCCGGCGCGATGCGGAGGTACAGATCGATGTCGAAGGCGTTGGAGTGGGTGACGAACGGCCGAGCCGCCGCGCCGCCGTGCAGCGTCTGCAGCATCGGCGTCTCCACCTCGAGGTAACCACGCCGGTGGAACGAATCGCGCAGCGAACGCACCACACCCGAACGGATACGCACGGTCTTCCTGGCCTGCTCACGCAGGATCAGGTCCACGTAGCGCTGCCGGACACGGGTCTCCTCGGCGAGTTCCTTGTGCGCCACCGGAAGCGGACGCAGTGCCTTGGAGGCGATACGCCATTCCTCGGCCATCACCGACAGCTCACCGCGCCGGGAGGTCACCACCTCACCACGCACGAACACGTGGTCACCGAGGTCGACGTCGCTCTTCCAGGCGCTCAGCGCCTCCTCACCGACCCGGTTCAGGCTCAGCATGGCCTGCAGCTCGGTGCCATCCCCCTCCCGGAGGGTGGCGAAACAGAGCTTGCCGGTGTTGCGCAGGAACATCACCCGTCCGGTGACGCCGACGATCTCCCCGGTCGCGGTGTCCGGCGGCAGATCCGGGTACTTCTCGCGAACCTGACGGAGCGTGTGGGTGCGCGGCACCTCCACCGGATAGGGGTCGTTACCGGAGGCCAGCAGGCGTTCCCGCTTCTGCCGGCGCACCCGCATCTGCTCGGGAAGGTCCTCGGCGCCGTTCGCGGGGTGCTGCTGGGGCTGTTCGGTCACGGATGACAAGGGTACGGAACCGCCCGCGTCGACCCCGTACCGGGCAGGACGTCGGTGAGCTCCGTCGCGTCACGGCCGTCCACCCCGACGTCCGGTTCCCGCACCGGCGACCGGGGCGGTGCGGGAACCGGACCACGATCAGGGCACGTTGCGCTCGAAGACCAGGCGCAGGCCGAGCAGCGTCAGGTCCGGGATGTGGTGCTGGATGGTCTCCGACTCGGCGACCACCAGCGAGGCCAGGCCACCGGTGGCGATCACCGCGGTCGGTCCCCCGTGGGCGGCCTCCAGCTCGCGCACTATGCGCCGCACCAGCCCGTCGACCTGGCCGGCGAACCCGTAGAGGATGCCCGACTGCAGACACTCCACGGTGTTCTTGCCGATCACCGACCGCGGCCGGACCAGCTGCACCTTCACCAGCTGGGCCGCGCGGGCGGCCAGCGCGTCCAGCGAGATCTCGATCCCGGGGGCGAGCGCGCCACCGAGGAACTCGCCCTTGGCCGACACCACGTCGATGTTGGTCGAGGTGCCAAAGTCCACCACCACACAGTTGGTGCTGAACAGGTGGTGCGCCGCCAGGGTGTTGATCACCCGGTCGGTACCGACCTCCTTGGGGTTGTCCACCAGCAGCGGCACCCCGGTCCGGATACCGGGCTCGACGACCACCCGCGGCACCGTCTCCCAGTACCGGGCCAGCATCACCTTCATCTCCCGCAGCACCGCGGGCACCGTGGACAGCAGGGAGATGCCGGACACCTTCTCGGCGTATTCGCCCAGGAGACCACGCATCGTCAGCGCCATCTCGTCGGCGGTCATCCGCGGGTCGGTCCGCATCCGCCAGTCCCGCACCAGGGTGGCGTCGTCACCCCGGCCGGAGTACAGGCCGAGCACGATGTTGGTGTTACCGACGTCTACGGCGAGCAGCACCGGATGGTTTCCCTTCGATGAACCCCGGCCGGGGGACGGACGGGTGATGGTCAGCTGTCGGCCTGCAGCAGGGCGTCCAGGCGGGCTGCGTCGACCGTCTCGGCGAGCGGGGCCTCGGACTCGGGCCGCGTCACGGCACCGCTGGTCAGGCCCGACCCCTCCGGCGCGTGCGCCGGGTCGGCGCCCCGCTCGACGACCCGGTTGTCGGCGTCGACGAACACCACCTTCGGCCGGTAGGACCGGGCCTCCAGTTCGTCCATCACACCGTAGGAGATGAGGATGACCAGGTCACCGGGGTGCACCAGGTGGGCGGCCGCACCGTTGATGCCCAGCACCCCGCTTCCCCGCTCCCCGGGGATGACGTAGGTCTCCAGCCGCGCACCGTTGGTGACGTCGACGATCGTCACCTGCTCGCCCGGAAGCAGGTCCGCGGCGTCCATCAGGTCCTCGTCCACCGTCACCGAGCCGACGTAGTGCAGGTCGGCCTGGGTCACCGTCGCCCTGTGGATCTTCGACTTCAGCATCGTGCGGAACATCGCAGACCTTTCTCTCAGCGGCCGTGTGTCCTGTGACCTCGCGGTGGCCCCTCAGCGGCCCGTGCCCTGTGCCGGCCGTTCCTGCTCCTGCGCCGTGGAAGCCGTGCCGTCCTCGGGCACCCCGGGGGCCGCCGGCAGTCCCAGGCTGCCCACCACCACCGGGCAGTTGTCGATCAGGCGGGTGGTGCCGACCCGGGCCGCCACCAGCAGCCGAGCCTCACCCCGCTCCGGTGCCGGGCCCAGGTCCGGGGAACGCAGCTCCAGGTAGTCCAGGTCCACCCCGGGTTCGGCGTCCAGCACCTGCCGGGCCGCGGCCAGCGCCGCCTGCGGTCCGTCGGGGGCGGCGTGCGTCCCCGCGGCCAGGGCCGCCGAGAGCGCCAGGGCGCTGCGCCGCTCCTCCTCGGACAGGTAGGTGTTCCGGGAGGACAGGGCCAGACCGTCGGCGCTGCGCACCGTGGGCACGCCGACGATCTGCACGTCCATGTTCAGGTCGCGCACCATCCGGCGGATCAGCACGAGCTGCTGGTAGTCCTTCTCCCCGAAGAAGGCCAGGTCCGGCCGCACGATGTTGAACAGCTTGCAGACCACGGTGAGCACGCCGGCGAAATGCCCCGGCCGGGAGGCGCCCTCCAGCTCGTCCCCCAGCGGACCGGGGTGCACGGTGATCTGCGCACCCTCCGGGTACATGTCCTCGGCCCGTGGCGCGAGCACCAGCTCCACGCCCTCCGCCCGGCAGACCTCCAGGTCGGCCTCCAGGGTGCGGGGGTAGCGGTCCAGGTCCTCGCCCGCCCCGAACTGCAGCGGGTTCACGAAGATCGAGACCACGGTGACCGTGTTGGGGATGCGGCGGGCCCGCTTGATCAGCTCACGGTGCCCGTCGTGCAGGGCCCCCATGGTGGGCACCAGCACGATCCTGCGCCCCACCCCACGCAGGGCACGGGTCACCTTGCCCAGCTCGGCCGGGTTGGTGTGCAGGGTCAACTGCCCGGGGGTGTACCCGGTCTCGGACGAGTTCGGCGTCATCGGGTCTCCTCAGGGGATACGGTCACACCACGGGCCCCACCGCGGCCGACCGGTGTGTCCGCGCACTCAGTGCTGGTCATCGTCCCGGTGGTCTCCGTCGGCGGCCGGGCCCGACTCGGGCACGTCGTCCTGGTCGAGGGCGTTCCGCAGGTCCGGTACCGCCTCCGGGCGCAGGACCCCCGCCGCCTCGGCCCGCTGGGCGGTGCGACGGGCCAGGGCCCGGTAGACCGGAATCACGTCGGGGGCGGTGGCGCCCAGCACCTCCAGGTGTCGACGCACGGTGCCCGCGTCCCCCCGGGCCACCGGGCCGGTCAGGGCCCGGTCGCCGTGCCGCAGTGCGTTGTCCAGAGCCGCGGACAACAGCGGGCCCAGCAGGCGCTCGGCCTCCCTCACTCCGGCCTTCCGCAGCAGGTCGGCCGCCTCGGTCACCACGGTGATCAGGTAGTTGGAGCCGTGTGCCAGCGCCGCGTGGTAGAGCGCGCGGGCCGACTCGGGCACCCGGACCGGCTCGCCTCCCATCTCCACGACCAACGCCTCGCCCACGTTCCAGGCCGACTCGTCGCCCTCGGCGGCGGTGACCCCGAACGGGCAGGAGCTCAGGCGCTGCAGGTCCTCGGGGCTGCCGGTGAACGTCATCGCGGGGTGCAGGGCCAACGGCAACGCACCCAGGTCCGCCGCGGGCGCCAGCACGTCCACCCCGTGCGCACCCGAGGTGTGCACCACGATCTGCCCGGAACGCAGCGAGCCGGTGGCGGCCAGGCCACGGACCAGTCCGGCGAGCGCGTCGTCGGGCACGGCCAGCAACACCAGGTCGGAGCGCGCCACGACCACGTCCGGCGGGAGCAACGGCACGTCGGGCAACAGTTCCTCGGCCCTGCGCACCGAGTCCCGCGAGACCCCGGACGCAGCGACCACCACGTGCCCCGCGCGGGCCAGGGCAGCTCCGAGCACGGCTCCGACCCGGCCGGCCGAAACGACACCGACGGCGAGTCGGGCCGGACGCTGGAGCGTCATTGCACCACTCCTCGAAACGTTCCAGTCCCGCTCCTGCGCGGGTACCGGACGGCGGCGCGAGACTAACCGGAAGCGGGCACCGACATGGCGCCCGGGTGACAAGGTTCACCGATGGCACCGGCCACGCGCAGGAGCAGGCCCGAGGAGCGGATCCGGGGCCGGCCGTCCGGTGTCCCGGTCAGTCCTCCGCGGACTCCGCCGCCGTGACCGCTTCCTCTTCCTTCCGGCGACGGTTCCGCCGCGGCCGACCGCCCGAGGCCTTCGAGGCCGCACGCACCGCCTCCGCCCGCGCCTGCTGCAGCGCGGTGAGCAGCTGGTCGTGCCGCTCCCGGGTCTCCGGTCCCTCGGCACCCTGGTGGATGCGGTGGTACAGGAAGGCGAGCGCGGTCACCGCGTTCTGGTAGGTGGTCACGGCGCGGGCCGCCGCGGGGCCCGACCGGCGCAGGACCTTCAGCCGCCACCGTCGACGCTTGGCCAGGCTGCCCAGCAACGGGACCTCGCTGGGGGCGATCCAGCCGCGCTCGGCGAAGAAGCGGAGCTTCCCGGCCACCACCCGCTGCTCCCGGCGGCGCTGCCAGATCACCAGCCACACCACGCCCGCGAACACCGGCACCATGACCAGGAAGTAGAAGTTCAGCCAGGCCACGCCGTTGCCGATGGTCGCCGAGCCGTTCCACAGCGCGTGCAGCAGCACCGCGAGCAGGAAACCGCCGAGCAGGGCCAGCCAGCGCAGCGGACGGCGACTGGCGGCCACCACTCCCGCACCCAGGCCGATCATGGTGGTGAACAGCGGGTGGGCGAACGGGGCGAACACGCCGCGCAGGATGAACACCCCGACCACACCCTGGTCGACCCCGCCGAGCCCGCTCTCGGCGAAGGCCCGGCCGAAGTAGAAGATGTTCTCGGTGAACGCGAACCCGGCGGCGACCATGCCGGCGTAGACCACGCCGTCGACCAGGCCGTTGAACTCGTGGCGCCGGAAGAGCAACAGACCGAGCAGGAACAGCCCCTTGGTCAGCTCCTCGGCCACGGGGGCCACCACGACCGAACGCACCAGGTCCACGTCGGTCATGCCGAGCACGAGTTCCCCGATGATGTCGGCGTGGTCGTTGACCGCCAACGAGGTCACCGTGGCGATGCAGGCGCCCCACAGGAACGCCACCAGCATCACCTTCGGCGGCTCGGGCTCCCAGCGGTCCACCCACATGAAGGCACCGACCACGGTGGCGACCGGCAGCAACGCGGCCACCGCTCCCACCAGCACCGCGGCCACACCGACCCGAGAGGTGGCCAGACCCAGCAACGTCAGGCCGCTCATCCCCAGGACGAGCATCCCCAGGACCGGCAGCCACACCACTTTGCGCCGGCGGGTCCGTTCCAGGGCCTGCGGTGGCAGTGCGTCGATCACGAGCAAGCACCCTAGAGGGTCGGCGGGGAACTCTCCGCAGCCCGGCCGTCACCCCGTGACTCCCCCACCGCCCCGGGCAGCAGGTCGGTGACCCGCACTCCCACACCGACCTGCAGCAGCCAGCCGAACCCGCCCAGCCCGGCCGGGTCGCACAACTCGGCCACCCGGCCCGCCCGGGCGGTGGCGGCCAGCCAACCGACCGGATCGGTGCCGGCCAGACCCGCCGGGGGTGCCGCACCGGTCAGCCCGAGTGCGGTCAGGGCGTCCCGCTGCCGCACCAGCACCGTGCCCCCGGGAGCGGCGGACGTGGCCGCGGCGGCGCAGGCGTCCAGTGCGACGTGCGCGGTCAGGTCGCAGCTCCCGTCGGGCACCGGGACCACCGACCGGCCCGCCCGGTAGGCGGCCAGGGTTCCGGTGCGGAACCGACCGCGGGCCCGTTCCGACAGCAGGTGGTCGTAGTCGACCGCCAACGCGGCACCGGCCCGCACCCGCCGCACCGCGTTCGCCCAGGCCGCGTCCCGGGGCGCGCCGACCTCCGCCCGAGCCCCCTCGTCGAGGCCCTCGCCGTGGCGCAGCGGCCACCAGCGGTCCAGCCAGGCCAGCTCGTCCGGCCCGGCGGGGGCACCGGGCCGCTCGGTACCGTCGGCGGCCACCGCCAGCCGCCACACCCGGCCGCGCCGGACCTGCACCACCGGGCAGGGCACCGAGTCCAGCCACTCGTGACCGACCAGCAGCCCGGTGACGTGGTCCGGCAGGTCCTTCCGCCAGTGCACCGGGGTGTCCCCGCCCACCGGCGGGTGCACCTCCACCGCGGTCACCCGCAGTCGGCGCCGTAGGTCCGGGGGTGCCAGTTCGGCGACCGTGCCCGCCAGCTCCCCGCCGCCCGCGCCGACGTCGACGAACTCCACCGGGTCCGGCCGGCCCAGGGCGAGGTCGATCCGGCCGAGCAGTTCCAGCAGCGCCTCGGCCAGTTCCGGTCCCACCAGCGGTGCGGTGCGGAAGTGCTGGGCCGGCCGTTCCCCTCGGGCGAAGAACCCACCCGGCCCGTAGAGGGCCCGTGCCCATGCCTGCTCCCAGTCCCGCACGAAACCGGGACCCTACGGCAGGGCGACCATCGGCGTGTCCGGGTACGGACGCGTGCAGGGACCGCACCCGCACAGGGTCCGCACGGCACTCCGCGACAATGGGCGGGTGAGCAGGCAGGAGACGGTGGGCGTCGGCGCCGGTGCCGCGCACCTCGGTGTGGATCGTGTGATCGACCTCGGCCCGCTGCACCCCTCGGCCCACGGGGCCTACCGGCTGCGACTCACCCTGGACGGCCCCGCGGACGCCCCGGTGATCGGCGAGGCCGAGCCGCTGGTGGGGCACCTGCACCGGGGTGCGGAGAAGCTGTTCGAGGTCCGGGACTACCGGCAGGTGCTCACGTTGGCCAACCGCCACGACTGGCTCGCCGCGTTCTGCAACGAGGTCGCGGTGGCACTCGCCGTGGAGCGGATGACCGGCATGGAGGTGCCTCCGCGGGCGATCTGGCTGCGCACCCTGCTGTGCGAGCTCAACCGCATCCTCGCCCACCTGGTGTTCCTGGCGCCGCTGACCCGGGCCCCGGACGGCGCCCACACCGAGGGCACCCGGGCGGCACAGCGCGGCCGCGAGGCGGTGCAGGAGGTGATGGAGGAGGTCTCCGGCGGTCGGATCCACTTCATGGCCAACCGCATCGGCGGTCTGCGGGAGGACGTTCCGCTCGGTTGGACGGACCGGGTCCGCGCCGCGCTGGACGAGCTCGACCGGCTGGTCCCGGCGGTGGCGGCGAGCACCGTGGAGGACACCGGCTTCCGGACCCGACACGAGGGTGTCGGGGTGCTGCGCGCGGCGGACGCCCTCGCCCTCGGGGTCACCGGGCCGATCGCCCGGGCCTGCGGGGTGTCGACGGACCTGCGCAGGGACGACCCGGTGCTGGCCTACGCCGAGCTGGACGTGCAGCCGGTGGTGGCCACCGAGGGTGACGCCCTGGCCCGGGTCCGCTGTGCACTCGGGGAGGTCGAACAGTCCGTCCGCCTGGCCGGGGAGTGTCTGCGACGACTGCCCGCCGGCCCGGTGAACGTGCGCCTGCCCAAGGCGGTGAAGGCGCCGGAGGGCTCGGTGTACGTGTGGACCGAGGCGCCGCTGGGGGTGTCCGGGGTGTTCCTGGCCTCACGGGGCGAGAAGACACCGTGGCGGCTGAAGCTGCGCACCCCGTCGTTCAACAACGTGCAGGCGCTGGCCGCGCTGCTGCCCGGTACCAGGGTGGCCGACCTGCCGGCCGTGCTCGGTTCGTTCGCCGTGGTGGTCGGCGACATCGACAAGTAGTCGACCACCGGTCCCGGGCCGTCGCCGGGTGAGCCGGTTCAGTCGTCCCGACGCCGCCGACGGCGCGGGGTCTCGCTGAGCCCGTGGGCGGCCAGCAGCTCGGTGACCGACCGGCCCGCGGCGTGGGCCCCGCTTCCGTCCTCCTCCGGCCGGCTCCGCCGCCCACCGGTCGTGTGCGACGGAGCGGGCTGGTCCAGGCCGCTCCAGGTGGGGGACTGCACGGGGTCCTCGGCACGGTGCCGTCGCCCGCCACCCCCGGTCGTCGGCGTCGGCCGGGCCGCGGGGGCGGTGGGCCCGGCAGGACCGGTGGGCATGGGCCGCTGCGACGTCCGGGGGGCTTCGTCGTCTCCGACGGCCCGGGCGCCCTGCGGCGTGGCGCCGCCGGACGGGTCGATCCGCCGGAGCGTCCCGCCCTGCCGCGTGGACCCGCCGGGTTCCCGGCGCGGCGGTTCGGCCACGGGCCGCGCCGCCTCGTTGCGGATCATCCGGGTGCGCTCCATGGCCGGCTCCCCCTGAGCGGCCGAGGGCTCCCGGTGGCCGAAGGCCGCCGGTCTGTTGCCGGGCCCCCCGTGTGCGGGCCCCGCCCACCGACCGCCTTCCGGCTGGCTTCGCTCGGACGGGCCGACCGGCGGTTCCGGTCGCGGCGACTGGGCGCGGTGCGGTTCCATGCGGGTTCTGGTGCCCCGCCCCGTCTCCCGCGGTGGCTCACCGAACGGTGCCTGACGTGCGGCGGCCTCCCGGGGAGCCTCCATGGTCCGCCGCCCCACCAGCTGTGTCGCGGCGTCCCGCGGCTCGGCCCGGCCGCTGTCCTCCTGGACGACGGTGGCACCGCGGGGGACCGACGGTCGGGCCCCACCACCCGCGCCGGCGACGGGCAGGCTGCGTCTCCGGTCGTCGCCCAGGGCGAGCATGCGGGCCTGCTCGGGCAGGGAACGCATCCGGGTCGACTCGGCGCGCAACGCGAACCGCTCCACCAGGACCTCGCCGCCGAGCAGGACCTCCAGGTTCTCCCGCAGGGTGCGCAGCTCGTCGCGCAGGGCGGCCAGCTCGTCCTTGGCCTCCGCCTCCACCCGGCGACGCGTCTCGGCCTCGACCTCCAGCTCGTACTCGCGCCGCGCCGCGACCTCACGTTCCAGTTCCAGCTCGTAGACCGAGCGCAGTTCCTCCGCCTCGTTCTCCCGTTCCACCGCCTGCCTGCGGTAGCGCGAAGCCACGAACGCTCCGATGAGGGCAGCCCACAGGGCCGCGACCACGCCGAGGCGCAACCAGCGTGCGTCCGCGCTGAGTACGGCTACGGCCGTGGCACCGAGGGCGAGGACGAGCGCGACGAGCCACATCCATCTGGTGTCACGGCCGCGGGACTGCTCAAGTTCAGAGCTGGGGCCGCTCATGGGCATTACGGTACCTGCCAGTTACCAGTTCGAGACCTAGGTGCGTCCGTTTGGCGTATCAAGATCGTCGGGACCCTTGGGCGTCTTGCAGCAGTACTCCAACCAGAGGGCCGCGGCGATCAGGGCGGCGGCGCAGCCGACGCCGATCAGGGCAGTGACCATGTCCGAGGCGGCGGCGGTCACCTCCGCCCGGAGCGGGAAGACGTAACCGAGCACCCCGAGCCAGGCTCCACCCATGACCGCTCCCAGGAGCGAGGACGCCTTGGCCAGGGCCACCGCACGCGCCGCCTGGAGCGGCTGGACCGGACGGGTGCCCGGCTTGCGCTGGATCCGGGCCCGCAACCCGAAGCCCATCGCCGTCTCCGCGACGGCCAGGGCCAGCAGGGTCACCCCGGCGAGCCGGGGCAACGGGGGCACCGATCCGTACGTCGGCCGGATCAGCAGATACACCACGACACCCGCGATTAGCGCGGTGAGCAGCAAGTCCTGTGCCCGGGTGAATCTCACCGACCCACCTCACCGCGGCGCGGCTCCCGTGGGACACACGCCACCAGGTCCGTTTCCATCTCCGCTCCGGTCACACCCCACATACTGGTCCAAGATCGATCCCGGTGAGGCCGATGAGGTGCCATACCCGGCACGGATCACCGGTGCGGGTGGAGCCGCAGGTCGTCCCGGCGCCGTACGCCGTCCCGCTCCGCCACGTCGAGTACGGCCACCAGGTCGGCCACCCGGCCGTGCCCCGGCAGCTCCGCGTCCGGGTCGACGTCCAGCCACGGCACCAGGACGAACGCCCGCTGGTGCGCCCGGGGGTGCGGCAGGGTCAGCTCGGCGTCGTCGCTGGTCACCCCGTCCACGCACACGATGTCGACGTCCAGGGTCCGCGGCCCCCAGCGCACCTCGCGCACCCGGCCCGCGGCCTGTTCGCAGGACCGGGCACGGGCCAGCCACCCCCAGGCGTCCACCTCGGGGTCGGACACCACCAGCACCGCGTTGAGGTAGTCCTCCTGCGGCACCCCGCCCCAGGGGGCGGTCTGGTAGACCGGCGAGACGGCCTGCACGGCCGGCCCCAGGGCGTCCAGCACCGACTGCAGGTGGGCCATACGGTCGCCGAGGTTGGACCCGATGGACAGCACCGCCCGGCTCATGCGAGGCCCCTGCCGCGTCCGCCCCGGCGGGAGCGACGGACGGTGACGGCGACGTCGGCGAAGTCCAGCGGGATGGGCGCGGACGGCTTGTGCACGGTCACCTCCACGGCGTGCACCCGGCGGTCGGTCATGACGTCGTCGGCCACCTTGCCCGCGACGGTCTCGATCAGGTTGTGCGGTTCACCGCCGACGATGGCGGCCACCCGCTCGGCCAGCTCCCCGTAGTTCAGGGTGTCGGCCAGCTCGTCGGTGGCCGCGGCCCGGTCCAGGTCCAGCCACACCGTGACGTCGACGACGAAGTCCTGTCCATCCCTCCGCTCGTGTTCGAACACTCCGTGGTACCCGCGTACCCGCAGGCCGGTGAGCGTGATCCGGTCCGTCATGCAGCCTCCTGTGTCCTCCGGGCGTCCGTGCCCGGTCGGTCCCGGTGGTCCCGTGACGGGGGTGCCCGGCTCGTGCGCTCCACGTGGCACCCGCCGGGGCACACCACCGGTTCACGGGGCGATCAGCCGACCGCCCCAGGCGTGGGCCACCGCGATGGCGTCCAGCGACGCGCCGACGTCGTGCACCCGCACGCCCCAGGCACCGGCGGCGGCGGCCAGTGCGGACACCGTCGCCGTGGCCACCTCCCGTTCGGCGGGAGGACGTGGCTGTCCGTCCGGACCGGCCAGCAGCGCACCCAGGAACCTCTTGCGCGAGGCTCCCACCAGTACGGGGAACCCCATATCAAGAAACACGTCCAGGCGGCGCAGAAGTTGCCAGTTGTGCTCGGCGGTCTTGGCGAAGCCGAGTCCGGGGTCGAGCACCAGCGCCTCGGGTGCCACCCCGGCGGCCAGGGCGGCGTCCACCATGGCGCGCAGCTCGTCGCGCACGTCGGTGACCACGTCGTCGTAGACGGCCAGCTCGTCCATCACGCGGCTGTGGCCCCGCCAGTGCATCAGGATCCAGGGCACGTCCGCCGCGGCGACGACACTGGCCATCTTCGGGTCGGCCAGGCCGCCCGAGACGTCGTTGACCACGATGGCTCCCGCCTCGACGGCCGCCTCCGCCACCTCGGCCCGCATGGTGTCCACGCTCACCGGGACGCCCTCCGCGGCCAGCTCGCGGATCACCGGAACCACCCGGGCGATCTCCACCTCGGCGGCGACCCGCTCGGCACCGGGGCGGGTGGACTCCCCACCCACGTCCACCAGGTCGGCACCGCGCCGGTGCATGGCGATCCCGTGGGCGACCGCGTCGTCCCGGTCGAGGTAGCGTCCCCCGTCGGAGAACGAGTCCGGCGTGACGTTCAGCACCCCCATGACCACGCAACGGCCGGGATTGGGCAACAACCTGTGCACCGCTAACGCCCCTTGATCAACGACAGCGCCTCCGCCCTGGACGACGCCGAGGTCTGCATGAGACCGCGCACCGCGGAGGTGACGGTTCGGGCGCCCGGTTTGCGGACTCCGCGTATCCCCATGCACAGGTGCTCGGCCTCGATCACCACGATCACACCACGCGGTTCGAGTCGCCGCGCGATGGCATCCGCGATCTGTGAGGTCAGTCGCTCCTGCACCTGGGGGCGTCTGGCGTACAGGTCCACCAGACGCGCGATCTTGGACAGCCCGGTCACCCTGCCGTGCTCGTTGGGGATGTATCCGACGTGGGCCACGCCGTGGAACGGCAGCAGGTGGTGCTCGCACGTGGAGTACAGGGGGATGTCGGTGACCAGGACGAGTTCCTCGTGGCTCTCGTCGAAGGTGCGGTCGAGCATCCGGTCCGGGTCGGTGTAGAGCCCGGCGAACATCTCCCGGTAGGCGCGGGCCACCCGCGCCGGGGTGTCCCGCAGGCCCTCGCGGTCCGGGTCCTCCCCACAGGCCAGCAGCAACTCCCGCACGGCCGCCTCGGCCCTGGCCTGGTCGAAGCGCGGACGCCCGGAACGCGACGAGCCGGTGGCAGCGCCGTCCGCGCTGCGCACCGGCTCGGTCACGTGCTCGTCGGCTCGCGGCCGATCAGCTGCTGGCACCGTCCTGTGGCCCGCCTTCGAACCGCCGGGTCTGCTCCGACTCCGACCCGGGCTTCTCCGGTGTGGTACCGCCCTGGTCCTGCACCGGGCCGGACGGCTGACCGGTCCCCCAGGCCGGCGGCCACTGGCGGGCCGGCGGCGGGGTGGTCGCCGGGGTCCACCCGGGAGGCGCCCCGTAGTACGGCGGACCAGGCGGGGTCGTGGGTGCGGGGCCCGGCTGGGTGTTCTGCTGGGGAGTCCCGCCGTAGGGCGTGCTGCCGTTGGTGCCGACCGACGGCGCGGAGGCCGGGGTGGACGCCGGCTGGGCGCCGGGCCCGCCGGGCAGGTCGCCGGCACCGGGGACCGAGGCCACCGGGGTGGGCTCCTTCTCCTTCTGACCGTCCGGCGGCCACGGCTCGCCGCGCTCCCGGGCCAGCTCGGCCGGGGTCTTGATCGGCGGCCGGTCGGAGGGCGTGCGCCCACCGAAGTCGTTGAACAGCGTGATCCGCGGCCGCTTCTTGACGTTGGCGAAGATCCGCTCCAGGTCCTTGCGCTGCAGCGTCTCCTTCTCGATCAGCTCCAGCGTGAGGTTGTCCAGGGCGTCGCGGTAGGTGTTGAGGATCTCCCACGCCTCGGTGTGCGCCGCCTCGATGAGCTTGCGCACCTCCTCGTCGATCTCGTGGGCGACCTCGAGCGAGTAGTTCGGCGCGTGCGCCATGGCCCGGCCCAGGAACGGCTCGCCCTCGTGCTCGCCGTACTTGACCGCGCCGAGGCGGGCGCTGAAGCCGTACTCCATCACCATCGCGCGGGCGATCTTGGTGGCCTGCTCGATGTCGGAGGAGGCACCGGTGGTCGGCTCGTGGAACACCAGCTCCTCCGCAGCCCGGCCGCCCAGGGCGAACACCAGGCGGGCGATCATCTCGGAGCGGGTCATGAGCTGCTTGTCGTCCTCGGGGACGACCAGGGCGTGCCCACCGGTCCGGCCACGCGGCAGGATCGTCACCTTGTACACCGGCTCCAGGTCCGGCATGGCCCAGGCGGCCAGCGCGTGTCCGGCCTCGTGGTAGGCGGCGATCTTCTTCTCGTGCTCGGAGATGACCCGGCTCTTGCGCGCCGGACCACCGATCACCCGGTCGACCGCCTCCTCCAGCGCCTGGGCGGTGATCACGTGCCCGTTCTGCCGCGCGGTGAGCAGGGCGGCCTCGTTGATCACGTTGGCCAGGTCGGCGCCGGAGAAACCGACGGTGCGCTTGGCCAGGGCGTCGATGTCGACGTCGGCGGCCAGCGGCTTGCCCTTGGCGTGGACCTGCAGGATGGCCTTGCGGCCGCGCAGGTCGGGGGAGGCGACGGGGATCTGCCGGTCGAACCGGCCCGGGCGCAGCAGCGCCGGGTCCAGGATGTCCGGCCGGTTGGTGGCGGCGATCAGGATGATGCCGCCGCGCGAGTCGAAGCCGTCCATCTCGACCAGCAGCTGGTTCAGCGTCTGCTCGCGCTCGTCGTGACCGCCGCCCAGACCGGCGCCGCGGTGGCGACCGACCGCGTCGATCTCGTCGACGAAGATGATGCAGGGGGCGTTCTGCTTGGCCTGCTCGAACAGGTCACGCACCCGGGAGGCACCGACACCGACGAACATCTCGACGAAGTCGGAACCGGAGATGGAGTAGAACGGCACCCCGGCCTCACCGGCGACCGCCCGTGCCAGCAGGGTCTTACCGGTGCCCGGCGGGCCGTACAGCAGGACACCCTTGGGGATCTTGGCGCCGAGGGCCTGGTAACGGCCGGGGTTCTGCAGGAAGTCCTTGATCTCCTGCAGCTCCTCCACCGCCTCGTCGGCCCCGGCCACGTCGGCGAACGTGGTCTTCGGCATGTCCTTGGAGAGCTGCTTGGCCCGGGACTTGCCGAAGTTGAGCACACGGCTCCCGCCGCCCTGGGCGTTGTTCATCACCCACATCAGCAGCAACAGGAGCAGCCCCAGCGGCACGATGTAGATCAGGCTCTGAAAGAGCAGGGACTCCTGCGTGACCGCCGTGTTGTAGGTCTCCAGCCCCTGCGCCTGACGCAGGGAGTTGAACACCTCGTCGGTGGCCCCGGCGGGGTACTGGGTGATCAGCCGGTCACTGCCGTCGACCGGGTTCTTGAGGGTGAGGCGGAGTCGCTGTTCCTTGTCCTCGAGGGTCGCCTCCTTGACGTTGCCCTCCTGGAGCTGCTCCAGCGCCTTCGACGTGGGCACCTGGTGGTAGCCGCGTGTGTCGTCGAGCAGGTAGCTGCCGAGCATGAAGAGGAGCAACACCGCGAGGATCCAGAGCAGCGGGTTGCGGAGCAGGCGCTTTCGGTCCATTCAACTACGGCCGTTGGGCGGCCTCGACCCTCCCCTGACGTGCATGTCGGGCGGCGGTGGATTTCCGTCCGGGTGGACAGGGCACCCCGGTCCGACCAGAGTACCGCTGCCGTGGAGCCTCGTCCTCCGTGATCGGCTGCGAGCCATCCGTCACCCCGGTCTGCCTTGGGGAAAACGGACCGGCACACCTGGGTGTTCCCGACCGTGAGCGGCGACACCCGGCCGGCGGAACAGCCTGCGATTGATCGCCGGAAGCAATTACTTGCTGTCCGAAGAATAGGACACACGGGCGAGGTGGCGGTGGTGCGCGCACTCCTGGTGGAGGACGGATTCCGGCGGTGACGATCGCATTCCGTCACCCGACGGACGAGCCGTCCGGAACAGCCGACGGCCCTCGGTCCAGCGCTTTTCGTCCTCGGCGGGGTGGTGGCGGTCCGACCGTCGTCGCGGACGGCCTCCGGAGTGACCGACCGCCACCACCCTGCCAAAAGTCACCCGATCAGGTGTACATCTTGGGGTCGAGCGTGCCGATGTAAGGCAGGTCGCGGTAACGCTCGGCGAAATCGAGCCCGTAGCCGACCACGAACTCGTTGGGGATGTCGAAACCGACGTACTTCACCGGGACGTCGACCTTCACCGCGTCCGGCTTGCGCAGCAGCGTGCACACCTCCAACGAGGCCGGCTTGCGCGAAGCCAGGTTCTTCAGCAGCCAGGACAGCGTCAGACCGGAGTCGATGATGTCCTCGACGATCAGCACGTGCCGGCCGCCGATGTCCCGGTCCAGGTCCTTGAGGATGCGGACCACCCCCGAGGAGGAGGTGGACGATCCGTAGGAACTCACCGCCATGAACTCGAGCTGCACCGGGATGGGCAACGCACGGGCCAGGTCGGTCATGAACATGACCGCCCCCTTGAGCACGCCGACCAGCAACAGGTCGGACCCTCGCTCCTCGGTGGAGTAGTCGGCCGCCACCTGAGCGGCCAGCTCCTGGACCTTCTCGCGGATCTGCTGCTCGGTGACGAGCACGGAGGCGATCTCGCCCTCGTACACGGCCGGGCTTCCTCTCTCTGCTGTGGTGGGCACGGTCCTGTTCCCTGTCAGCGTTGTCGCTGCTGATCGTCGAGTCGCAGCCTGCCACGGGTGCGCCGCGCCACCCATCCACCGGGCAACGTGACCCCGCCCTGGCCC
This sequence comes from Pseudonocardiaceae bacterium, assembly GCA_036562635.1. Taxonomy (GTDB): domain Bacteria; phylum Actinomycetota; class Actinomycetes; order Mycobacteriales; family Pseudonocardiaceae; genus DATCJU01. The sequence continues at coordinate 35,467 of DATCJU010000064.1, forward strand.
CGCCACTCCCCGACCAAGGCGTCCACCCTACGCAACAGCTGATCCGTGAGCCCGGGCACTCCCGCCGTCAACAACCAGGCACGCACCGCGCGCCGCCGCACCGCCACCGGCTCCGCGGCCAGCAGCGTCACGTCCAGTTCGTCGCCGACGGCCCCCGCCCCGGCCTCCGGCACGGCAGGGCGCCGGGCCGCGGCGAACAACCGTTCCCCCAGCTCGTCCAGCGCGTCGCAGTCCTCACGCAGCTGGGCCGCCGTCCGGGCCAGCGCCGCGGCCACCCCGCCCTGCAGCACCTCCTCCAGCAGAGGCAGCACCTCCGTGCGCAGCCGCACCCTGGTGAACCGCGGGTCCGAGTTGTGCGGGTCCACCCACGGCCGCAGGCCCAGCGCCGCACACGCCGCCGCGGTGGTGGCCCGGGGCACGCCCAGCAACGGGCGTGCCCACGGTGGGTCCAGCGGCCGCATCCCGGCGATCGACCGGGGTCCCGACCCGCGGCCCAGGCCGAGCAGCACCGTCTCCGCCTGGTCGTCCAGGGTGTGCCCGAGCAGCACGAGGGCCCCCGGATCCGGTCGGGCCGCCTCCAGGGCGGCGTAACGCGCCCGCCGCGCCGCCGCCTCCGGGCCCCCACCCCGGCCGACCCGCACCCGCAGCACCCGTACCGCCGCGCAGCCCAGGTCCCGGAGCTGCTCGGCGGCCCGCTCGGCGACCTCGGCGGAGCCCGGTTGCAGCCCGTGGTCCACCACCAACCCGTGCACCGCCAGGTTCCGGTGCCGGGCCTCGTGTGTGGTGGCGGCGGCCAGCGCCAGCGAGTCGGCGCCCCCGGAACAGGCGACCGCCACCGTCCCGGAATCCAGGTGTCCGCCCGCCTCGGCCACGCGCAGCAGCCGGCGCACCGCGGTCCGCACCGCCGACACGGCGGGATGCGGACCGCCGGAGACGGCCGGGAACGCGGGGTCCACCGTGGGTTCGGTCGTACGGCTCACGGCAGGGGTCAGCCGTGCACCCGACGCAGCCAGGCGCCGGGGTCGGAGATCTCCTCCCGCGTGGGCAGGTTCTCCGGCCGCGCCCACACCGCGTTGAACCCGTCCATGCCCACGGCGTTCACCACGTGTCGGGTGAACGCCGCACCCTGCGCGTACTGCTGGACCTTCGCGTCCACTCCCAGCAGCACCCGCAGCAGTCGGTCGGCGAGCCCGCCACCGCGCCGACGGGCGGTGAACCGGGCGCGGATCGTGGCCACACTGGGCACCACCGCCGGTCCCACCGCGTCCATCACGTGGTCGGCGTGCCCCTCCAGCAGGGTGGACAGCGCGATCAGGCGATCCAGCACCGCGCGCTGGTTCGGGGCCTGGAGCAGCTCGATCAGCGCCACCGGGCCACCCATCGCACGGCCCCGCCGGCGCGCCTCACGCACCGCCTCGGGCAGCCGGGACAGCAGGCTCATCGACGACTCGTCCATGCTGCTCAGCAGGAGGTTGACCTCCCGGGCGAAGTGGTCCCGCAACCACGGCACGGCGGTGAACTGCAACCGGTGCGTCGCCTCGTGCAGGCAGACCCACATCCGGAAGTCGTCGGCGGGCACGTCCAACGCTCGCTGCACGCCGACCACGTTCGGGGCGACCAGCAGCAGCCGCCCCGTACCGCCCGGCCCGCCGAAGGGGTCGTACTGGCCCAGCACCCGGGTGCCCAGGTAGGCCAGTACCAGGCCCACCTCCATCCCGGCCGTACCCGCGGCCACCCCCGGCAGCCAACCACCGCCGGTGACCCGTGACGTGCTGCCGGTCAGGGCGGCCAGCCCGTCGGTGGCAGCTTGGACCCAGCCCATCCGGTCCACGACCTCGCCCGGCCGCAGCGGCAGGCCGTGCCCGAGGCCGGTGAGTTCCCGGACGTGTCCCTCGGCCGTGACGGACAGCGCGCGCAGCCGACGCACCGCCTCCTCGGCCTCCTCCCGCGGCACCACGGGCCCTGGGCGGATCAGGCGCTGCGCCGTGGACGCCGCGACGTCCCACGCGACGGGCACCGGGCTGTCCGTCGACACCAGTTCCCGGGCCGCTGAACCCCTGTTCACACCAAGGACGCTACCCGTGGACCCGGGTGACCGCTACGGGGCCACCGGCCGTCCCGGCGGCACGGCCGGTGGCACACACCGTGCCGCCCTCGTCACCCGACGGGACAACCCGACGTGCCCTACCGGCAACCGCACTGACGCAACGTGGCCGCGATCCGGTCCAGTGCCGGCCGTACCGTCTCCTGCTGGCCGCCGTTGGACATGAACGCGAACACCAGCAGTCGGCCGTCCTTGTCGACCACCAGCCCGGCGAGGGTGTGCACCTCGCTCAGCGTGCCGGTCTTGGCCCGCACCCACCCGCGGCCCTCGGCGGCGGCTCCGTTGCGGCTGAACCGGTTGTGCGCGTCGTCCAACGTGCCGGTACCACCGGCGACCGGCAGCCCGGCCAGCAGCGGGCGCAGCCGCGGGGTCAGCTCGGACCGGTTGGGCGCGCCCTCGGGAACGGCGGCCGAGGTGACCACCTGGGCCAGCACCTTGGCCGGGATGCGGTTGTCCTGCGACAGCCCGCTGGCGTCGCGCAACTGCACGCCGGTCAGGTCCAGACCGTGGTCGGTGAGCACCTTGCGGATCGCGGTGGCCGCTCCCTCGAAGGTCGGGGGCTGACCGGTGGCGATCGCCAGCTCACGACCGAGGACCTCGGCGAGGAGGTTGTCCGACTCGAGGAGCATCTCCTCCACCAGGCTCCGGATCGGCGGGGACTGCACCTGACCCAGCACCTTCGCGTTCGGGTCCGCCTGGGCCGTGCCTCCGAACTTGGCCCCGCCCAGCCGCTTGCCCAGCTCCTCGGCGGCCCGACGGGCCGGCTCCGCGCTGTGGGGTGCCTTGGAGTTCCGCAGGTTCACCCGGCCGCCGTCGAGCATCACCGGTTCGACGCGGGCGACATAGGTGGGCATGTCCCCGGCCTCCCAGCCGGGTGCCTGGTCCTCCACGGTGTACCGACCGGTGTCCACCAGCACCTCGGTGACCGCTCCACCCGCGTTGGCCTTCACCTGGGCGACCAGGTCGTCCAGCGTGGCCGCGCCCGGGTACAGCGGCGACTCGTCGAGGCTGGACAGCGTGGGGTCACCCCCGCCGACCAGCACCACGCTGCCCGGGTTCGGACCGGCCACCACCGTGGTGGTCAGCCGGGACTGCGGGTCCAGGGCCAGCAGCACGGCCGCCCCGGTGAGCACCTTCGTGGTCGAGGCCGGGGTGAGCGGCTGCTCGGCGTTCCGTTCCCAGAGCACCTGGCCGGTGGCGGGGTCCACGACGACACCGGTGAGCTCGCCCAGCACCGAGGCGGACACCGGCTCCTCCAGTGCACGTGTCAGCCCCTCGGTGGTCGGTACGGGCGCGTCGGTGCCCACTCCGTTCACCGCCGGGCGCACCTCGACCGGGGACGGTGGTGGTGCGGTCTCGGGGGTGGCCGGTCCCAACAGTCCGAGCTGGGTGGCCAGGGGCCGGCCCCACAGCCCGATGGGCACCCCGACCCCGACGAGCACGAGCAGCACCACGGCGACCACCGTCCAGCGGCGGCGCCCCGACGGTGTCTCGGCCGGGACGCCGTCCTCCGGACGGTCCCCGTTCCCGGTGTCGGCGGGTTCACCGGGCTCGGTGCGACCGGTGGTGGTGGCGGAGGCCTCGGCACTCCCACCCGGGCGGGCACCCGGTTCCGGAGCGGCCCCCTGACCGGGGGCGGTCCCGGTGCCGTTCGCGGTGACGGGCCGGCCGCCCTGGGGAGGGCCACCCTGCGGAAGGTCGCCCTGGGGACGTATCCGGTCCAGGGCGACGCGCTCGGTCGGCAGTTCGGTCGACGGGACCGGCGGACGGCCGCTCGGCGGGGCCGTCGGCCGTTCGACCGGGGGAGTCGTCGGGCGCTCGGCCGGGCCACCGGTTCCGCCGGTGAGCCGCGGGTTCGGTGCGGTCGCGTACCGGTGGGGTGCGGTTCCCCGCTCCGGGGGCCGGGCCGTCTCCCCGGGCGGCGGGGGCGCCTGCAGGGGTCTGGGCACGCGTACCGTGGCCGGGGTCTCGGGTGGACCGCCGGGTGCCTGCGGTGCCGGTGCCTGGCCCGGGCGCGGCTGCTGCTGGTGGCCGGGACGCGGTGGGTACCCCGAATACGGCGGCGGAGGTGGTGTGCGATGACCCGACTGCCCACCTCCCGGTGCGGGGAACACGGACGCGGCGGGACCGGCCGGTGGCTCCGTGGGTGCGGGGCCTACCTCGGCGGGCTTGGTGAACCAGTCGTTCTGCACGGGGTCCTTGTCGGCTCCCGGTTCAGGTCTGGCACCGTTCCACTGTCCAGGTCCAGGCACTCAGGTCCTCCTCGGCGGGGCGAGTACGTGACATCGGGCACGATCCCGCCGGTGGTGAACCCCACTGCTGCGGGCTCGGCGGTTTGTCTGGTCCACACTAGAGGTTGGGCCGGATCGGTGATCCGGCCGTGCAGTAAGCAACTAAGCGAGGGAACCGGTGGAGTTCGACGTCACTATCGAGATCCCCAAGGGGGAGCGGAACAAGTACGAGATGGACCACCGGACGGGGCGTATCCGTCTCGACCGCACCTTGTTCACCGCCACCCAGTACCCGGCGGACTACGGGTTCGTGGAAGACACGCTCGGTGAGGACGGCGACCCGCTGGACGCCCTCGTGCTCGTGCAGGAGCCCACGTTCCCCGGTTGCCTCATCCGCTGCCGGGCCATCGGCATGTTCCGCATGACGGACGAGAAGGGCGGGGACGACAAGGTGCTGTGTGTCCCGGCCGAGGACCCGCGGCAGGAGCACCTGCGGGACATCCACCACCTTCCGGAGTTCCACAAGCTGGAGATCCAGCACTTCTTCGAGGTGTACAAGGACCTGGAGCCGGGCAAGAGCGTCGAGGGCGCGACGTGGGTCGGCCGAGCCGAGGCCGAGGCCGAGATCCAGCGGTCCTTCGAGCGCCTCAAGGCCGCCAAGGCCAACGGCGAGTACCACTGAGCTCGCCCCGGACACGCGACGTGGGCCCCGGTCGCAGGTTGCGACCGGGCCCACGTGTCTCCTCGGGTGGTCCGGGGCCGGAGGGGTCCGCCCCGGACCGTCAGCTGTCGCTCACGACACCGCCACGTGCTCGCTCTGCCCGGACTCGCCGTCCTCGTCCAGCTGGCGCTGCAGGCCGGACCGGTTGGACAGCGGCACCTCCCGGACGAACCAGACCAGCACGAAGGCGACCGCCATGACCGCGGCACCGGTGAGGAACACGGTGCTCATCGAGCTGGCGAAGCCCTCGAGGAACGGTCGGGCCAGGCGCTCGTCGAGCTCGTTGAGGAACGAGGTGTCGTCCACCGACGGGGTAGCGGCACCACCGTCGGCGCCACCGTTCTGCAGCATGCCCACCACCGGCTGGTTGGCCGGGTTGGACAGCACCGCCGGGTCCTGCAGTGCGGAGAGGAACTCCGGGGTCTGGGCGGCGCGGCGGAACGCGTCGACGATCCGCTCGCCGACCAGGTTGAACAGGATGGACAGGAAGACCGCGGTGCCGACGGTGCCACCCATCTGCCGGAAGAACGTCACCGACGCGGTGGCCACACCCATGTCCTTGGCCGGGGCGTCGTTCTGGATGGCCAGCACCAGGGTCTGCATGCACAGGCCCAGGCCGATGCCCAGCAGCACCATGAGCAGCATGACCTGCCACAGCGGGGTGTCCACGGTCAGGCGGCTGCACAACCACAGGCTGACCGACATGACCCCGACGCCGGCCCCCGCCTGGATCTTGTAGCGGCCGGTCTTGGCGATCAGCTGGCCGCCGATACCGGTGGCCAGCATGATGCCGAAGGTCAGCGGCAGCATCTGCAGACCGGCCTCGGTGGGCGAGGCCCCCTTGACGATCTGCAGGTACAGCGGCAGGGACATCAGGCCGCCGAACATGCCCAGGCCGACGATGAAGTTCAGCAGGTTGCCCAGGGAGAACACCGGGCGACGGAACAGCCGCAGCGGCAGCAGGGCCTCGTCACCCATCCTGCGCTCGGCCAGGACGAACAGCACCAGGCCGATCACACCCACGGCGCTCAGACCCAGGGTCTTGGTGGAGGTCCAGCCCCACTCCCGGCCTTGCTCGGCGACGATCAGCAGCGGCACCATGCCCAGGGTGAGGGACGCGGCACCGAGGTAGTCCACGCGGTGGTCCACCCGGCGGTGCGGCAGGTTGAGCACCCGGGTGACCACGATCAGCGCGACCACGCCCAGTGGCAGGTTGACCAGGAACACCCACCGCCAGCCGTCGATGCCCAGGAAGGTGTCCATGCCGGCGAAGAAGCCACCGGCCACCGGGCCGACGACGCTGGAGATGCCGAACACGGCCATGAAGTAGCCCTGGTACTTGCTGCGCTCCCGCGGCGGCAGGATGTCGGCGATGATGGCGAGAGCCAGGGACATCAGGCCACCGGCGCCCAGACCCTGCACCGCACGCCCCAGGGCCAGCTGGTACATCGAGTTGACCAGACCGCAGGCCAGGGAACCGATCAGGAAGATCGTGATCGCGGTCAGGTAGAGCGGCTTGCGCCCGTAGATGTCGGACAGCTTGCCGTAGAGCGGTGTGCTGATGGTGGCGGTGATCAGGTAGGCGGTGGTGGCCCACGCCTGGGCGGTCTGCCCCTGCAGCTGGTCGGCGATGGTGCGCATCGCCGTGCTGACGATGGTCTGGTCCAGCGAGGCCAGCAGCATCGCCACGAGGAGCCCGAAGATCACCGCCAGAATCTGCCGGTGACTGAGCTGTCCGCTGCCGGACTCGGACGCCGGTGCGGCGCTAGCAGCGGTTTCCGACATCAACTCTCCCCTCCCGAGCGGGCCCCCTCGGCCAGCTCAGCGACCAACACCGGTAGAGATCTCTCGAAATCAGAGACGAAACGCTCGAACAGTTCGACGAACCGTCGACGTTCGGCGGGGGACCAGTCGCGCAGTATGTGGGCGAAAGCCCGCACCCGTAGCTGCTGGCCCCGTTCCAGCCGGGCGTGCCCGGCCTCGGTGACGACGAGCAGGGTGGCCCGCCCGTCCTCGGGATCCGCCCGCCGCTCCACCAGGCCGGCCTGGACGAGGTGGGCGACCTGTCGGCTGACGGTGGACGGGTCGAGGTGGCACCGTTCGGCCAGGGCGCCGGACCGCAGGGGCCCCTCCTCCGCCAGATGGGTCAGCAGGGAGTAGGTGGCCCGCTCCAGCTCGTTCAGGTCGCGCTTGGCGGCCTGTGCGTGTGCGCTGGCGGACAACCGCATCAACCGGATCAGTTCCCGGCCGAGCGTGTTCGCGACGGTGAGCTGCTCCTGGTCGAGGTGCAGGTCGTCGGCCGAAGCCTGGAACACGAGCACCCCCGTTGCGTACAGCAGCAGTTACTTGTAGTAGCCAACTAGTTGGTTAATACAAGCGTGCATGTGCCGGGACGGCGGCGGCAAACGAATAGGCCGTGAGGATGGTCACCATGAACGGCGGTGGGCCCGCCGTCCCCACCGCTCCGCACGGAGCGGGACGAGGACGACGGGCCCACCGGAGACCGGGTGAAGGTCAGACCTGCTCCGCCCAGCCGGGCATCGGGTACCCGGCGAGCAGCCCACGCACCTCCGCGGCGATCCGGTCCAGCTTCTCCTCCTCGCCCTGGCGGGCCGCCTCGATCGCCTGGTCGATCCAGGCGGCGATCTGTTCCATGTGCTCCACGCCCAGCCCTCGGGTGGTGATCGCGGGGGTGCCCAGCCGGATGCCGGAGGGGTCGAACGGCTTGCGCGGGTCGAACGGCACCGTGTTGTAGTTCAGCTCGATCCCGGCCCGGTCCAGCGCCTTGGCCGCCGGCTTGCCGCCGATGCCCTTGTTGGTCAGGTCCACCAGGACGAGGTGGTTGTCCGTGCCCCCGGACACCAGGTCGTACCCGCGCTCGACCAGCGCCTCGGCCAGTGCCTTCGCGTTGGCCACCACGGCGTGCGCATAGCGACGGAAGTCCTCGGTGGCGGCCTCCCGCAGCGCCACGGCGATCGCGGCGGTGGTGTGGTTGTGCGGGCCGCCCTGCAATCCGGGGAACACCGCCTTGTCCAGCGCGGACGCGTACTCGGCGTCGCACATGAGCATGGCCCCGCGCGGCCCGCGCAACGTCTTGTGCGTGGTGGTGGAGATCACCTGGGCGTGCCCGACCGGGGAGGGGTGCGCGCCCCCGGCGATCAGCCCGGCGATGTGCGCGATGTCGGCGACCAGCACCGCGTCCACCTCACGGGCGATCTCGGCGAACGCCGGGAAGTCGATGGTGCGCGGAATGGCGGTGCCACCGCAGAAGATGATCCGCGGCCGCTCGGCCAGGGCCAGGTCCCGCACCTCGTCCATGTCCACCCGGCCGGTGTCCTTGCGCACCCCGTACTGCACGCTGCGGAACCACTTGCCGGTGGCGGAGACCCCCCAGCCGTGGGTGAGGTGGCCGCCCATGGGCAGGGACATGCCCATCACGGTGTCGCCCGGCTGGCAGAAGGCCAGGTAGATCGCCAGGTTGGCCGGGGAACCCGAGTACGGCTGCACGTTGGCGTGGTCCACGCCGAAGAGCGCCTTGGCCCGTTCCACGGCCAGGGTCTCGATCGGATCGACGAACTGCTGACCCTCGTAGTAGCGCCGCCCGGGGTAGCCCTCGGAGTACTTGTTGGTCAGCACGGTGCCGGTGGCCTCCAGCACCGCGGTGGAGACGTAGTTCTCCGAGGGGATCAGCCGGATCTTGTCGTACTGGCGCCGGGCCTCGGCCTCGACGAGCCGGGCCACCTCGGGGTCGGCGGCGGCGAGATGCGGAACGGGCGGCTGGTGCATGGTGTCCTCCTGCTGTTCTCGTCGCTGGACACCCGCGCCCGGTCGGTGCCGTGGACGTCTCGGGGAGGGGAGCACGTTCGCGGCGTCCTCCCGGCACGGGTCGTCCCGGGAGGGCACCCAGGCGCGCGGCGCCGCATCCCTTCGCTCCCCGGTGGTCGTTCCCACCCGAACACGCCAGTCGCGACGAGGCCCGATCCTAGTGCCGTCACCCCGGGCCCGCTCGACGTCGACCGGCGCCGAGCCGGCCGAGCACCCACGGGGTGGACCCGAGACGCACGAACCCGCCCCACCCGGGGTTACCGGCCAGTAATCTGGCGCGGTGCAGCCGGACTTCGACTTCGCGCAGCTGGGCCCGTTGATGCGGCAGGCCGTGCCGTGGGTGCGCACCGCCGGGATCGAGTTCGTCCAGGCCGGCCCGGACCGGGTGGTCGTCGCCCTGCCGGACCACGAGGAAACCCGCAACCACATCGGCGGACCGCACGCCGCGATGATGTTCGGCGCCGGGGAGACCGCCTCCGGCGCCGTGACCCTGGCGACCTTCGCCGACCTGCTCGACCGGGCCACCCCACTGGTCGTCCACGCCGAGATCCACTACCGCCGGATCGCCCGGGGTCCCCTGCGCGCCGAGGCGGTGCTCGGCCGCCCCGCGGCCGAGGTGATCGCCGAACTGGACGCCGGGGGCCGCCCGGAGTTCCCGGTGCACGTGACGATCCGCGACACCCAGGAGCGGACCACCGGCGAGATGACCGTCATCTGGACGCTCAAGCCCCACGGCTGAGCACACCGGGGAGCACGACCGGGCCACGACCACCGTGCGGACGGCGCGGTGGCCGGATCACGGTGACCAGCCGGTCTTCGCCCCGGCACCGGTGAGCGGGAGCACCACCTCCCCGGTCAGCACCGGGTCGTCCGGCGCGCCGGGACCGCGACGCAACCGGCGCACCGCCGCCCAGCACACCGCGGCGGTGTTCTCCACGTACCAACCGCGTTCGGCCAGGTCGGCGCGGGCGGCGAGCAGTTCCTCGTCGGTGACGGTGACCACCGCACCACCGGAGGCCGCCACCGCGCGCAGGATCTCCGCACCCCGGGCCGGGGCGGCGATCGCGATGCCCTCGGCCAGAGTCGGCCCGGGATGCACCGGTACCGGATCCGCGTTCCCGGAACGCCACGCGGCGCCCAGCGGAGCACACGTCGCCGCCTGCACCGCGACGATCCGGGGTAGCGCCGGGACGTGTCCCGCCGCGTGCAGCACCGCACACCCCAGGGCCACCCCCAGCACGAGCGTGCCGTTACCCACGGGCAGCACGAAGACGTCGGGCAACCGGCCGCCGAGCTGCTCCCACACCTCGTAGACGAAGGTGGCGGTGCCCAGGTGGAACAGCGGGTCGTACACGTGACTGGCGTACCGGGTGCCGGGCTCGTCGGCGGCCCGCGCGGCGGCGGCCGCCGCGTCCTCGCGCCGCCCCGGCACCAGGTGCAGCCGGGCACCGTGCGCCCGGACCTGCGCCAGCTTCTGCGGCGAGGTGCTCTCGGGGACGTACACCTCGGCGGGCAGACCGGCCCGTGCCGCGTACGCGGCGACCGCGGTGCCCGCGTTGCCGCTGGAGTCGACCACCACCCGCCGGGCCCGCGCCGCGCGGGCCGCGGCCAGCAACAGCACCGCACCCCGGTCCTTGAACGACAGGGTCGGGCTCAGGTACTCCGCCTTCACCCACACCCCGTCCACCCCCGGGCCCGCGGGCAGCAGCGGGGTCGCCCCCTCCCCCAGGGTCACCAGCCGCCACGCCTCCTGGGGCACGCCCAACGACTCGGCGTACCGCCCCAGGTCCCACGGCCGCTCCCGCAACCGGGCCGGGGACGGCGGGGCGGCAGGTGGTTCGGCGAGCACCAGCGGCAACGGCCGGCCGTCGGGGCCGGAACAACACCGCCAGGTCGGGTCGAGCAGGTCGAAACGCCGACCGCAGGCCGGGCAGACACGGGTCATCGGGCCTCCCAGGTCCGGGGTGTGCTGTGCCCATGCTGGCAGCCCCCGTGTCCCGGCCGCGGTTCACCAGGGCACCGGCACGTCCCGGGTGGATCGGGTGGTTCCGGGCCGGTGCCGGTCGTCCGCACCGGTCAGGGCGTGCCGGACGGTGCGCCGGGGCGGAGCACCACCCGCCTCCCGCGCAGCTCACCGCGTTCCATGCGGCGGTGCGCCTCGGCCGCGGCGCTCAACGGCAGTTCCTCCACGGTGCGGGGGCGGAGCCGACCCGCGGCGAGCAGACGGTTGACCTCCCGCGCGGCCCCGGCGAGCTCGGCGGTGGTCGCGTGCGAGATGACGAAACCGACGACCGAGCAGTCCTTCCGGTAGAGCTCCCCGGCGGGCAGGACCGGCCGGGACCCTCCCCCGGCCAGCACCACGATCCGCCCCCGGAGCGCGAGCAGGTCCACCGCGGTCTCCAGGTCGTTCGTACCGGAGGTGTCCAGGTACAGGTCGACCCCGCCGGGGCAGGCGGCGCGGACGCGGTCCGGGAACGCCGGGTCCCGGTAGTCGAACACCTCCGCGGCGCCCAGGGACCGGCAGTACTCCTCGTCACGGGCGGAGGCGACCGCGACGACCCGGGCCCCGGCCTCGGCCGCCATGACCACCAGTGCACTGCCGACGTTGCCCGCCGCCCCGAGCACCAGCACCGTGCGACCGGGCTGCAGCCCGCCGTGCGTGAACAGGGCCAGGTGGGCGGTCGCGGCCGGGTGCACCACGGCGACCGCCTCGACCGGGTCCACGCCCGGTGGGAGGTGGTAGAGCCGGTCGGCGGGGACGACGACCCGCTCGGCCGCGGCTCCCTGACGGCCGCCGTGCCCGAGGCTGTTGCACCAGACCAGGTCCCCCGTGGCGAAACCCGGTGCGCCCGGCCCGGCCTCCAGGACGGTGCCGACCAGGTCCCGGCCGATGACGAACGGGAAACTCACCGGGGTGGGGAAGGCACCCGAGCGCACGAAGGTGTCCACCGGGTTCACCGCGACCGCCGTGACCTCCACGAGCACGTCGGTCGGCCCCGGCGTGGGCTCCGGCAACGGGCCGTAGCGGATGTTCTCCGGCGGCCCCAGCTGTTCGACGTAGGCGCCGTACACGCTGTGCTCCCTCCCTCGACCCGGTCGACATTGTGATCACCCGGCCGGGATTCCCGCGCCTCCGACCCGCCGTTCCGACGGCCGTCACGGCGACGCCGGGACCCGTGCCCGGGCCGCCGCGGCTTCCGGTGGTGGATCCGCGGCCCGTCCCACACCCTGGGTACCGACAGGGGCCGGCAGGCCCGAGAGGAGGGCGGCATGTCCGTCCAGCTGAACCACACGATCCTCGCGGCCCGGGACCGCGAGGCCACCGCGGAATTCCTGACCTCGGTGCTCGGTGTTCCCGCGCCACGCCCCTACGGCCCCTTCCTGGTGGTGGAACTGGCCAACGACGTCTCCCTCGACGTGCGCCGGGCGGACGGCGAGATCACCCCGCAGCACTACGCCTTCCTGGTCGAGGAACACGAGTTCGACGAGATCTTCGGCCGCATCCGGGAGCGTGGGATTCCCTACTGGGCCGACCCCTTCCACCGGGAGCCGGACCGGATCAACCACTGGCACGGCGGACGCGGCGTGTACTTCGAGGACCCCAACGGTCACAACCTGGAGATCCTCACCCGCCCCTACGAGATCGGCTGACGGCCGGGGGAGGAGCAGGGACACATGAACAGGCTGCCCGGGGCGGTGTTCCGTCCCGGTGACGAGGGTTACGACGAGGAACGGCGGGGCTTCAACCTCGCCGTGGACCACCACCCGGCACTCGTGGTGGGTGCGACCCGCGCCGAGGACGTGGTCGCCGCCGTGCGGTACGCGGCGGAGGCCGGCCTGGGGGTGGGGGTGCAGGCGACCGGGCACGGCCCGGCGGTCCCGGCCGACGGGCAGCTGCTGATCAGCACCCGCCGGATGGTGGGTGTCCGGGTGGACCCGGTCGCCCGGACGGCGACGGTCGACGCCGGGACGCGGTGGGTGGACGTGGTGGCCGCGGCCGCCCCGTACGGGCTGGCCCCGCTCAACGGTTCCAGTGCGGACGTCGGCGCGGTCGGATACCTCCTCGGTGGAGGTCTGGCCGTGCTCGGGCGGCGTTTCGGCTACGCCGCCGACCACGTGCGCCGGTTCGAGGTGGTCACCGCGGACGGTGAGCTGCGCGGGGTCTCGCCCGAGAGCGAACCGGACCTGTTCTGGGCGCTGCGCGGCGGCAAGGGGAACTTCGGTGTGGTCACCTCGATGGAGATCGAGCTGTTCCCGGTGGCCACCCTGTACGGGGGCGGGTTGTACTTCGACGCCGACACCGCCGCCGCGGCGCTGCACGCGTACCGCGAGTGGACCGGGACCGTGTCCGAGGAGATGTCCTCCTCGGTGATGCTGACCCGCTTCCCCGATCTCCCCGAGGTTCCGGATCCGCTCCGGGACCGGTACGTCGCACACGTGTGGATCGCCTGGTCCGGTCCCGTGGCGGAGGGAGAACGGTGGGTGCAGCCACTGCGCGCGGCGGGCCCGGTCCTCCTGGACACCGTCGCCGAGATGCCCTACCGCGAGGGCAGCACCGTCCACCACGAGCCCACCACGCCGCTGCCGACGTACGACAGGAACACCGCGCTCGGTGCGGTGGACTCCGCGGCGGTCGACACGATCCTGGAGCTGGCCGGGCCGGAGGCGGACGCACCGTTCCTGCTGGAGCTGCGCCACCACGGCGGCGCGTACGCCCGGCCCCCGGAGGTTCCGAACGCGGTCGCCGGGCGGGATGCCGCGTTCCTGCTGTTCAGCGTGTCGGTCCTGGATCCGGATCGGATCGCGGAGATCCGCGGGAGCCACGACACCCTGCACCGCAGGATGCATCCCTGGAGCACGGGCGGGGTCTTCCTGAACTTCCTCGGTATCCACGACACCGGGGTCGAGTCCGTGCGGAGCGCCTACCGCACGGCCGACTACGAGCGCCTCACCGCGGTGAAGGCGGCCCACGACCCGGGCAACCTCTTCCGGATCAACCACAACATCCCGCCGGCCGCCGCCTGAACCGGTCGGCGGGTGTCGGGTCAGCCGGCGACGACGTTGCCGATCATGGTGGTGAGCCGGGCGTGCAGCCGAGCCGGGTCGGCCGGGCTCAGGGTGAGCCAGGGCTGCCGGGCCGGACCGGGCTCGGAGTAGAGCAGGTAGCGGCCGTCACCCTCCAGGTCGAACCAGTTCAGCACGGGTGAACGGTGACGCCGACCGCTCGGGTCGGTGTAGTTGGCCCCGAGCTGCCCACCGGCCGCACGTGGCCGGTTCATGATCTCCTCGAACGCCCGGCGCTCCTGTTCCTCCTGGCTCCGGCCCCGCGGTTCGAGGACGCTGTAGTCGTCGTCATCGGCGTAGGCCTGTGCGGCGGACGGCTGGAACGCCGAGGCGGGAAGACGGGCTCCGCGGGAACTGCCCGGCCGGTTGGCCGGGAGCTGCGCGATGACGACCCGTCCCAGGTCGCCGTCCGGGAGCAGCTGCAGGCTCAGGTCACCACCGGTGTGCTCGGTCTCGCCGGGCTGCTGCACCGCCAGCAGCGTGCCCTGCCCCCAACGGATGGCCAGCACCCGGGTGGGCGAGACGGCGGAGCTGGGCATCCACACCAGGTCCAGCCACAGTCCCGGCCGGGCCAGGACCCGCAGTGCCTGTACCAGCTCGTCGTGCAGCTGTTCGCCCCGGGCCAGTCCCGAGGCGGCGAGCTGCGCGAACACCTGCTGCCGGAGGTGCTTCCGCTCCTCCAGGGTGGCGCCGTGCGAGCGGACCTGGAACGGGTAGGGGTAGGCGCCCAGTCCGAGTGACTCCCACACCAGGTCGAGCTGTACCGAAGTGAGCTGCCACAACGCTGCCATCTCGCCCCTTCACCGCAGCAACCGGCGGGCGGAACGGGGCGCACCGTCCCGTCCGCCCGCCGGGATGTCGTATCGATCGGCGGTCCGTCCCGTCACTCACCGATGACCGGCGGCGCGACCCGCTGACCGTTGCCGAAGATCTCGTCGGGGTCGTCCTCCACCAGGTAGGAGGGCCGACGGTGCTCCTTGTCCTCGTCGCCCTGGCCGCGGGCGGCACCCATACCGCCCATGCCCCCCATACCGGCCGGGGCACCACGGCCCGCAGCACCCGCCCCGGCACCGGCCCCACCAGGACCGCCAGGACCACCGGGACCACCGGGACCGAAACCGCCCAGGCCGAAACCACCCGGCCCGCCCGGGCCGAAACCACCGGGGCGCCCCGGTCCGCCCGGACCGCCCGGGCCACCGGGACCGAAACCGCCGCCGGCGATCCCACCGGAGGCACCGCCACGGAAACCGCCGGCGCTCACGCCGCCTCCGCCACCGAAACCGCCGGGGCCGCGGACCGTCCCACCTCCGGCGCCACCTCCGGCGCCGACACCGGTGAACCCGCCACCCGGGTAGACACCACCCGGGTAACCACCACCCGGGTAGGAACCGCCCGGGTAGGAACCGCCCGGATAACCGCCGCCGGGGTAGGAACCGCCCGGGTAGCCACCACCGGAGCCACCCGAACCGGGCGATGGGATGTTGCCCGTGCCGGGCCGGTTGGGATCCGGCTGGAGCCAGGACGGGTCGACCTTGGCCGGTCCGGCTTCCGGGTCGATCACCCTGTGCGCGGTCCCGTCACCACCGTCCGAGCGCGAGGGCAGCGACGGCTCCACGGTGCCGGGACGCTGGAGCTCCTCCAGCTTGCCCTCGATGTGGTGCTGCTGCGGTTGGACCTGCTGCACCTTCCCCTTGCTGCTGCTGCCGCCGTCGTCACCCCCGCCTTTCTTCTGGGGGATCTGCTGCTCCCACTTCTCGACCAGGACCCGCTCTTCCTGGGTCTTCTCCTGGGTGTTCTGGGCGACCTCTTCGGGAGTGGGGAAGCGGGGAACGGAGACGTCCACCTCCTGGTAGACCGGCGTGTAGACCGTCTTCATCACCTGCACGGCCTGCTGCCGGGCCTCCTCCATCTGGCGGTACCGGAGATAGGCGTCGACCAGCCCGACACCCGGCACGATGGTCGAGGCACCCCCAACCAGCAGGTCGCGTGCCCAACCGAACTCCGGGGGCGGCGGGATCATCTGCTTGGTCTGCTCCGCCCCGGAGGCCGCGGTCTCCATCTGGGTGCCGGTCATCTTCATCGCCGCGGCCATGGCGGTGCTCCAGTCGACCACCGGGGTGCCGGCCGCCATCGCGCTCTGCGCCGCATCACCTTCCCAGCGCCCCTCAATCGCCGAGGACAGCTTCTGCCGGAAGGTGGTGGCTGCCTCTTCCAGCTGGTCGCCCAGGTCCTTCCAACGCTGGGCAACCTCGGTGATCTCCCCGGGCTTCAACGTCTCCTGGGCCATCTGATAGAGCTGCTGGTGGTCCCAGGAGTCCCAGTTGTCGTGGGCGGTGATAGCAGGCGGGTCATAACCGGTGACCTGGTCGGCGTACTTGTTCGACTCCCGCTCGAGCTGCTGCCGCTCTCGTTCACCCTCGCGCTGCGCGCGCTGTCTGGCGGCCTCCTCGGCCTCCAACTCGTCCGTGGTCTTACCACGGAGGACATAGTTGTAGGCGTCCTCGACGAAATCCCCGACACTCATCGTCGGCCCCCTCCGTCTTCGTCATCACGCCGTCATCTCGGCAGCTTCGACTCCACCAGCTGCGCCACCCGCAACGCCTCGGCACAAACGTCCACGCCTTCGTACTTACCGAACCGATACACCACGTCGACCGCGATACTTCCCTGGCCGAATTCAAAGACCTGAGAGCACCCGCCCTGACCTTTACCCCCGCCGGGTATCACTACGGCACCTGGCCGACCATTCACCTTGTTGCGTTCAAAAACGTCGTACATACTGGCCCGCTCCTCGTAGAAGGCGAGCCCGTCATCTGGATCCTTCTTCAAGCCCAGGTTGTAGGGGTCCCCCTCGAAAAAGCAGCCAATCTCCCCGAGCTCCTCTTCTCGCTCACCCTTGGTTTCCACACCCAGCGAAGACAGCTCCTGAGCACTCAGAATCTGACACAGGTCAACCGCCTCCAGATTCTCCGCCTTCTTCGAAGCAGAAGACCCTTGCGACGTAGCTCCAGCCTGCGACTGCGGAGAACCATCCACCTTGCCCGAACATGCCGCCAGCGCAATAGCCATTACGCCCGCAGCAGCAACCGCCGAAACTCGCCGCATCACATTCCTCCCGAGAACGCCTGCCGATTGGCGTCCTCCACGTTCTGATAGCTCCGACCCGCCGCCTCGTAGCTCTGGGCCATATCTTCAAGGATTTCCTGCATCCGGCGGAGCAACGGAAGCAGCGAGTTCGAATCTCCACTCGCCTTCAGCGCAAATTTTTCCGCCAACGCCTCGCCGGTGATACTCCTGCCGAAACCCAGGCGACGCCCAAGGGAAAAGGAATGACTAACTATTTTTTCAATCTCGTCCCTGAACTCACGGCAGGCACGTGCCGCTTCTGTGGCCGCCTCCGGCTCGATGCGGAACCCACCGGAGGCCACCGCCGCGCTCAGCTGCGCACTCTGCGCCTCCAAATCGGTCAGCGCCGCGCCGGCGGTTACGAAACCCGCGATGTCCCCGAAGCTCCCGCTCCAGCTCTCAGTCACCGCAGCCCCCAGTGCCCCACAGCACACTGATCACTTCACGTGGAACTTATCAGAGCAGCACGTCCCCCAGAGGGGTTCAAACCCACTCCCACCAGCTAGAACCCCATCGCTTCTCCAAGATCACCTGAACAGCGCACCTCCTGCCTCCACTCGGCTCTAGCCTCGACCACCCCAGTCGAGCATCTCGCCACAGGCGCCTCGGCGTCCTCCTCACCTCTCGTCACTTCGGCAGCTTCGACTCCACCAGCTGCGCCACCTTCAGCGCCTCCGCACAGACGTCCACACCCTGATACTTACCGAACCGGTACACCACCTGGACCGAGATACTTCCCGAACCGAACTCGAAGACCTGGGCGCACCCGCCGTGTCCCTCGCCGCCGGCGGCCACCACCACAGCGCCCGGCCGACCGTTCACCTCGTTGCGCCGGAAAACGTCGTACAGGTCAGCTCGCTTCTCGTAGAAGGCAATACCGTCATCAGGGTCCTTCTTCAGACCCAAGTCGTAGGGGTCTCCCTCGAACTTGCACCCGATCTCCCCGAGACTGTCTTCCGGCTCACCTGTGGCTGCCACCCTCAGCGAAGCCAACTCCTGCGCACTCAGGGCCTGGCACAGGTCGACGGCGCCCAGATCCTCTGCCTTCTTCGAAGTGGAAGATCCTTGTGACGTGGTGCCACCTTGCGGCTGCGGAGCTCCCCCACCACCCGCACAGCCTTCCAGCGTAAGAGCCGTCACGCTCGCGGCCACGACCGCCAAAACCCGCCGCATCACATTCCTCCCGAGAACGCCTGCCGGTTGACGCCCTCCACGCCCTGGTACACTCGCGTCGTCGCCCCGTAGTTTTGGGCCATGCTTTCCAAAATCTCCTTTGCCTGTCCCGCCGGGGGAGCCAGCGAGTTCCACCCCGGCGGCCGGCGATCAGGCTGACGGGTACCGCCCGGCAAGCGTGGAGCTTCGCCGGATCTCGCACCCAGGACACCGCGATACGGTCCTGAGGTACGTCCGGGCGGACATGGCGTGCGCGATGCGAGCGGGCGCCCGGCAGCAGGGACAGCGTGGAGCATCGTGTCGGCCCACGCCGACATGTTCCGGGCCTACGGTCGCCCGGTGACAGCGATGATTTCCGAGTACTGGATCGACACCGGCGACCACGCGGCGTACCAGGAGTACCTGGCGGAGTCGGCCGGGTTGCGCGAGCTTCTGCCGGCGCTGGACGGGTTCCACGGCGTGGAGCGGTACGCCAGCGAGCGGGAGCCGGGGACGTTCCTGGCCGTCGGGTTCTTCCGGGACGAGGCCGCCGTCGCCGCGTGGTGGAACACGCCGGAGCACCGGCGGGCGCAGGCGCTGGGACGGAGCTGGTTCTTCACCGGCTACCGGCTGCGGATGGCCGAGGTGGTCCGTGACTACGGTCCGCACGACCGCGACGAGGCTCCGGTGGACAGCCGCCGGGCACACGGCTGAGGGGAGCACCGATGCACGACCTGACCATCGAGCTGGACGACCGGCCCGGCGCGCTGGCGGCCATGGGTGAGGCGCTGGGTGCGGCGGGGATCAGCGTGGAGGGTGGCGGGGTGTTCACCGTGGACGGCCGGGCGGTGGCGCACTTCCTGTTCCAGGACGGCCCGGCGGCGCGCGGTGTGCTGGAGGCCGCCGGCGTCCGGGTGACGGGCTGCCGCGACGTGCTGGTCCGGCTCCTCGACCAGGACCGGCCGGGACAGCTCGGCGCGATCACCCGCGCTCTTGCCGACGCCGGAGTCAACATCGAGGTCCAGTACTCCGACCACGACCACCGGCTGATCCTCGTGGTGGACGACCCGATGACCGGTGCCGCGGCCACGGCCGGCTGGGACCGCTGACCCCGCCCCGCCGAACGCCTCCACCCCACCGGCCTTCTCGCCGTTCCGCCGATCCTCGTTCCACAGCGGGCGGTTCCACCCCGGTCAGCGGTCGGCGGTGTGCGGAAGGTGCACACCGAGGATGCCCTGGCGGACGACCTGGGCTGCGGTCCTGTGGTCGGCCGCCCGCGCGGCGAGGGTGTCGTGCGCCAGGTCGGGCGGGAGGAGCTCGGCGAACTTGAGCTGGCGGACCGCCTCGTCGGTCACGTCGAGCCGCACCCCGGCGAGGTCGTTCCCGAACTCCTCCCGGGCGGCGGCGAGCGCCGTGCCGAGCGCGCGGGCGTCGCCGCGTACCCGCAGGTACCGGTTGTCGAAGCGGTCGGTCTCGTCCACCAGGCCTGGGGCGACCCGCCCCAGCGCGGTGGCGAGCACGGCGTTGGCCCGGCCACCCGCCCAGGTCCACCAGCGCGCCTGGTCCTGGTCGTGGCGAACCAGGACGCTGCATGTGGCGTCGACCCGGTGCCGGGTGTTCTCCCGGACCGTGCCGAGCCGCGTGGTGGCGCGCCGGGAGAGCCGCACCCGCTCCGGCTCCTCGCCGAGCAGCACCCGGCGCATCGCGTCGCACAGCGTGGCGGGCAGCGGCTGCGGGATGCCGAGCCAGCGCGAGCTGCCCTGCAGGTCGGTCGGCTCGACCCAGGCGCGGTGGCGCCGCCAGTCGACGTGGGTGACCCGCCAGGACCGGCCGGCGAGGGCGAGCACCCGGGGCCCGGCGACGCGGCGGGTGAGCACGGCCGGGTCGATGGTGCCGATCTCGTCCCGGCCGTGCAGCACGGTGACCTCTGGGGCGGCGGAGAACACCGAGAGTAGTTCCAGGAAGTGCCGCCGCCCGTACCGGTGCTCCGCCTCGGGACCGGCGAAGAGCATCCCGCCGTCCCGGTCCAGGTGCCCGGTCTCCACCAGCCAGACGGCGATCCGCGCCGCCTCCCCGTCCCCGGCGAGCGGCAGCGGGCCGAGCCACTCCGGCCACACCGCCTCACCGACCCGGCCCTCCTGCAGGCAGAGCGCGAGGAGCTGCTGGGCGAGCAGGTGCCGGGGTGTGGGTGGCGCGGTGACGGGTTCGACGTAGCCCTCGCTCCACAGCCGGAGCAGCCCGGCGGCCTGGAGCAGCTCGTCGTCGCCGGTGGCCAGCAGCAGCATGTTGGGCCGGGTGCCGGGGCGGCGGCCGGTGCGGCCGAGCCGCTGCAGGAAGGACGCCACGGTACGGGGCGCGCCGATCTGGATGACCCGGTCGAGGTCGCCGACGTCGATGCCGAGTTCCAGGGTGGAGGTGGCGACGATGACGCAGTCGCGGGCTTCGGCGAAGGCGGTCTCGGCGCGGCGGCGCTCGTCGGGGGACAGCGAGGAGTGGGACACGAAGGTTTGCACGCCGTGTTCCCGCAGGGCGACGGCGAGTGCCTCCACGGTGCGCCGGGAGTCGGCGAAGACCAGCCGTTTCTCGCCCCGGTGCAGCGCGGCGACGACCTTGGCGGCGTTGGGGATGGTGCCGACGTGGTCCAGGTGCAGTTCCGGTTCGGCGGCTCCGCGCATCGCCGGGGCGACGACGCTGGCCGGCCGGTGCCCGCGGTTGCCGCCCTGCAGCCAGGCGAGCAGCGTCTCGGGGTTGCCGACCGTGGCGGACAGCCCGATCCGCTGGAGTGGCCGCCCGGTGAGCCGGGTGAGGCGTTCCAGGACGGCGAGCAGGTGCCAGCCGCGGTCGTCCCCGGCGAAGGCGTGCACCTCGTCGACGACGACGGCCCGCAGGCCGGCGAACAGCTCCCGCGGGTCGACCAGCGTGGAGACCAGCATCGACTCCAGCGACTCGGGGGTGGTGAGCAGGATGTCGGGCCGGTCGGCGGTCATGCGGCGCCGCGCGGTGGCAGCGGTGTCGCCGTGCCAGGCGCGGGCGGTCCGGCCGAGCCAGGCGGCGTAGCCGGCCAGGCGCGGTTCGAGGTTGTTCAGCAGGGCCCGCAACGGGCACACGTACAACACGGACAGGCCGCGCCAGTCCTCGTTCGCCATGCGGGTGAGCAGCGGGAACGCGGCGGCCTCGGTCTTGCCGCCGGCGGTGGGGGCGAGCAGCAGGGCGTCGTCCCCGCGCAGCAGCGGGCGGACGGCGGCCTCCTGCAGCGGGCGCAGCGCGGGCCAGCCCAGCGTGTTGACCACGTGGTACAGCACGACCGGGTGCAGCGCGGCCGCGGCGTCCCCGCTCACCGGTCCCCGCTCACAGGTCCAGGTCCACGTCGTCCGGGCTCGCGGCGGGCGGCACGGCGAGCCCGGCCGCGTTGCGCTCGACGTCGGACAGCTCGTCGCGGCGCAGGGTGAGCCGGTAGTGGCGGCGCGGGTCGAAGTCGGGGAACTGGTCGACCCGGTCAAGCACGTCGCCGACGAGCTTCTTGAGGAACACCCGCGGGGCCACCCCGGCCTTCCCTCCGAGCCCGCCCGCGACGGCGGTGGCCAGCTCGGCCACGTAGGCGTCGTCGACGCGCTCGCGCACCCGGCCCGGTTCCTGGGCCGCCTCGGCGTACAGGTCGCGGACCTTCAGGCCGAGGGTGGCCAGGGCGTCGTGGTCGAAGCCGGGCAGCCGGAGCTGGACCGCACGCGGGTTGTCGAAGCGCGGATCGGTGGAGAGGTCGGTGGCGAGCCGCTGCGCCAGCGGGGCGAGGCGGGGCACGCCGCTGGGCCCGTCGTAGAAGGCGGGGGTGCCGGTGATGACCAGGTACAGGCCGGGGAACCGGCCGGCGTCGACCTCGTCGACGAGCTGCCGCAGTGCGTTGAGCGCCTTGTCCCGCACGTCGCCGCGCACCCGCTGCAGGGTCTCCACCTCGTCCAGGACGAGCAGCAGCCCGGGGTGCCCGGAGTCGCGGAGCACGGTGAGCAGGCCCTGCAGGAACGCCATGGCGCCGAAGTGGTCCAGGTCGCCGCGCACCCCGGCGGCGCGTTTCACCGCGGCGGCGACGTGCGGCTGCCCGCCGAGCCAGGCGGCGATGCCGTCGGCGGTGGCGTTGTCCTGGGCCATCACGGCGGCACGGTAGGCCCGCAGGGCCTGGGCGAACACCGGGGTGCGGGCGGAGACGGCGGCGAGCCGTTTCTCCAGCAGGCCGGTCACCGCCTCGTCCAGCCGGGCCGTGCCGGCGGCGTCGGCGAGGGTGGGGTCGAGCGCGGCGGCGTCCGCTTCCAGGGTGTACAGCCAGGCGTCGAGCACCGGGCGCAGCGCGCTGGGCGGGAACGCGGCGGTGCGCAGCGACTCGGCGACCCGCCGGTAGACGGTCTCCAGCCGGTGCAGCGGGGTCTCGCTCTCGGAGATCTGCACCTCGGCGGCGGCGAAGCCGCGGCGGAGGGCGCGTTCGGCGAGCCAGCGGGTGAGGAATGTCTTGCCCGCCCCGTACTCGCCGCGGACGGCCTTGAACGCGGACCCGCCCGCGGCGACGGTGTCGAGTTCGGCGTCGAGCGCCGGGGCGAACCGTTCCACGCCGACGGCGAGCAGGTCGAGCCCGTTGGCGGGCACGGTCCCCCGGCGCAGCGCGTCGACGACCTCGCGCCGGCGGCGGGCGGAGGCGGTCCCGGTGGTTCCGGTCATGCGCGCACCTCGAACTGTTCCCGCAGCAGCTTCTCGTCCAGCACCACGGTCTCCCCGTCGACGTCGAAGGCGAGCACCGGGTAGCCCTCGACGTTGAGCAGCCGGAAGGCGTGGGCGAGGGCGCCGCGCAGCGCGACCGGTGGCACCTGCAGGGCGGTGGCGGTGCGCTGCGCGGTGAGCCGCCCGCCCGCGGTGAGCAGGGCGACGAGCAGGGCCCGCACCTTGCCGTCGTCGAGCGCGACGCGCCCGGCGATCGCCTTCTGCTGCGCGTACACCTTCGACTTCAGCACCGCGTCGGCGAGCGTCTCCGCCCTGACCGCCGCGGGATCGGCGGCCCCAGCGGTGGCCTCGGCATCGGCCACGACGGGCCGCGGCGGCTCCGGGGCCACGTCGAACAGCGGGGCCGTGGTCTCGTCGTCCTTGCGCCGGCTGGAGCCTCGCCGGGCCGGGGCCGCCGGGGCGGGGGTGCGCCAGGTCCCGCTGCCGGTGCGGACCGGGTCGGACCACCAGGCCGGTTCCTGCCGGGGCACGAGCCGCAGCGTCTCCCGCTCCTGGCCCGGTTCCTGGTTGGGCACGGCGCCGGGCACCAGGACGCACACCGGCACGATGACCTCGGCGGGAGCGGCCCCGCCGTGGTAGCCGGCCTTGAGCGGCCCGTACCGCAGCCGCTCGTCCACCGCGAGGACGGCCCGGCGGTCGTGCAGCAGCACCCGGCGGCCGGTGACCAGCACCTCACCGTCGCCGGCCGGGGCGCCGTCGCCCGGCCGGGAGCGGGCGCTGGAGATCCCCGGGTGGGCCTGCTGGGTGCCCTCGCGCCGTTCCACGACGTGCCCGTGGTCGGAGGTGAGCACGACGACGCGGTTGGCCTTGCTCGCCCGGTCCAGCAGGTCGTCCAGGTGCTTGATGATGCCGGGTCCCCATTCGGCGCCGACCGGGTCGGACCGGTCCAGGGCGTCGTCGATGGCGTTGAGCACGCAGGTGACCAGGGGCCGGCCGGCCACGTCGTCGATGGCGGCGACCACCTCGTCGGACAGCGCGTGGCCGGGGCGAGTGGTGTCGAGCTGGGCCTTGTGGAACAGCGCCGCGCCGGGCAGCCCGTGGTCCCGGACGAGCTGGGCGTAGCCCTGGCGTTCGGTCTTCTGGTCGCCGCGGCGCAGCTCCCCGCACAGCAGGGAGGCCCGGCTGACCTCGGTGAGGGTGGGGAGCGCGGCCAGCGCGGTGATGCGGCGGGGCTCCCCGGGCGGGAGCGCCTCGATCCAGCCGTCGCTGGTGCGGGAGAGCACCTGCTCCACGACCTCGGCGGCCACCGCGGCGCTCATGCCGTCCAGCACGAGCAGCAGCACCGGGAGGTTCAGGTCCTTGACCATGCGCAGGACCAGGTCGGGCAGCAGGTCCTCGATGTGGCACACGCCCTGGTAGCGGCGCAGCCACCCGGCCCGCTCGGCGGCCGGGTCGTTCTCGGTGTGCGCGGCGAGGGCGGTGGCGAACGCCCGGTCGTGGGCGCTGCGGCGGCGGCGCACGACGGCGAGCACCGCCTCCAGCGCGTAGCCGAGCTGGCTGTCGGTGACCCCGGTGGCGGCGTCGTTGACCGCGGAGTCGACCCACGCCTCGGTGTCGCTGTACCGGTGGACCAGCTCGGCGAAGGAGAACGGCGGCACCGCGGTGCTGGTGGCGAGCCAGCGGACGAGCCGGACAGCGGCGTGGAACGGCGCGGTGCGCCGGTCCGTCCCGGACAGCCGGTGGCCGGCCACCTGCTGCCAGGCCGCCTCCACGGCCTCCAGGTCGGGGGCGGGCACCAGTGCCAGGTCGATGCCGTCCCGGGCTCGCTGCTGGGCGTGCTCGGCGGCCTGGGCGAGGACGGCGGCGAGCCGGGTGAACCGTTCGGTGAGCCCGCTGGGCAGCAGGTCGGACGCGGCGGCCAGCGCGCCGGCCGCCACGTGGTCGAGCAGCGCGTCGGCGCGGGTGACCACCTGCTTGCCGGCGTCGCCGTGCTCGGAGTGGCGCAGCAGGCCGGTGGTGACCGCCCTGGCCTCGGTGGCCCAGGCCCGCAGGGCGGGGATGTCCCGCGCGTCGGGGCCGAGCCAGGCTTCCAGGCGGATCAGCGCGTCGTGCGCGATCCTGGCCGGGTCGCCGCCGTTCTGGCGGGCCTCGACGAGCAGTCCGGCGACCAGGCCGAGCGGCACGGCGTCCCCGACGGCGCCCGCGGCCAGCAGGCGGCCCAGCGGGGCGCCGGCGGCTCCGGCGCGCTGCGCGGCCCAGGTGAGCACGGCGTCGGTGAGGGTGTCCCCGGCGAGGGTACGCAGGTCGACGATCCGCTCGACCGCTTCCGGTTCGGTGGTCCAGCGCAGCACCGTCGCCGGGTCCACGTCCTGCCCGTCGCCGCCGAGGCCGAGGTGGACGCGGGCGACGGTGCCGAGCGCGTGGTCCCGGG
>DATCJU010000065.1:0-3815 GCA_036562635.1 Pseudonocardiaceae bacterium
CACACCGTTTATGCTGGTCAGGTGGCTGAGAAACTTGGTCCGCGACATCTTCGACCCGCCGGTCTCCAGTGACCAGTCACTGAACGCCTTGTAAAGGTCGCTCTTAGTAGTCCCGTACTCCGGTGGCAAAGTCGCGCCGTAGGTAACCGCGGTGGCAGATTCAGAACTGCCACCGGCCGCCCCGGAACTGCCACCGCCCGGCACCTCGGTCACTATCTGGCAGCACTCCGTCACCCACCGGTGAACACGGTTGGAGCCCGCAGCGAACTCCTCAGCCACCTTCTCCGCCGTCGGCAGATACCGGCCGCGCGCGTTCAGGCGCTGCCACGCCCGCACCCACCGCACGAGGATGCCCGGCAGCTCCTCACGCAGAGTGACCTCAATGCGCGGGTCCTCCCGGCCAGCGAACGACTGCTTGAAAGCGAACGGCTTCACCCGCTCGAAATACGCGCCCGACGTTTCCCCGACCGTCGGGATCTCATTCGCCGAAAAGGCGAACAGCGCGCGGTTCATGAACATGAACTGCTTGCCGTATTTGCGGTTCGCCGTAATCGGGTCCTCACCGGTGAGCATCTTGAAAACGCTCAAGTCGTTCACGTGCGTGGCAGGAAGGTCCGCCGCACAATTCAGGACCTTGGCGTAGACATTGGCAGACGCGAACCGGTCGTCCGACAGCTGCTGCAACGTCACCGCCGAGGTGTTCGCCTCCCCCGCCATCTGCTTCAGCAGCCGCAGGAACGTCGACTTCCCGGACCTTGACGGCCCGTACAGGAAGATCGCCTTGGGCGGGCACCGGGACGGGTCCAGCATCGTGGAGGCAACCTCCTCCAGGTCGTCGAGCTGGTCGCCGATCTGCGCGGCCGCCCACGCCTCGTAGGTCGGACACGTCGCATCGGGATCCCACACGACCGGCAGCTGCACGGACGACAGATACGCCGGGTCGTGCGGTCTCAGCTCCCCCGTCCGCAGGTCGAGCATCCCATTGATCAGATTCACCACCGGCTCATCGATCGTCTCCGGCAGCATCCGACCCTCGCCCCACAGACTCGCCGCGATGTACTCCTCGACCGCGGCCCGGTGCGCGGGACGAAACAGGTCACCCATCTCGGCGGCCACCACGTCGGCCAGGGCCAGCGGACCTACCCGGTACACGCCCCGCGTGTAGACCGCCACCGTCTCGTCCCTCGCCAGCGCCATCGGACGCTTCTCCCGCAGGATCGTGGCGAACCGGTCGACCAGTAGGCTCCCGTCGTCAGGGTCCATCCATTCCGGCCGCTTCTTACGCACCGCTGGCCGCCTGGGCAGCTTGTCCTTGGCGTCGGTGAGCAGCCGTTGCAGCCCCTTGGCCGGGTCGTCGAGGGTGCTCAGGACGTCGTCCAGACCGGACTTGCCCCCGCCGGGGACCTTCACGAATCGCACCTTGGCGGCGCCGCGTAGGCGCACGGTGTCGGCCAGCCGCTCGGCCGCCGTCCACACCTGCCGGTTCTCGGCGACGTCGGCGTCCAGGACCAAGAAGACCTCGCGGCCCTCCCACGGGATGCACGCCAGGTCCGGGACGGGTCGCCCTTGGCTCGACCAGCCCCAGCAGCCTGAGATGCCGACTGCGGCCTGGCGGGCACCCGTCAGCGCGGACACGGCGGCGAGGTACTGTTTGGTGCCTTCCACGATCAGTAGCGGGGCGGACGGGTCGGCGACTCGTGCCGCCATGTGCGGGTGCTGCACCAGCACAGGCCGGGTGCCACTAGGAAAGATGTACTTGGGGTCGTCGTCGGTGCGGTTCCCGTCATCGCGACGCACCTGTTGCACGACCGCGCCGGACACACCGGTTAGTGGGAACAGCAGCGCCGGCAACGTGACCTTTCGGTGCGCCCGGAGTTCCTCCGGCAGCTCGTCGCGGGTAGTGACCGTGCGCACCCCTGCGGCTGCGGCCACATCGGCGGTGATTGCTGACTCGGCGAGCAGCTTCGCGTGCTCGGCCGAGACCGGCACGTCCGTCCAGGTGGTCACGAATCCCCCCTCGTGGTCGTCGTGGTTCTCCGGGTGCCCCGCCCGGGTCGTGAGCCCGGGTGCCCGGCGGTCCGGGACGGGGCAGACTATGCTTGACGTGGGTAGGTGCGGGGCCCGCTTAGGTGTGCCGTTGGCGGGCCCCGCGAACTTGATCAGAACGGCGCGGCGGTAGGTCCGGTTGGCGCGGTAGGCTGCGCGGGACCCTGGTAGGCCACGCGGTAGTGGTGGTACCGGCCTTCACCGTTCTTCTTGGCCTTCTCGCCGAAGTACTTGACGGCGAAGGTTCCACCGACCTGCGGGTTCACCCGCTTGATCTCGTTACGCAGGACCGACCGGTAGCCCTTGATCGTGAACTCGCCGTCGGCGGTCTTGATGACCACGACCGGGATCGGCTCGTCCGAGTATTTGCCTTCCTCCTCCAGCACGGCGGTGACGGTGCCCTGGATGCCATCAGGCTCGGTGGGGTTCCACGGCTCCGGACCGTCCTCGGAGATTCCGCCGAGGAGGTCCACCGGCTTGTCGTCGTCGGGGTCGTCGGTGATGCTGCTGAGCAGGTCAGCCACGGTGGTTTCCTTTCGTGCTACTGGACGGTTCCGCTTCGGCGGGTGCCGAAGACGGTGTGCTCCTGCCGCTTCCAGCGGTAGAGCAGGGCCGCGGACTTGAACGCAGCCCAGGTTTCAGGGGTCCGGTGGACCTCGATCAGCTCCCACTTGTTGGGGCGTAGGTGCAGGACGGCTAGGCGATCGACCTGCGGGAGGGGCTCCTCGCTGCCGTCCGGGTAGACAATCACCTCGGCGTGTGCGAGCGCGTGCAGCTGCAAGGCAGCCTCTGCGTACACCCCTTTGCCGGTTTTGTGGTCTCCGAGGATCAGCTGACCGCCGATGCAGGCGAGGAAGTCGCCGGTGCCCGCGTAGCCGACGGTGCGGTTCCAGACGGTGAACTCTGACATTCGGAACTCCGGCCGCCAGGTGTCCACGAAGTCGTCGAAGGCGGTCATGAACGGCTGCACCTCCGGTTCGTAGGAAGCGGTGGTGGGTTCGCCGCTTACGAGCCGGTCGATGTGGTCGTGCACGCGGTCGCCGATGGATGCGGCGTCCCCGGAGCGGTCCCACGGCGCAGCCTTGATGAGCTTCACCCGGTCGCGTTCAGGCAGGGCGCCGAGGGCGTCCCAGTGGGCGGCGGCGTACTCGGCGGCCTCCTTGGCGGCCCACCGGGGCAGTGCCGGCTTGTCGAGCACGCCCAGGATGGTGGTGATCGAAGGCGCCTCTTCCCCTGTGCGGGGGTGCCTGTAGACACGCCCGGCGCCGAAGACCTGGCGGGCGAGGACGGGCGCGGTCACTGGGCCCACTCCGCGTATGGGAGACCGCATTTCTGGCACACGGCGTTGTCGTCCAGCTCGGGAGGCCAGACGTGATCACACCGCTTCGGGTTTGGTTCGGTGGCCTTGATGGGTTCCTGTTTCACTGGGTCCTGCCTTCCGCTATGCGGAGGGGTTTACGGTCCCTCCGCAGGTGTTTAACCTCTCCGCCCGCCCGGCGGCGAGGATGATCCGGGCTGCGTTTACGTCCCGGTCGTGGGTGGTCTGGCATGTCCCGCACGTTCATGACCACGTCCCGTCCTGGCGTCGCCCGGAGACGGCGTCGGCCAGTGCGGCGGCGCACCATCCGAGCGGCATGCCGGTCTGGTCCTGCACCTGCCGCATTGCCTCGGCCCGGTCAACGGCCCCGGCGATCAGCAGCCCGGCGACCCGGCGGACGACCCGGGCGCGGCGTGCACGCTCATATGGCGACTGCCGTGCCAGCACCCCG
>DATCJU010000066.1:0-18433 GCA_036562635.1 Pseudonocardiaceae bacterium
GCAGGGTCGACACCTCGGAACCGGCCTGGGTGAACCGGAAGATGTTGTCGATGAACAGCAGCACGTCCTGGCCCTGGACGTCGCGGAAGTACTCCGCCATGGTCAGGGCGGACAGCGCCACCCGCATACGGGTGCCCGGCGGCTCGTCCATCTGCCCGAAGACGAGCGCGGTGTCCTTGAGGACGTTGGCCTCGCCCAACTCCAGGATGAGGTCGTTGCCCTCACGGGTCCGCTCGCCCACGCCGGCGAACACCGAGGTACCACCGAAGTTCCGGGCGATACGGTTGATCATCTCCTGGATGAGCACCGTCTTGCCCACACCGGCGCCGCCGAACAGACCGATCTTGCCACCCCGGACGTACGGGGTGAGCAGGTCGATGACCTTCAGACCGGTCTCCAGGATCTCGGTCTTCGGCTCCAGGTCGGCGAAGGCCGGGGCCTTGCGGTGGATGCTCCAGCGCTCGGCGTCCGCGGCGTAGCCCGGCTCGTCCAGGCACTCACCGAGGGCGTTGAACACGTGGCCCTTCACCACGTCACCCACCGGCACGCTGATCGGCGCACCGGTGTCGGTGACCTCGGCGCCACGGACCAGGCCATCGGTGGGCTGCATGGAGATGGTCCGGACCACGTTGTCACCCAGGTGCTGGGCGACCTCCAGGGTCAGCGTGCGGGTGACGCCCGCGACGTCGACCTTGACGTGGAGGGCGTTGAACAGCTCCGGGACCTCGTTGCGGGGGAACTCCACGTCCACCACCGGACCGATGACCCGGACGACCCGGCCGGTGGCGGTAGCAGTAGCAGCAGTCATGTCACTCATCACTTCCTGCGGCAGCCAGCGCGTCGGCGCCACCGACGATCTCGCTGATCTCCTGGGTGATCTGGGCCTGGCGGGCCTGGTTGGCCTCACGGGTGAGCGTGCGGATCAGCTCGTTGGCGTTGTCCGTCGCCGACTTCATCGCCCGCTGCCGGGCCGCCGACTCCGAGGCCGCCGACTCCAGCAGAGCCCCGAACAGCCGGGTCTTGATGTACTTCGGCAGCAGCGCGGCCAACAGCGTGTCCGCGTCCGGCTCGAACTCGTACTGGGCCCGCACCGGAACGGTGGCGCCGTACTCCACCTCCAGCGGAGCGATCCGCTTGGTCACCGGCCGCTGGGTCAGCATCGACTTGAACTCGGTGTAGACGACGTACAGCTCGTCCACCCCGCGCTCGCCGTCGGGACCCGGGCCGTCCACGGTGTCGTCGGCACCGGCCAGGAAAGCCCGCACCAGCACGTCGCCGACCTCGGAGGCGTTGACGTAGTGCGGGATCTCCGAGAAGCCGCTCCACGAGCCCGTGATCTCCCGCTGGCGGAACCGGTAGTAGTTCGCGCCCTTGCGGCCGATCACGTACAGCACGGGCTCCTTGCCCTGCTCACGCAGCAGGGACTGCAGCTCCTCCGCCGCCCTGATCACGTTGGCGTTGTACCCGCCGCACATGCCCTTGTCGCTGGTGACGACCAGGACACCGGCCCGCTTGGGGTTCTCCCGGGGCACCAGCAGCGGGTGGTCCAGGGAGGAGGAGGCGTCGGCCAACGCGGTGAGCACCGCGGTGATCTCCTCCGCGTACGGCCGCGCCGCCGCCACCCGGGCCTGCGCCTTCGCGATGCGGGAGGTGGCGATCAGCTCCATCGCCCGCGTGATCTTCTGGGTCGACCGGACCGACCTGATCCTCTGTCGAAGGACCCGAAGCTCAGCAGCCATGGCTCACGTCACTTCCCGGCGGGGGCCGGCTTGCTCGTCTTCACCGACTCCTGACCGACCGAGTCCGGGTCCGCCGCAGCAGCCGGCGCCTCCGTCACGGGCGAGCCGTCCGAGGCGGTGAACTGCTTCTTGAACTCGTTGATCGCGTCGACCAGCCGCGCCTCGTTCTCGTCGGTCAGGTCCTTGGTGTCGCGGATCTCGTCGAGGATCCCCTTGTGGTTACGACGCAGGAAGTCCAGCAGCTCGGTCTCGAAGCGGCGGACGTCCTGCACCGGCACCGAGTCGAGGAACCCGCGGGTGCCCGCGTAGATGGAGACGACCTGCTCCTCCACCGGGAACGGGGTGTACTGCGGCTGCTTGAGCAGCTCGACCAGACGCACACCACGGTCCAGCTGGGCCTTGGAGGCGGCGTCCAGGTCGGAGGCGAACGCGGCGAACGCCTCCAGCTCGCGGTACTGGGACAGGTCCAGACGCAGCGAGCCGGCGACCTTCTTCATCGCCTTGATCTGGGCCGAACCACCCACTCGGGACACCGAGATACCGACGTTCACCGCGGGCCGGACACCCTGGTTGAACAGGTCGGACTCCAGGAAGCACTGGCCGTCGGTGATGGAGATGACGTTGGTCGGGATGTAGGCCGACACGTCGTTGGCCTTGGTCTCGATGACCGGCAGACCGGTCAGCGAGCCGCCGCCCAGCTCGTCGGACAGCTTGGCGCAACGCTCCAACAGCCGGGAGTGCAGGTAGAACACGTCACCGGGGTAGGCCTCACGCCCCGGCGGACGACGCAGCAGCAGGGAGATCGCGCGGTAGGCCTCGGCCTGCTTGGTCAGGTCGTCGAAGACGATCAGGACGTGCTTGCCCTGGTACATCCAGTGCTGGCCGATGGCGGAGCCGGTGTACGGCGCCAGCCACTTGAAGCCCGCCGGGTCGGACGCCGGAGCGGCCACGATGGTCGTGTACTCCATCGCGCCGGCCTCCTCCAGCGCCGCCTTCACGCTGGCGATGGTGGAGCCCTTCTGGCCGACCGCGACGTAGATGCAGCGCACCTGCTGCTTCGGGTCGCCGGTCTCCCAGTTCTTCTTCTGGTTGATGATGGTGTCGACGCAGACCGCGGTCTTACCGGTCTTACGGTCGCCGATGATCAGCTGACGCTGGCCCCGGCCGATCGGGGTCATCGAGTCGATGGCCTTGATACCGGTCTGCAGCGGCTCCTTCACCGGCTGCCGCTGCATCACGGTCGCGGCCTGCAGCTCCAGCACACGCCGCTCCTCGGCGACGATCTCGCCGAGCCCGTCGATCGGCTGGCCCAGCGGGTTCACCACGCGGCCGAGGAAGCCGTCGCCCACCGGCACGGACAGGACCTGGCCCGTACGCCGGACCTCCTGCCCCTCCTCGATGGACTCGTAGTTGCCCAGGACGACCACGCCGATCTCACGCACGTCGAGGTTCAGCGCGACGCCGAGGACGCCGCCCGGGAACTCGAGCAGCTCGTTGGTCATCGCCGAGGGCAGGCCCTCGACACGGGCGATACCGTCACCGGTCTCGACGACGGTCCCGACCTCTTCCCGGTTGACCTCCGGGGAGTAGCTGGAGACGTAGTTCTCGATCGCACTGCGGATCTCGTCCGACGAGATCGTCAGCTCCGCCATGTCGTTCCTGCTCTCGGTTCGTTCGAAAGGGGTGGAAGGCTGTTGGGACGCCGCCAGGTCACTTGGCCAGCTGACGCCGCAGGACCTCCAGGCGGCCCGCGGCGCTACCGTCGATCACCTCGTCGCCGACCCGGATCACCAGGCCACCGATCAGCTCCGGATCCAGTTCGACGTGCAGCGCGATCGGGCGGTTGTAGATCCGCTGCAGGATGGTGATCAGTCGTTCCTGCTGAGCCTCGGTCAGTGCGGCAGCCGAACGCACGTACGCGACCGAGCGTTCCCGGCGCCTCGCCGCCATCTCGGCGAGTTCCTCCAGCCCGGCCACAACTCCGCGACCGTGAAGCTGCCTGACCAGCTGCTCCGTCAAGGCCAGGGTAACCGGCTCAACCTTGCCCGCGACGAGTTCGCGGACCAGAGCGGCCTTGCCGGCCGGGTTCCCGGCCGGGTCCGACAGCAGACGCTCGAGCTGGGGCTGCCCGGCGATGATGCGGCCGAGCCGGAACAGCTCGTCCTCGACCGCATCCAGGCGGCCCTCCTGCTCAGCCCGCACCAGGTAGGCGGTGCGGGCCAGCGTCTCCAACCCGTCGACCAGCTCACGCGGGCTGGACCACCGTGCGGTGACCACCGCGGAGAGCACGTCGAGGGTCGCGTCCCCCACCTTGCCGGCCAACAGGTCGCGGATCAGCCGCTCCCGGCGGGCCGCCTCGCTGGTGGAGTCGGCGACCAGGCGCCGCAGCGTCACCTGGCGGTCCAGCAGGTCGGCGACGGCGAACAGCTCCGCACCGAGCTGGTCCAGTGCGGCGCCGTCGGAGATTCCTTCCACGACCTGCTGCAGTCGCTGCTCGGCAGCAGCCAGTGCCTCGCGGCTCGCGGCGTGCAGTGTGCTCACAGCGGTCCTCACTCCTGCAGTCACTTGCGAGCCGGCGCCGAGGTGGCTTCCAGCTCGTCGAGGAACCGGTCAACGGTGCCGCGGCGCCGGGCCTCGTCCTCCAGGGACTCGCCGACCACGCGGCCGGCCAGCTCCACGGCCATCCGACCGAGGTCACCGCGCAGCTCGGCCACGATCTGGGCACGCTGGGCGGCGAGCTGGGCCTGGCCCTGGGCCACGATCCGCTCCGCCTCGGCCTGCGCCTGGGCCCGCATCTCCTCGATGATCCGCTGCCCCTCGGCGCGGGCGTCGTCGCGGATACGAGCCGCCTCGGCACGGGCCTCGGCCAGCTGCGCCCGGTACTGCTCCAGGGCGCGCTCGGCCTCGGCCTGGGCCGCCTCGGCCCGGGCGATACCGCCCTCGATCTTCTCGGTGCGCTCGGCCAGCACCTTCTGGAAGGCCGGGAGCACCTTCTTCCAGAAGACCAAGCCGATGATCACCAAGGAGACGAGCGACCAGACGATGTCGTACGTCGCCGGCAGAAGGGGGGACTGCCCCGCCTCCGCCGCGAGCACGGTGGTCTGGGTGGTCACGGTGGTCACCGCCTAACTACGGGGGTACGGATCAGAAGAGGAAGCCGGCGACCAGGCCGATCAGGGCCAGCGCCTCGGTGAACGCGATACCCAGGAACATGGTGGTGCGGAGCTGACCGGAGAGCTCCGGCTGACGAGCCATCGACTCGGCGGTCTTGCCGACCAGGATGCCGATGCCGATGCCCGGGCCGATGGCGGCGAGGCCGTAACCGACAGCAGCCATGGTGCCGAAGTCACCGGTGAGCTGAGCGAGGTTCATCTGTGGTGTTCCCTTTCTGGTTGGCCCATCCGACCCTCGTCGGAAAGGTCGTACCAAAACCTGTGGCGGTCAGTGCTCCGCGTGCAGCGCGCCGTCGATGTACACGGCGGCGAGCATCGTGAAGATGTAGGCCTGCAGGAACTGCACCAGCAGCTCGAACAGGGTGAAGACGAAGCCCATCGCGTAGCTGAGCACGCCGACCGGCTTCAGCCACAGCTCACTGGCCTGGAACAGCAGGTACCAGGAGGCCCCGTAGAAGAGCACCAGCATCAGGTGCCCGGACATCATGTTCGCCAGGAGCCGGACGGTCAGCGTGAACGGGCGCAGCAGGAACGTCGAGACGAACTCGATCGGCACGACCAGCGGGAGCAGGAATACCGGAACGCCGGGCGGGACCAGGTTGTTCTTGAAGTAGTTCCCGAAGCCCTGCGCCTTGATGCCGGCGTAGTTGAAGATGATGTAGGTGATCAGGGCCAGCACCAGCGGCAGACCGATCACGCCGGTCGCCGGCATGTTCAGCAGCGGAATGACGCCGGCGAAGTTGCAGCCCCAGATCAGGAAGAAGATCGTGGCCAGCCAGGGCAGGAAACGACGGCCCTGCTCCCGCCCCAGGATCTCCTCGGCGATGTGGATCCGCACGAAGTCGAGGGCGTACTCACCGAGGTTCTGCACCCCGCGCGGCACCAGCTTCGGCCGCCGCAGAGCGACCAGGAAGAACGCCGCCACAGCCACCGTCATGAGGATCCGGATCAACATGATCCGGTTCATCTCGAACGGGGTGCCCTCGAACAGCAGCGCGCCTGGGAAGAACTCGCTGATATCCGGCGCGTGCCAGCCGCCGGTCTCCTCTGAGGCCAACACCACCATGTTGAGTGCGGTCTCCCTGCTGTTACGACCGGGGCTCGGTCAGCCTCGGCCATGGCGGACGTAGACGATGTAGAACCCCAGGACAAAACCCACCGCCAACCCGATCGGGGTCCAGATCCGGCTGTCGGTGGCCCTGTCCACGAGGAACCCGACGCCACCCCACACCACGGGGCCGGCGACGAGGGTGCTGACGAGTGACCAAACGGCCGATTCGTCCCGATGGGGGCGATTGTCCGAGTCGTCACTCATCGCACGCGAACCTTACCAACCGATAGGTAGAACTTCCCACATCGGGGTGGCGTGTGCGGCGCAACACCCCGTTCCTCATCCCGCTTCACCACGTTCGGTGCCTCCCACTCGCACACCGGACGCCGGTTCCACGTACGGGGTACGCGCGGCCAGAACCGCCCTGGTCTCCGCAGCCAGCAGCACCACCATCGCCACGATGGCCACCACGCCGAACACGGTGCGGTGATAGAAGGTCATGCCGCGCAGCACCCACAGCGCGCCCATCATCAGCACGACCTTGAGCAACCACGACCCCAGCAGGGCGGCCGCGGTGACGTTGGGCGACGAGTTTGACGTGACAATCATCACAACGACGGTGACCAACAGGAACACCGCCGCCACCGCGACGCCGAGCAACGCGCCCCACAGGCCCGCAGCCCCCGCGACCAGCCAACCGGCCAGCAGGGCGACAGGGGTACCCACCGCCAGGGCGAGACCGGCCAGGCGCAGGACGGACCGCATGGCACCCGCGGTGCCGACCACGGTGCCGCGGGACTTCGACGAAGCGCTCACGCCCCGCATTGTCACGCACCGCTGCCGGCCCCACCGATCGGGGGATATGACATGCCAGGGTGCCGCGGTCAGGACCGACGCATCTCACGCAGTCGCGGGACCGCCGAGGCCACGAACGCCAACACCAACCCCACGCAGATCCCGCAGACGACCACCCAGGTGTCGAACAGGGTCAACGACACCGTGCCGAACGCCAGCACCCCGGCCCACAGGTAGATCAGCAGCACCGCCCGCCGCTGCGAGTGACCGATCTCCAGCAGCCGGTGGTGCAGGTGCATCTTGTCCGGGCTGAACGGGCTGCGCCCCGCCCGGGTCCGACGCACCACCGCCATCAGCAGGTCCAACACCGGCACGAACAGCACCGAGGCCACCACCAGCAGCGGCGACAGCAGAGCCAGGGCGTCCTTGGGGCCGTAGTCGTAGCTGGAGTAGTGCAGCCGCCCGGAGGCGGTGGTGCTCGCGGCCGCCAGCATCAGCCCGATGAGCATCGACCCCGAGTCACCCATGAAGATCTTCGCCGGCTGGAAGTTGTAGGGCAGGAACCCCAGGCAGGCACCGGCCAGCGCGGCCGCGATCAGCGCCGGCGGGTAGGTCTGCACGTCCCCGCCCTGCTCGTGCAGCAGGCCCAGGGAGAACGCGCAGGTGGCGCTGGCGGCGATCAGGCCGATACCCGCGGCCAGACCGTCCAGGCCGTCGACGAAGTTCATCGCGTTGACCAGCGTCACCACCAGCAGCACGGTGAGCAGGCCGCCCTGGTTGCCCGACAGCACCAGCACCGTGCCCATGTTGCCCTCCCCGGTGCCGCCCCAGGGCACCCAGAAGGTGAACCACTGCACACCGCAGAGCACCAGGATGCCCGCCGCGGTCACCTGCCCGGCCAACTTGGTCAGCGAGTCCAGCTCGAACCGGTCGTCCAGCGCCCCGACCAGCACGATCACCGCGCCGGCCGCGAGCACTGCGACCACGTCCCAGGAGAAGTCGTACGCGCGCCGCAGCACCGGGAGCTGGTGGGCCAACAGCATGCCGACCACGACCCCGCCGTACATCGCGACGCCGCCCATGCGCGGGATGGGCTTGACGTGCACGTCGCGTTGCCTGGGGTAGGCCACGGCGCCGACCCGGATGGCCAGCAGGCGGACCAGGCCGGTGAGCAGGAACGTGACTGCGGCCGCGGTGAGACCGACAAGGGCGTACTCACGGACCGGAAGACCAGCGGGTGCGTAAGCAGGCAATGGGCCCACGGGCGTAAGGCTATGCCTCGCACGCTCGGTGACGACCACTACCCACCGGTTGATGATCATCCACGGGTGGTCACCGGCCCGGAGTGCGCACCGGAACGCCGAGCACCTCGGACACCTCGGCCGAGCTCACGGCCCCCTCCCGCAACACCACCGGCTCGTCACCGGTGAGGTCGACGATGGTGGACGCCACGGGCTCCCCGGAGGGACCGCCGTCCAGGTACACCGACACCGCGTCACCGAGCTGCGCCAACGCCTCCTGGGCGGTGCTGGCCGGCGGCCGCCCGGAACGGTTGGCACTGGACACCGCCATCGGACCGACCTCGCGCAACAACTCCAACGCCACCGGGTGCAGCGGCATACGCAGCATCACGGTGCCCCGGGTGTCCCCCAGGTCCCAGGCCAGTGACGGAGCGTGTCGCAGCACGATGGACAGCCCGCCCGGCCAGAAGGCCTCGATCAGCGCCCTGGCCTCCTTGGGCACCGAGAGCACCAGGCCGTCGATGGTGGTCCAGGAGCCCACCAGGACCGGCACCGGCATGTCCCGACCGCGCCCCTTGGCCGCCAACAGCGAGTCCACCGCGGTGGCGTCGAAGGCGTCGCAACCGATCCCGTACACGGTGTCGGTGGGCAGCACGACCAGCTGCCCGGCCCGCACGGCGCCGACCGCGGCGGCCAGCCCCTCGGCGCGGGTGTCCTGCTGACGGCAGTCGTAGACAGTGCTCACCCTCCGCAGCCTACGACCCGGCACGAGCGCCC
Organism: Pseudonocardiaceae bacterium; assembly: GCA_036562635.1. Classification (GTDB taxonomy): domain Bacteria; phylum Actinomycetota; class Actinomycetes; order Mycobacteriales; family Pseudonocardiaceae; genus DATCJU01. The sequence goes on from DATCJU010000066.1 coordinate 8,777, forward strand.
GATAACGGGTACGGCCACGAGGGGCGACGGAACGCCTCAGCTCCGCGGGGCACGCCGTGCCGTGGCGAAACGCGGGCGCCCGGCGAGATCACGATGCCCGGTGACGTCGACGAACCCACCGTGGCGGGCCAGCAGCTCCGGTACCGCGGTGCCGTGGCTGTCGTCGTGCTCGATCGCGACCCCGCCACCGGGCCGCAGCAGCCGGGCCGCGCAGGTGACCACGTGCCGGATCACCTCCAGGCCGTCGGGCCCGGCGAACACCGCCTGGTGCGGGTCGTGCTCGCCGACCTCGGGCGGTACCGGGGTGCCCTCCGGCACGTACGGGGGGTTGCACAGCACCAGGTCCACCTGCCCGACCAGCTCGGCCAGGAGTTCGGGATCGGCCACGTCACCGGCGAGCAACCGGATCGGGGTGTCCCCCGCGGCGGCCCGTGCCTCGACATTGCGCCGGGCCCAGGCCAACGCCTCCCCGTCCCGCTCCACGGCGTACACCCGGGCGTCCGGGCGGGCGTGGGCCAGCGCCAGGGCCAGCGCGCCGGATCCGGTGCACAGGTCCACCACCAGCGGGGAGGACACCCCGGCGAGCAGCTCCACCCCCCAGGACAGCAGGAGCTCGGTCTCGGGACGGGGCACGAACACACCGGGCCCCACCAGCAGGTCGATCTCCCCCAGGGGTGCGGTGCCCACGAGGTGCTGCAGCGGCACCCGCTCGGCCCGGCGTGCCACGAGCTGTCGGAACCGGTCCACGGCCTCGACCTCGACCGAACCCACCAGGAGCAACCGGGTGCGTGACACACCCAGCACGTGCGCCGCCAGCAGTTCGACGTCCACCCTGGGGCTGGACACGCCGGCCGCGGCCAGGACCTGTTCGGCCTCCCGCAGGACCGGTCGCAGCGGCAGACGCGACACGGACCCCGGCTCAGGCATCGTGACCGGCGGCGGCCAGCCGCTCGGCACGGTCGGCCGCGATCAGCGCGTTCAGCACACCGTCGAGGTCACCGTCGAGCACCTGGTCCAGGTTGTAGGCCTTGTAGTTCACCCGGTGGTCGGAGATCCGGTTCTCCGGGAAGTTGTAGGTGCGGATGCGCTCGGAGCGGTCCACGGTGCGCACCTGGCTGCGCCGGGCGTCCGCGGCCTGCTGGGCGGCGGCCTCCTCCGCCATCGCCTGTAGGCGGGCCCGCAGCACCTGCAGCGCCCGTGCCTTGTTCTGGAGCTGGCTGCGCTCGTTCTGGCAGGTGACCACGATGCCGGTGGGCAGGTGGGTGATCCGGACTGCCGAGTCGGTGGTGTTCACGCTCTGCCCGCCGTGGCCGGAGGAACGGAACACGTCGATGCGCAGGTCCTTCTCGTCGATGTCGACCTCGACGTCCTCGGGCTCGGGATAGACCAGCACCCCGGCGGCCGAGGTGTGGATGCGTCCCTGGGACTCGGTGACCGGCACCCGCTGCACGCGGTGCACCCCGCCCTCGAACTTCAACCGGGACCACACCCCCTCGGGGCTGTCCCCCCGGCCCTTGATGGCGATCGTGACGTCCTTGTAGCCGCCGAGATCGGACTCGGTGGCCCCGAGCACCTCGACCCGCCAGCCCTGGCGCTCCGCGTAACGGAGGTACATCCGCAGCAGGTCCCCCGCGAAGAGGGCGGACTCCTCGCCCCCCTCTCCCGACTTGATCTCCATGATCACGTCGGACGCGTCGTGCGGGTCACGGGGCAGCAGCAGTTCGGCCAGCCGGGCCTCCAGCTGCGGGATGGTGGTGCGGGCCAGCTCCTCGGCCTCCGTGGCGAACACGGGGTCCTCGGCAGCCAGTTCCCGGGCCGCGGCGAGATCGGCCCGAGCCTGCTCCAGCTCCCGGACCGTCCGCACCACCGGGGTGAGCTCGGCGTAGCGGCGGCCGAGCCGACGGGCCCGGCCCGCCTCGGCGTGCACCGCAGGATCGGCGAGTTGGGCCTCCAGCTGCGCGTACTCGGCGATCAACGACTCCAGGGCCGCCGGATCAGCACCTGTTCCAACGACGCCGCCGGTCATGCCTACCTCCCTGCCTGGCCGCACCCACGTCCGGTCCGGCGGATGCCGGCCCGGACCGCACCGGATCACCGCACCGGTCGCGGGAACACGCGACGGCGCCCACCCGGAGCACCGAACCTGTCGGCTCGGCAGCCCGGACGAGCGCCGTCGCGAATGCCTACCTCAACGCGGTCGGTTCACTTCTTCCGCTTGCCGTAGCGAGCCTCGAAGCGAGCAACCCGGCCACCGGTGTCGAGGATCTTCTGCTTGCCGGTGTAGAACGGGTGGCAGTTCGAGCAGACCTCGACGAAGATCACGCCGGTCTTCTTGGTGCTGCGGGTGGTGAAGGAGTTGCCGCAGCCGCAGGTCACCTGGGTGACCACGTAGTCGGGGTGGATACCACTCTTCAACGTCTCGTCCTCTCCTCGATGGCCGCCGGGTCCCCCTGCACGACTGTGCGTTGTCGGGAGTGAACCGGTGCCGGACTCGACTGCTCAGTTTGCCAGACGGTCTGGCGGGGACTGTAACGCGCCGCGGGCGTCCGGTGTTCCTGTCGAGGGGCCGCCGGCACGTGAATGCCGTCACGGCGGCAGCGCCACCACCCGACGGTGGATCCACGGTCGACAACCCGTCACCGAGGTGGGTGTACAGGGTTGGTGACCCCGATACCGACCGCTCGTCGCGCCGGTTCTGCCGCTCGGCGCTGGCTCATCACATTCGGTGACGAATTTATTCCGAGGAGCCACCGGAACGCGCAAGCTATGCGTGTGCTTTGTGCGGTCGGATGGCAACTTTCCGTTACGCGATGGCTGGTGTTACCACCTTTGTTCGTCGCGGCGGCACTGGGTGTCGTCTCCCTGCCCTCCCTGCTGCTGGACGGGAAGGTGGAGCTGTTCGGCCCGCTGTTCGGCGCCGGCCTGGCGGTGGGGCTGAGCTACAGCTTCAACGTGCGCTGGCGGGCGTCCTGGCAACGGTACTGGCTGCGCTGGCCCTACCTGGTCGCCTTCGGGTTCGGGGGGATCGCGGCGGACGGCCTGGTGGTCCCCGCGGTGGCCACGGCGGTGACCGGTCTGCCCGCGCTGGGCGCGCTCGTGCTCCTGCTGCGCAGCCTCCGCACCATGAACGTCACCTGTCCGGTACGGCTGGCGCAGAACACCACCCGACCCGAAGCACCCTCACGACCCTGACCCAGCGCCCCGGGAGGGAACGACGACGGGGGCGCCCGCCGTACGACGGACGCCCCCGTCACCTGCCATCGGGTGGGCCGGGACGACGGCCCCTCCGGCCGGCTCAGTCGTTGTCGCTGCCCGGCGCGCTCTTGGCGACCTGCATCAGGAACTCGATGTTGGTCCGCGTCTTGCGCAGCCGGTCCAACAGCAGATCGATGGCCTGCTGACTGTCCAGGGCCTGCAGGACCCGACGGAGCTTGTGCGTGACCGCCAGCTCGTCCGGCGAGAGCAGCAGCTCCTCCTTGCGGGTGCCGGACGGGTTGACGTCCACCGCGGGGAAGACCCGCCGGTCGGCGATCTTGCGGTCGAGCTTGAGCTCGGCGTTGCCGGTGCCCTTGAACTCCTCGAAGATCACCGTGTCCATGGTGGAACCGGTCTCCACCAGCGCCGTGGCGAAGATGGTCAGCGAACCGCCACCCTCGATGTTCCGCGCCGCGCCCAGGAACCGCTTCGGCGGGTACAGGGCGGTGGAGTCCACACCACCGGACAGGATGCGGCCCGACGCCGGGGCAGCCAGGTTGTAGGCCCGGCCCAGACGGGTGATCGAGTCGAGCAGCACCACCACGTCGTGCCCCAGCTCCACCAGGCGCTTGGCGCGCTCGATGGACAGCTCGGCGACCGAGGTGTGGTCCGACGGCGGACGGTCGAAGGTCGAGGCGATCACCTCGCCCTTGACCGAACGCTGCATGTCGGTGACCTCCTCCGGCCGCTCGTCGATGAGCACGACCATGAGGTGGCACTCGGGGTTGTTGCGGGTGATCGCGTTGGCGATCGCCTGCAGCACCGAGGTCTTACCCGCCTTGGGCGGGGACACGATCAGCGCCCGCTGGCCCTTGCCGACCGGCATCACCAGGTCGATGACGCGGGTGGTGAGGATGTGCGGCTCCGTCTCCAGGCGCAGCCGCTCGTTCGGGTACAGCGGGGTCAGCTTGTGGAACTCGGGCCGGTTGCGCGCCTGCTCCGGGTCCATGCCGTTGATCGAGTCCACCCGCACCAGCGGGTTGAACTTCTGCCGCTGCTGCTCACCCTCCCGCGGCTGACGGATCGCACCGGTGATCGCGTCACCACGACGGAGACCGTACTTGCGGACCAGCGACAACGAGACGTAGACGTCGTTCGGCCCCGGCAGGTAACCGGAGGTGCGGACGAACGCGTAGTTCTCCAGCACGTCCAGGATGCCGGCGACCGGCAGCAGCACGTCGTCCTCGCGGACCTCCAGCTCACCGCCACCGCTGCCGCTGCCCTCGCCGCGGCCACGACCACGACGGCGGTCGCGGAACCGACGGCCCCGGCGGCGCCCGCCGCTCTCCTCGCCGTCGTCGTCCCGGGCCTGCTGGTCGCCCTGCGCGCGGCCCTCGGTCTTCTCCGCGGTCCTGTTGTCGTCGGACTTCTCACCCGACTTGTCGCCGTTGCGCTGCTCACCGGTCTTCTCGGTGGCGGCACGGCCGGCGCCGGCCTGCTCGGACTGGTCCTTCTGACCACCGCGCTGGGCGGCCCGCTGCTCGCCCTGGTTCTCGGCCTCACCGGACGTCCGGCTCGTCGAGCGGCGCCGGCGGCTGCGTCGGCCCGTCTCCTCCTCGGCCCGACCGCCCTCCTGCGGACCACCGTCACGCTCGGCGGCCTCGGCACCCGCGGCCTTGGTCTGCTGCTTCTCCACCTTCTCCGCCTTCTCCGCCGGCGGGGCCGCGGTGGAGGCCTGCGGCTTCTCTGCCTGCGCGTCGGTGGCAGGGGCCTGCTGCTGAGCCTCGGTGGTCCCCGTCTGCTTCACGGCCTCACCGGCACCACCGGAACGGCTGCTGGCACGGCCGGACCCGCCGCCCTGTCGCTCCTTGATCGCAGCGATCAGGTCGCCCTTGCGCATGCCCGCGATATTGGGGATACCGAGCTCCTTCGCCAGCTCACGAAGCTCGGCCAGCACCATTCCGGAAAGTCCACGCCTCCGCGGCGGCGTGGTGCCGTTGGTGGACGACGAGCCCACCGCCTGAGCCGGGGGAACCTGCTGATCGGATCCACGCTGCTCAACAGAACCCGCAGCGCCCGGCGCCTCGCTGCTCAACAGATTGGTGTCACTCACGAATGTCCTTCCTGACCGGTCCCCGCCTCCACGCGGACCAGCGGACTTGCCGCCCGGCGGGACGCGGGGCAGCAGGTCGTCCTGTGACAGGCGGATCTCCGACGGATACGGCACCGTGGCCGCTGGGAACGGGGACCGCCAACACGGGACTTCTCGGTCACCAACGCGGTCGGGTACCCACCATCGCCAACCCCGGGCTCACAGCGCGGGGTCGACTCGCAGCAGGAGATGCGGCCCGGGATCGACGACCCGGGAACTGCACCGGCGCCCGTGCGCGCGGTGACTGATCACCCTCGAGCCTAGACTCCCGCTCCCGCTGGTGCAACAACCTGAACCCCTGACACGGCGCATACCACCAGATCAACCCGAATGGACGCGTATCAGGTGATTCACCCGTTCCGGCCGCTGCCAAGCACAACGTCGCACCCCCGGCGGAACTTCCCGAACACGCCGGAAACCGGGGCGACCTAGCCCAGGTGCTCCACCTGCACGCCCTGCAGGTCCACCGGCAGTTGCCGCACCTGGAAACCCGTGACGTCCACCGCATCGGGGAGGCGTCCACCGGCCGGCAGGGCCAGCACGGTGGGGCCGGCGCCCGAGACCATGGCCGGAACACCCGCCTCCCGCAGCCTCCGCACCAGCCGGGCCGTGGCCGGCCAGGCGGGTTCGCGGTAGTCCTGGTGCAACCGATCCGCCGTGGCCGGCAGCAGCAGGTCCGGCCGCACCGTCAGAGCGTGCACGACCAGCGCGGACCGTCCCGCGGCGAACGCGGCGTCGGCGTGCGGCACCTGCTCCGGCAACAGACCACGGGTGGTCGCCGTGGACGACTCCTGTTGCGGTACCAGCACCACCGGCTGCACCTCGGGATGCGGGTCGACACGCACCGCGTGGAACCGCTCGTCCTCCGTCCAGGCGATGACCACCCCGCCGTACAGGCTGGCCGCAGCGTTGTCCGCGTGCCCCTCCAGGCCCGCGGCCAGCTGCAACGCCGTGTCGTCCAGCTTCACCTCGGCCAACGCGTACGCCGCGGCGACCCCGGCCACGGCCGCCGCCGCCGACGACCCCAACCCGCGCGAGTGCGGAATGGCGTTGCGACATCGCAGCACCACACCGGGCACCGCACAGTCCAGGGCCGCCAACGCGGACCGCAGGGCCTGCACCACCAGGTGGCGCTCGTCGTCCGGCACCACACCGGCGCCCTCACCGGACACCTCGACCCGCAGACCGGCCGGGATCACCTCCACGTCGACCACGTCGTACAGGCCGAGCGCCATGCCCAGTGCGTCGAAGCCGGGACCGAGGTTGGCGGTGGACGCGGGCACTCGCACCCGGACGCGACGCCCGATCATCCGAAAACCCTCCCGTCTCCGCGGACCCCCGACCGGGGATCCGCCGACCGGCGGTGTCACCGCAGGTCGAGCGCGGCGGCGATCGCGCCCGGCTCGACCGGCAGCGGCTCCACCTCCGGCACGCCCAGCAACGCGGTGTCCGGGTCCTTGAGCCCGTGCCCGGTCACCGTGCACACCACCAGCGAGCCCTTCGGCAGCCGCCCGTCGGCGGCGGTGGCCAGCAGCCCGGCCACACTGGCCGCCGAAGCCGGCTCCACGAACACCCCCTCGCGGCTGGCCAGCAGCCGGTAGGCGTCCAGGATCTGCTCGTCGGTGACCGCGGCGAATAGCCCGTCCGACTCGTCCCTGGCGGTCACCGCCCCCGTCCAGGACGCGGGGTTGCCGATGCGGATCGCGGTGGCCACGGTCTCCGGGGCCGACACCGGACGGCCGTGCACCAACGGCGCGGCCCCCGCCGCCTGGAAACCGAACATCCGGGGCCGGGAGTCGACCAGTCCCTCCGCCGCGTACTCGGAGTACCCCTTCCAGTAGGCGGTGATGTTGCCGGCGTTGCCGACCGGCAGGCAGTGCACGTCCGGTGCGCGCCCCAGGGCGTCGCAGATCTCGAACGCCGCGGTCTTCTGCCCCTCCAGCCGCACCGGGTTCACCGAGTTCACCAGGGTGATCGGGTACTCGGCCGCGGTCTTGCGGGCCAGCTCCAGGCAGTCGTCGAAGTTGCCCTCCACCTGCAGGATCCGCGCCCCGTGCGCCACCGCCTGGGCCAGCTTGCCCAGCGCGATCTTGCCGCGGGGCACCAGCACCGCGCAGGTCAGGCCGGCCCGCGCGGCGTAGGCCGCGGCGGACGCGGAGGTGTTGCCGGTGGAGGCACAGATCACGGCCCGGCTGCCCTGGGCGACCGCCGCGGTGATCGCGGTGGTCATGCCACGGTCCTTGAACGAGCCGGTCGGGTTGGCCCCCTCCACCTTCAGCAGCACCCGGCTCCCGGTCAGCTCGGACAGGTACCGGGCCTCGACCAGCGGTGTTCCCCCCTCGTGCAGGGTCACCGGGGTCGCCCCGGACGGCAGGTCGATGCGGTGGCGGTAGGCCTCGATGATTCCCGGCCAGGCCGGACGCGCCGAGACCGTGGCGCCCAGCTCCCGAGGCAGCTCGACCGTCACGGCGCCTCACCCTCCACACGCATCACACTGACCACCTCACGTACCACCGGCAATCCGGCGAGCTTGTCCACCGTCGACCGCAGGGCCGCGTCGGGCGCCGAGTGGGTGATCACCACCAGGTTGGCCAGGCCGTCCTCCCCGACGTCGGCACCGTCCCTGCCCTCCTGTCGCACCGAGGCGATGCTCACCCCGTGCTCGGCGAACACCGCCGCGACCTGGGTGAGCACACCCGGTTTGTCCGCCACGTCCAGCGCGATGTAGTACCGGGTCCGGGTGCGTCCCATCGGACGCACGGGCAGGTCGGCGTAGGCGGACTCACGGGGGCCCCGCCCGCCCATCACCCGGTTCCTGGCCACCGCGACCAGGTCCCCGAGCACGGCACTGGCCGTCGGCGCGCCCCCGGCACCCTGGCCGTAGAACATCAGCTGACCCGCGGCCTCCGCCTCCACGAACACCGCGTTGAACGCACCACCGACCCCGGCCAGGGGGTGGCTGCGCGGCACCATCGCCGGGTGCACCCGCACCGAGACGGACTCGACGGGTTCGCCGTCCTCCCCCGTGTCGACCTCGCGCTCGCAGATGGCCAACAGCTTCACCGTGCGGCCGATCTCCTTCGCGGCCGCTACGTCGGCCGCGGTCACCGTGGAGATGCCCTCCCGGTACACGTCGGCTGCGGTCACCCGGGTGTGGAAGGCGAGCGAGGCCAGGATCGCCGCCTTCGCGGCGGCGTCGTACCCGTCCACGTCGGCGGTCGGGTCCGCCTCGGCGTACCCCAGCGCCGTGGCCTCCTCCAGCACCTCGGCATAACCGGAGCCGGTGGCGTCCATCGCCGAGAGGATGTAGTTGGTGGTGCCGTTGACGATGCCCATCACCCGGGTGATCCGGTCACCGGCCAACGACTCCCGCAGCGGGCGGATCAGCGGGATCGCCCCGGCCACGGCGGCCTCGAAGTACAGGTCGGCCCCCGAGGCGTCGGCCGCGGCGAACAGCTCCGCGGCGTGCGAGGCCAGCAGCGCCTTGTTCGCGGTGACCACCGACTTCCCGGCGCGCAGTGCGTCCAGCAGCAGGGTGCGGGCCGGCTCGATCCCGCCGATCACCTCCACCACCACGTCGACGTCGGAGGCGACCAGCGTGGCGGCGTCGGTGGTGAGCAGCGAGGCGGGCACCTCGGGGTGCCGGTGCGGTCTGCGCACCGCCACGCCCGCCAGCTCGACGGTCGCCCCCACCCTGGCCGCGAGGTCGTCCGCCTGCTCCTGGAGCAAACGCACCACCTCGGCGCCCACCGTGCCGCATCCCAGCAGGGCCACCCGCACGGGGGCGGGACTCGGTACCGGCAGGGGCTCGACGGGGGTGTGCTCCCCCAGCTCGCTCATGACACCTCCAGCGTCTTGCGGGACACCCGCGCCCGGTCGGCCCGCTCGGGCCAGGCTCCGCCATCGTGTCCTGCCGAGGCCTGCGGTCCCCGACAGGACACTCGTACCCGATCGGGCCACTTCGGTCCGGTTCCGTGGCCGTGGCTCACGTCGCCTCCAGCCGGAGCAGGTCCTCCAGGGACTCGCGTCGCAGCACCAGGCGGGAGCGACCGTCCGCCACCGCGACCACGGCCGGCCGGGGGACCAGGTTGTAGCGGCTGGACATCGAGTAGCAGTACGCACCGGTGGCGGCGACCGCGATCAGGTCGCCGGGGGCGAGGTCCTCCGGCAGCCAGCAGTCCCGCACCACGATGTCGCCGGACTCGCAGTGCTTGCCCACCACGCGGCTCAGCACGGCCTCGGTGCCCTCGTCGGCGGCCCGGGAGACCAGGCGGCAGTCGTACGTCGCGTCGTAGAGGGCGGTGCGGATG
>DATCJU010000080.1:0-23459 GCA_036562635.1 Pseudonocardiaceae bacterium
CTGCAGGCCGTCTCCCTGGCCCTGCTGGAGGAACACCTCGCGCACTGCGTGCGGCAGGCCCTGGAACAGGGTGGGCAGGACGCCGAGCACAAGGTGCGGGAGGCCAGCGAGGCCATCGCCCGCCTGGTGCGTTCCTGACCCACCCGGACTCTCCCGTACCACCGGTATCCCTCCGCCCCGTCGGGTTCACCGCCGTCCCGGAACCCTGGGACGAGCCGCCGAACACACCGGCAGGACGCGGGATTCCTCCGCTTCGGTGACGGACGGGCACCCCCTTTAGAGGCGGGTCCGCTCGGGTACTCCCCCGGGAGCGACCGCACGCGACGAACGGGCCGACGAGGCGACCCGCGTGCGCCTGATCGAGGGGATGAGGACCGTGTGGGGTGTCATCGGTCGTGGTGTGGCCGTACTGGCCGGAGCCGGCGCGACAGCCGTGGCCGTGGGCCGTCTGGTGGCACGCCGGGCGAACCGGGAGGTGACGAGCCAGGACACGGCGCACCGCTGGCTCGCCGTCACCGTCAACCGCCCACCGGAGCAGGTCGCACCCCAGGGGAAACTGCCCGAGCCGCTGATCCGGCTGGGGGACACCGTCGAGGTCCAGGTCCGCCCGGCGGCGGGTGGGCGGGGTTCGGAGCTGTGTGCCCGTCCGCTCGTCCCCGTTCCGCGCGGTGCGGTCAACCTGACCAGCCGTCTCAGTGGCGACGACCCCCGCCAGCAGGTGCGGCGAGCCCTGCGGGACGCCAAGTCGCTCCTGGAGACCGGCGAGGTGCTCGCACCGGACTCGCCACCGAACGCACGTCCCACTGCGGCCGGAAGACTGCTTGACCTGGTGCGCAGACGGGCGAGCGGGGAGGGACGACTGTGAAGGCACTGTGCTGGGCAGGTGTGAACGAGCTGACGGTCGAACAGGTGCCCGATCCGCGCATCCTCAACGACCAGGACGCGATCGTGAAGGTGCGACTGAGCACCACGTGCGGGTCGGACCTGCACCTGCTCGGCGGGTACATCCCCGCCATGCGTGCGGGGGACGTGCTGGGACACGAGTTCGTCGGAGAAATCGTCGAGGTCGGCCCCGGGGTCCGCAGGCACCGGGTCGGGGACCGGGTCGTGGTCTGTTCGTTCATCAGCTGCGGCCGGTGCTGGTACTGCGAGAACCTGATGACCTCGTTGTGCGACAACAGCAACCCCAACCCGGGGTTGGCCCAGATGCTGTTCGGCTACGAAACGGGCGGCATCTTCGGCTACTCGCACGCCACCGGAGGTTTCCTGGGCTGCCACGCCGAGTACGTGCGGGTCCCGTTCGCCGACTTCGGGGCCTTCCCGATCCCGGACGAGGTCGACGACCTCAGCGCGTTGTTCGTCTCCGACTCGGCACCGACCGGGTGGATGGGAGCCCACCTGGGCGGAGTGTCCCCCGGGGACGTGGTGGCGATCTGGGGCTGCGGCGCGGTGGGCCAGATGGCCGCGCACGCCGCGATCCTCCTGGGAGCCGAGAAGGTCATCGCCATCGACCGCTACCCCGAGCGACTGACGATGACCGAGGAGGAGACCGGCGCCGAGATCATCGACTACACCCGCACCGACGTGGGTGCCGAACTGCGGGAACGAACCGGGGGGCGGGGCCCGGACGTGTGCATCGAGGCCGTGGGACTGGAGGCGCACGACAGCGGCCCGCAGCACCTGTACGACCAGGTCAAACAGCAGCTCCGGTTGCAGACGGACCGGACGACCGCGGTACGGGAGGCGATCATGGCCTGCCGCAAGGGCGGGACCGTGTTCGTCCTGGGGGTTTTCGCGGGCGTGGTGGACAAGTTCCCCCTCGGGGCGCTGATGAACAAGGGCCTGACCCTGCGCGGTGCCCAGCAACACGGCCACCGGTACATCCCGATGCTGCTGGAGCGGGTGGCCAAGGGGGAGCTGCGGACGCGGTACCTGGCCACCCACCAGATGTCGTTGACGGAGGCACCCCGGGGGTACGAGATGTTCAAGAACAAGGAGGACGGCTGCGTCCGGGTCGTCTTCCGTCCGTGATCCACGGGTCGACGGGTCGCTCCCGGCTCGCTCCGGCGCCGCACACCCACCGGCACTCGCCGGGGCACGCCGCGCTTGACGCCACCGGGTGTGCTTCCTTTACTGGGCGAAACCGCCGTCGACCGTCGTTCGGAGTGGTGAGCGAGGCAGTGGATCAGGTGTCACAGCCCCCGGCCGGTGTGTGCAGGGCCGCGCACGAGATGTACGACGCCGACCTGGCGTCCCGCTCGCTGGGCATCGAGGTGACCGAGGCCGGCGGGGGCCGGGCCGTGGTGCGGATGCGGATCACCGAGACGATGGTCAACGGACACGGCATCGCCCACGGCGGCTACGTGTTCCTGCTGGCCGACACCGCGTTCGCCTACGCGTGCAACAGCTACGGCCCGGTGACCGTCGCCGCCGGCGCCGACATCACGTTCGTCGCCCCGGCCCACCTGGGGGACCAGCTCGTCGCGACCGCCGAGGAACGCGTCCGCTACGGACGCAGCGGCATCTACGACGTCACCGTCCGCCGGGAGGGACCCGACGGCGGTACCGTGATCGCCGAGTTCCGGGGCCGGAGCCGGGTCCTGACGCAGAACGGTCGGCCCGGCACCGCGAACGGAAACTGAGCCGGACAGGCCTCGCGAACGCACCGGGGTGCGGACCGGCGGTCACCCCGAGAGTCTGTACGTACCCCCCGTCACCGGACCCTGAGTGTACCCAAGGTGAGAGTGCGAGTACTCTCGGTGATGAGACCGCGACATCCGGCACGACTCGACCGCGGTCGGCGACCTGCGCGGTACGCCCGGGCACGACTCGCCTCGTGTGCCGCACCACCGCCCCGCCGCGTACACCGGCGGTAGCCTGGATCGTCGGCCAGGGCTGGGATGCCGTCGGGCGCACGTGTCGTGGAGCGAGGGAGGGCGGCGTGACGAGTCGGGCCGGGAACCGGCGGCGTGAGACGACGCTCGTCGACGTGGCCCGGGCCGCCGGGGTGTCCCGGCAGACCGTCTCCAACGCGATCAACGCACCGCACCTGCTCCGCCCCGAGACGCTCGCTGCGGTGCGCACCGCCATCAAGCAGATGGGTTACCAGCCCAACCGCAGCGCACGGTCGCTGCGTACCCGGCGTTCCCGATTGATCGGCTACCACGTCCCGCAGCCCGGTGACGACCGGCTGAGCTGGGTGCTGGACCGCTTCCTGCACGCGGTGGCGGACGCGGCCCGGCGGGTGGGCTACCACCTGGTCGTGTTCACCCCGGAGAGCCCGGACCAGGAGCTGGACGCCTACGCCTCGATGCTGCGCACCCGCAGCGTGGACGGTTTCCTGTTGACCGACGTGCGGGCCGACGACCCGCGAGCGCTGTGGCTGCACCGGCGGGGCGTGCCGTTCGCCGCGTACGGAAGACTGCCCGCCCCGGCGGGTACGGCATGGGTGGACGTGGACGGTGCGGCCGGGACGGCCCGCGCGGTGGAGCACCTGGTCGAACTGGGCCACCGGCGCATCGCGTTCCTGGGGTGGCCGGAGGGCGATCGTCTCGGCGACGAACGGCTGCGGGGATGGCGGTCGGCGATGACACGGTACGGCCTGCCCCACGAGTCCCTGCTGGCACGCACCGACGACACGATCAGCGCCGCCACGGCCGCCGCCGGGCACCTGTTGGACGCCGACACCCCGCCGACCGCGGTCATCGGGGTCAGTGACACGGTCGCCGTCGGTGCGCTCCGCGCGGCCCGGTCCCGGGACCGTCGGCCAGGCCGGGACCTGGCGGTGGTCGGGTTCGACGACACACCGAGCGCGGCCCTGCTCACCCCGGCGCTGACCAGTGTGTCCCAGCCGCTGGAGGAGGCGGCGCGCCTCCTGGTGGCGATGCTCGTCGGCCAACTGGAGGGCAATCCGCCGGAACGGCAGCCGGTGCTGCTGGAACCGACTCTGGTGGTACGGGAGAGCAGCTGTCCCCCACCCGTCGCAACAGGATGAGCGGATGGGGTCCCGCCGGAGACGGCAGGGGCCGGAGGCGTGTCGCCCCCGGCCCCTGCGGTTGTCACGGACCCGCTGTCAGGCCAGCTGGATCACCAGGGTGTGACGGCCCGGCCGCGCCCCGGCGGCGACGAGCACCTCCTCACCCCGGGCGCTCCGAACCACCTGGTGGTCCACCGGGCGGCCGTCCAGCACCACCGACCGGACCGTGGCCCCCTCGGGCAGCACCTGCCCGATGGTCAGCTCGGCGCCGGTGCGCAGCACCACCTCGGTGCGCAGCACCTTGCCGTTCCGGGTCGCGGTCACGTCGACCGCACCGGTGCCGACCCGGATGTTGCTGCCGGAGATCCGGTCCTGCCCCTCGGGCAGCTGCGGCACCACCGAGAGCCGGTCACGACCCATGTCCGGAGAGACACCGAGCTGGTGGTGCACCACCGGCCACAGCACGCCGTAGGCACCCCAGGCCTGGAGCACCATCGCCCGGTCGGTGAACCGACGGTCGATGTTGGCCCCGAAGTCGGGGCTGGGAGCGATCTCCGGCATGGCGCCGGGCATCTCCCACACCGAGGGGTCGAGCTGGATACGGGCGTTGGCGGTGGTGTAGCGACGCTGCTGGTCGGGGCCGAGCCGGCCGAAGTTGCCCTCGGCCACCGCCATGATCGCCGTGTTCAGCGAGTAGATGGAACGCTCGCTCTGCACGGTCGACACCTCGCTGTCGCACGACGGCCCGCGGTTGCCACCGTCCGCCGAGGTCGGCCCGGTACCGGTGTGGTAGAGGCCGAACTCGTCCGAGTAGCACTCCTCCTCGCGCTTGCGCAGCGCGATCTCGCCGTGCTCGTCGGAGGCCAGCGGTCGGGTGACCTGGCCGGGCCGAACGAGCTCGGCGTCCATCGGCGTCACACCGATCCAGTGCCGCTGCAGCATCGGCGAGCCGTCCTCGTCGGACAGGGAGTCGCCGTACTGGTCGGCGTCCCCGCCGACCCACCAGGTCTCCTCGAACCGCTGCTCCAGGTCCTCCGCCCAGGCGGTGGCCCAGGACTCGGTCTCGGTGTCGCCCTTGCTGCGGGCCATGTCCGCCAGGTCCCGCAGGCCGCGGATGGTGTAGACGGCGTTGTCGAGCTTCTCGGCACCCATGCCGCTCCGCTCGACGTTGCCCAGACCCTCGGGCCAGCCGTCACCGTCGGCGTCCAGCTCGCGGGCGATGTAGCGCATGTTGCGCACGGTGAAGTCGTACAGCTCGTCGCGGAACGCGTCGTCCCCGGTCCAACGCCACACCAGCGCGACGGCGCTGGGGAACTTCGCGGTCTCGTCGGTGTTGCCCGCGTCCTCGTTGGTGCCGAAGTACACCGAGCCGTCGTGGATGACCTCGTGCACCACCTTGCCGCTGCCGGCGTTGACGATCTCGCTGACCTCCTTCAGCGCACGCAGGTGGGCCTTGATGTCGTCGAACTGGCCCATCGCCACGCTGGCGAAGGCGGTGTACTCACCGTCGGTACCGAACAGCCACGGGTAGTCCGGCCAGCCTGCGCCGAGCCAGCGCGCCCGGGCCAGCTCACCGACCGGCGTCGGGTACTGCTTGCCCTCCTCGGTGATCCGCAGACGCAGGTTGCGGGACTCCTGGACGCTGTCGACCAGGTTCTGCTTGGACCACTCCACGCTCTGCTGCAGCAGCCGGTCGCCGGGCAGGTCGACGACGGTGTTAGCCGCGGCCGCACGGTGCTCGGCGAGCTCGGCCCGCAGCAGCTTCTCCGGGTCGGCCAGCGCCCGCCGGTACTCGGCGCGGGCCTCGGCGAGCCCCTGGTCCGAGCCGGCGACGGCGAACCAGACGGTGGTGGGCTTGCGCCCCACCTTGATCCGGTAGGTCAGCTCACCACCGGTGCCCTTGCCGTAGCCGGAGTCGTCGCAGCGCTCCGGCTGCTCCCCCTCGATCGGGCAGATGACCGGGTTGCTCTGCGGACCGCGGAAGTCCGGCCCCAGGCGGTGCGACTGCGGACGCAGGTTGCTGCCGACCACGGCGGCGAAGTCGTGCGCCTCGGCGTTCGGCACCGGAGGCGTGCCCTGCTCGCGGAAGATCAGGGCACCGTCGCCGTACTCCCCGGTGTCCGGGAGGTTGAACTCGGCCTGGCTCGGCGTCGTCCAACCCCACGGGTAGGGGGTCATCAACTCGGAGTGTGCGTTCATGGTCAGGGTCAGCTCGGTCGGCGAGTCCGCCGCGAGCGTGAGCCCGACCAGACCGGCCCGCAGGCCGCTGGGGGCGAACTCGGTGCGGTGGATCCGCACCCCGTTCGCCGTGCCGTAGTCGACGCGGGTGTAGCCCCAGCCGCTGGTGAACGAACGGGCGGGAACCTGCGCCCCCAGCCACTTGCCGTTGACGGCGAACCACATGCCGTCCAGCAGCTTCACCGGCTGGGCCCAGTAGCCGCCCATCTCACCGGTGATGTGCCAGCCCATCGCAGGGAACAGGCCGTCGGCGGAGCTCACCGAGTAGAACCGGTCACCGGTCACCACCGCGCGCCGGTCGGCCAGGCGCTCGGTCTCGGTCAGCTCCGGCGAGCGCGGCAGCCCGTCGGACGTTGTCACCGGCTCGGCGAGCGCCGGCACGACGCCGGCCGTGAGTAAGCCGGCGACGGCCAGGGCGACGACACCTCGTCGTGACATCACCACCTCCAAGGAACGAACGGTTCGGGCCGCGCCACGGCGCGGCACGGAGCAGACGGTCCGCCTCGCATGTCGGTGAGCGGGCATCCACGGCGGGTCGAGGCGGAGCAGCAGCTCTCGCGGCGGATGCAGCGTGCGTCACTGCGGTACAGCCTGCTCATCGCCTTCGCCTCGTTGCGATCGGGGTGCCCCGGGATACCCGGAGGGGACCATCTAGTGTGATTTGAACGTTCAAATCAACTGGCCGGAAGGCTGGCCCAGCCGACAGGTGTTGTCAAGATTTTCAGGAGATCCGACGTGACCGCGACCAGCCCCCCGGAACCCGCACTGCACGACCTGGTCACCGTGCTGCGTGCACCTTCGGTCCTGCTCAGCGCCGGCGACGGGCAGCTCCGTCCCGGTGGGGTTGCCGGTTTCTACCGCGACGACCGCAGGGTGCTGTCCCGGCTGGAGGTGACGGTCGCGGACATCGAACCGCTGACCGTGGGCCACCACCTGGACGGCTCGGCCCGCGCCACCTTCCTCGCCGTGGTCCCCGGCCTCGCCCTCGGTGTGGAGCACGAGGGGCCGACCGTGTACCTGGAACGCACCCGCGAGCTCACCGACGACCAGCTGGTGGAGGCCCTGGACCTGGTCAACTCCTCGGGACAGCTGCTGCAGGTGCGGGTCCGGCTGGTCACGGCCACCGACCTCGCCAGTGTGGCCACGATCCGCAGCGGCACCTGCCCCGCCCCGGTGGCGCCCACCGTCGGCGACCGGCAGGTGAACTGGCGGCAGGGAGACTTCTCCGCCCTCCTCACGGTGGACCGGGAACCGTCCCGCACCGGGGTCGAGGACGACGCGGCGGTGCTGGAGTGGAACGCGACCGTTCCGGCCGGGGAGCGCTGGCGGCTCACCGTCACCGTCACGACCGACTTCCCACGCGCGGCGGGGTACTGTCCGGTACGACCGGCCCGCCCGGTGACCTTCACCCTGCCGGAGAACGACGACACCCTGGAGCCCGCCGCGGCCCGCCTGCTGCGCCGCAGCCTGGAGGACCTCGACGGGCTGCTGCTGGCCGACTCCGGCCCCGACGGCCCGGTGTTCCTCGCCGCAGGCAGCCCCTGGTACTTCACGCTCTTCGGCCGTGACTCGCTGTGGGCGGCACGGATGCTGCTGCCGCTGGGCCACGAGCTGGCCGAGGGCACGCTGCAGGCGCTGGCCAGCCGACAGGGGCGGCGCCACGACCCGGTCACCGAGGAGCAGCCGGGCAAGATCCCGCACGAGGTGCGCCGCGACGACATGACCTGGTCGGCCGGGTTGAGCCTGCCACCGCTCTACTACGGCACCATCGACGCCACGGCGCTGTGGGTGTGCCTGCTGCACGAGGCGTGGCGCGCGGGCCTGCCCGCGGACCGGGTGACCCGCTTCCTGCCCCACCTGCAGGCGGCCCTGGGCTGGATCACCGAGCACGGCGACGCCGACGGCGACGGGTTCGTCGAGTACGTGGGCTCGCAGAGCGGCGGGTTGGCCAACCAGGGGTGGAAGGACTCCACGGGCGGCGTGTGCTGGGCCGACGGCCGGTTCGCCGAGGCGCCGTTGGCGCTGTGCGAGGTCCAGGGCTACGCCTACCAGGCGGCGATCGACGGGGCGGAGCTGCTGGACAGCTTCGACCAGCCGGGGGCCGACCGGTACCGGGAGTGGGCTGCCGGGCTGCGTGAACGGTTCCGGGCACGGTTCTGGGTGGAGGACGAGTCGGGCCGCTACCCGGCGATCGCGCTGGACGGCCGCAAGGAACCGGTCACCGGCGCCACCTCGAACATGGGGCACCTGCTCGGTACCGGGCTGCTCGACCCCGAGGAGGCGGCGACCGTCGCGGCGCGGCTGGCACAACCGGACCTGACCAGCGGGTACGGTCTGCGGACCCTGAGCACACGCAGCCGTGGGTACAACCCGTTCAGCTACCACCGGGGCAGCATCTGGCCGCACGACACGGCGATCGCCATGCTCGGACTCGCCGCCGAGGGACACCACGAGCAGGCCCGGGACCTGGCCGCCCAGCTGATCCGGGTCGGCGAGCACTTCGGTCACCGCATGCCCGAGCTCTACGCGGGAACCGACCCGCGGCACGGTGAGCCGGTGGCCGCCTACCCCGCCGCCTGTGCACCGCAGGCCTGGTCCGCTGCGGCCGGGGTCGCCGCGGTGGCCGTGCTCGCCGGCTGGCCGCACCCGCTGGCGACGCCGAAGAACGGCCGGATCGGCTGACCCCCGCCGTTCCGGTGACGCCGCCGGAGTCCGCGGCGCAGCCCCCGGAACATGCGCACCGGGCTCCCGGCGCGGGTGGACTCCCACGGGCCCGCCCACCGGTGGCCGGTGGCCAGGGCCAGCACGGCCGCGAACCGGTGGGAACCCGGGCACGGGTCGGAGGCAGTGTCCACGTCCCTCCGGCCCGTGCCCGTCCACACCGGACACCGCCCACCGGCCCGGCCGGTCAGGGGCCCGAGCGAGCAGGGACGAGATGCTCGGCGACCTCCTCGGCGACCTCGGCGCCGTAGGCGCGGCGCAGCCGGTCCAGGAAGTCGGCGCGGTGCAGCACGTACTCCTGGGTGCCGGCGGTCTCCAGGACGAGCACGGCGAGCTGACAGCCCACCTGGGCCGCACGCTCGGTCCCCAGGCCCCAGGCGAGTGCCGCGAGGAAACCAGCCCGGAACGCGTCCCCGACACCGGTCGGATCCACCCTGCGCTGCTCGGGTGCCGCGGGCACCTCGACGGCGGGGGCGTGGGCGGACTCGATCCGCACCCCCTTGTCCCCGAGGGTGGTCACCCAACTGCCGACCCGGGCCAGTACGTCCGCGTGGCTCCACCCGGTCTTCTCCAGCAGCAGGGCGCTCTCGTACTCGTTGGTGAACAACAGGTGCGCCCCGTCCACCAGCTCGGTGATCTCCGTGCCGGACATGCGGGCGAGCTGCTGGGAGGGGTCGGCGGCGAACCGGTAGCCCTGGGCCCGGCACTCGGCGGTGTGCCGCAGCATCGCCTCCGGGTCGTTGGGGGCCACGACCACCAGGTCGAGCCCGCCGACGCGTTCGGCCACCGGGCGCAGCGCGATGTCCCTGGCCTCGACCATGGCACCCGCGTAGAACGAGGCGATCTGGTTCTGGTCCTGGTCGGTGGTACACAGGAAACGCGCGGTGTGCCGGGTCCGCGACACGTGCACCGACCCGGTGTCCACCCCGTGTCGCTCCAGCCAGGTCCGGTAGTCGTCGAAGTCGGAGCCGACCGCACCGACCAGCACCGGCCGGAGCCCCAGGACACCGAGCCCGAACGCGATGTTCGCCGCCACTCCCCCGCGCCGGATCATCAAGTCGTCGACCAGGAACGACAACGACACCCGGTCCAGTCGGTCGGACACGAACTGTTCGGTGAAACGGCCGGGGAAGAACATCAGGTGATCGGTGGCGATCGAGCCTGTCACGGCGATGCGCATCAACGGCACTCCTCGACGTCGCGACGGTGCGGGCATCGCGGACTCACCGGGCGACGAACCACCCGTGGAGCGGCCACGACGAGGACCGCGCTCGGGCGGTTCTCGGCGGATACGGGCCGGACGCCCCGGTCATCACCACCCGGACCGGGTCCGGGCACTGCCTGGTCACCGGATCGACGGCGGATGCTCCGTGCCTGTACTGCTCCCACGGCACCCCCAGATCCCACGGGTGACCTCATGCGGAGCCAGAACCTAGGCAGCCGGCCTGGCGAGCGGCTCGAGGGTGGAGCAGGTCCCTCGTCCCTCACGTCGTGCCAGGCGGGTCCCTGGGGACGGGCCGTGCCGATCCGAGCACACTTCACCCGTGCACGCCGTACGGCTGGTCGAGGAGATGCTGAGGAGACAGGTCGCCCCCGCACTGCGCGAACTGGGCATGCGGGGTTCCGGGCAGGACTTCCGGCTGCCGAACGAGCACGGAGACCACGCCCTGCTCAACTTCCAGAGGAGTCGCGGAAACAGCACCACGGAGTGCCGTTTCACCGCGAACGTGGTCTTCTACCGGAAGCAGGACTGGCAGCAGGCCCGCGCCCACCGGAGCTGGCTGCCGGCCGCGCCCACGGCGTCCCGCATGTTCTCGGCCGGCCTGGGGTGGTACGAGCGGTCGGGGCCCTGATGGATCCACCGCACGACCACTGGTGGGTCGTGCGGACCGCCGACGGCGTCCCGGCCACCCGGCCCTCCCCGACACGCAGGCCACCGCCGTGTCCCGCTCCCCGTGGTTCGGATGTCGGGCTCGTGCGCGGGCGAGGACGACAACAGCCGCACAACCGTCACCGCCACGGCCCCGGGGGCCGTCCGGCGAGAACCACCGGCACCCGGTGTCGGTCCGGGCGCCCTCCCCCACCGGAGAAGGTGAGCCGTCCGAGGGCGGAACCCGTCCCACGCCCGCCGAGGCCGCGTTCAGTCCCCGGGCCAGCGACCGGTCACCTTCCGGTACCCCGCCGCACCCGCGCGGTCGATCGCCGCCTTCACCAGGCCGAAGATCGCTCCCTGCAGGGCAGCGGCGAGGAGCACCTCACGCCAGCCGTACTTGCCCTGCGTGGCGCCGGGTGCCTCCTCCTCACCGGTGATGCGCTTCCACGTCCATTTGAACAGCACACCGGACGCCACCCCGCCCAGCACGCTGAAGAGCATCCCGAACGGTTTGTACAGGGCGGCGTTCACCTTGCTCATCGCTTCCTCCGGTTCCGTATCCACCGGATGACGAGCAACGAACCCAGAACCCCGATCACGGCGGCGGCCGGGGCGGGCCGGTCGCGGACGACGGTGACGATCCGGTCCACCACGTCGACGACGGGTCGGCGGACCTGCTCCGGCACCCGGTCGAGCAGACCGTCCCAACCCTGGCGGGCCCGGGCCCCCACGTCGTGCACCCGCTGCCGGGCCTCGGCCCCCTTCTGCCTGACACGCGCCTTGACATTGATCTTCTCGACCAGGGCCTCGACGGTGTCCCCCAGCTCCTGACGGGTCAGGGCGATGTCCGCGCGGAGGTACTCGGCGCTGTCACGGAAACCGTTCCCCTTCTCCGTCTTCTCCGTCGCCGTCGAACCGGCTTCGGGCGGCTCACCAGGTCCCGTCGTCATCGCCGTGCCCTCTCCCGAACGACCTGAAGGTCCCGTTTCACCCCGGCCATGGCCTCCTGCGGCACCGGCGGAGTGGCCCGCCGGATCTGGCCCCGACCGACCAGCGCGAGGATTCCGGCCAGCACCAGCAGGGCACCGCCGACGATCAACGCGGCGGCCCAGGCCGGCAGGACCAGCGCCAACAACAACACCAGCGCGGTCAACACCCCGGCCAGCCCGTAGAGCGCCAGCAAACCCGCGCCACCGAACAGGCCGGCGCCCACACCGGCCCGCTTGCCCTTGTCCCGCAGCTCGACCTTGGCCAGCTGTATCTCCTCCCGCACCAGCCGGGAGACCTGTTCGGACAGCCGTGCCACCAAGTCACCGGTGGACTGCTCACGCAGCCGTTCCCGGTTCTCGTTCAGCGATGCCATGACCTGCATCCCTTCGCATCGGTGAGGAGCACCGATGACTCCCGGTGACGGTTCCGCCCACCGTCGCTCCTTGCCTACCCGAGCGGACATGGGAAGAAACTCGGCGATATGCGGGCGGCCGCAGCCGTCACCGTCCTCAGGCGACCCACCGCGATTCCGAAAAGGGCACGGGATGCGACGTCCCGCCGGTTGCGGCAGATGGGAACGCAGCGTGGCCGGTCAGGCGGACTCGCGGACCACCAGCTCGGTGGGCAGCACCACGGCAGGTTCGATCTCCTCCCCGCCGACCAGGCGCAACAGCTGGCGGGCGAGGGTGCGGCCGATCTCCTGGACCGGTTGCCGGACCGTGGTCAGCGGCGGATCGGTGTACGCGGCGATCGAGTTGTCGTCGAAGCCGACCACGGCCACGTCGTCGGGCACCCGCCGTCCGGCCTGACGCAGGGTGCGCAGCGCACCGTCGGCCATGAGGTCGGAGGCGGCGAACACCGCGTCGACACCCGGGTCGTCGGCGAGCAGCTGCCGCATCGCCGCAGCACCGGACTCACGGCTGAAGTCACCGACGGCCACCAGGGAGCGACGGTCGGAGTCGCGCATCACCTCCCGGTAGCCGTTGAGCCGGTCGATCCCGGCCACCATGTCCTGCGGCCCGGCGATGGTGGCGATGCGGCGGCGCCCCGACTCCAGCAGGTACCGGACGGCGCGCCGTGCACCCTCCTCGTTCTCCACGTCGACGTAGGGCACCTCGACGGGCGGCAGAGGACGCCCGTTGCACACCACGGGCACCCCCAGCCGGGTGAGCGTCGCCGGCAACGGGTCCGCACCGTGGACGGAGAACAGCATCACGCCGTCGACGTGGCCTCCCGCCGCGTACCGCTCGATGCGCCCGTGCCCCGTCCCGGCCGGGGACATGATCAACACGAGCTGCTTGTCCGCGGCCTCCAGCTCCTGGCTGACGCCCTGGATCACCTGGGCGAAGTACGGGTCGTCGGAGAAGACGCGGGACTGCGGCTCGGACACCACCAGGGCCATGGCACCGGTGCGGTGGGTGACCAGACTGCGGGCGGCCTGGTTGGGGACGTAGCCGAGCGCCTCCACCGCGCGCTGCACGGCCTCCCGCAGGTGTGCCGCTACCGTGGGCGACCCGTTGACCACCCGGGACACCGTTGCCCGGGACACCCCGGCCCGCCGGGCCACCGCCTCCAGGGTCGGCCGCTCCCGCGCCGGTCTGCGTCCCCGGGCCTCACCGGAGAACGGCGTGGGATCACTCACCACCATCCAGCCTCCGTCGTGCTGCCGGGGCACCCGCTCACGTAGGCCGTGGGCGTCGGCCGGCCCGGCTCTCCCCACGGTGCCACCGCACCGCTCCCCTTGATCACGCACCTCCACCCTACTGAGGGACCGGGCCGGACCAGGTCGACTCGGCCCGACACAGTGCGGCGCACTCCCCCGCCCGGGAGGAGTGCGCCACGCTGCACACGTCCGGTCCGGGACACCCCGGCCCGAACGCTCAACGCCGGAAGGTGAACCAGTCGATGTTGACGAAGTCCGCGGGCTGACCGCTGGTGAAGGTCAGGTACACCGTGTGCGTCCCGGTCACCGACGAGACCTGGGCCGGGACCTCACGCCAGCTCTGCCAGCCACCGGTGTTGGCGATGGCGAAGCTGCCGATCGGCGGGTTGTTCAGGCTGTCCAGCCGCACCTCCACCAGACCGCTGACCCCCTCCGGGGCACCGGAGGCCGCGCGGGCGACGAAGGTGTGCGGAGGCGTGCTGCCGAAGTCCACCCCGTCGTACCGCACCCAGTCCCCGTTGGCCAGCCAGCCGATGCTCGCCCCGCCGCTGGCCGAGGAGCTGTTCTCCACCTGCACGCCCTGCTGCCCGTGGTACGACTCCGCCTCGATCTGCCCGTAGGCGCTGATCGTGTCACCCGGCGGCTCCTCCGAGGAGCCTCCCCGGGTGTACACCGCCACATAGTCCACGAGCATCGGCACGTCCGGCACCGTGGCCGCGGTCGGGGTCTGGCCACCGGCCACCCCGTCCGGGAAGCTGCCGCCCATCGCCACGTTGAGCAGCAGGAAGTACCCGGCGTGGGAGGTCATCTGACTCCAGTACGGTTCCCCGATCCGGTCCTGGGTCACCGTGTGGTAGTGCTGCCCGTCCACGTACCAGCGCAGCTCGTTGGGCGTGACACTGGTGTCCCACTCGAACGCGTAGGTGTGGAAGTCCGACTGGCAGGGGGAGCCGGGGCAGGCCCGGCTGTTGCCCAGACCGTCGAACTCGCCGCACGGCCCGCCGGGTGCCACACCGCAGTGCACCACACCCCACACCTGGTTCAGGCCGTTGACGTTCTCCATGATGTCGAACTCACCGATGCCCGGCCAGTTCTGGTAGTTGCCCCGGTAGGGGGAGCCCAGGGCCCAGAACGCCGGCCAGTACCCGGCCGCGCCCGCACCGGTGATGTTCGGCATCTGGATGCGACCCTCGATCCGGAGGACACCCCCGGCCGGTGGCTTGAAGTCGCTGCGCACCGTCTCGATCCGCGCCGAGGTCCAGTTGCCGGCCGCGTCACGGCGCGGGGTGATGCGCAGGTTCCCGGCACCGTCGAGCGAGACGTTCGCCGGGTCGTCGGTGTAGGTCTGCCTCTCCCCGGTGCCCCAGTTGGGCGGGCCACCGGGGTAGCTGGTCCCGATGTCGATGATCCAGTTGGCGCTGGAGGGCAGCGCGTTCGCCGGGCCGTCGAAGTCGTCGTACCAGACCAGGTTCCAGCCGCTGGGAGGTGGCGGCACGGATGCGCCGGCCTGCCATGCGGCGGAGACGCTGGCCGCCAGGGCCATCGCCGCCGCGGCGGCGGCGACGCGAGCCCGCCGGCGGCCGGCAGGCGTGGTTAACCGGGAGAGCATGACTGCGTTCCCTTCTGCAGGGGCGCGGGGTGGCCAGGCCACCGGGACCGCGCTGGGAAAGCGTTTTCCGGACGAGATCAAACAACCTGGTAGACATTGAGAGAGCGCTCTCTGGAGCAGGTTTGTACGGCCGGTCCGGCACGACTGTCAAGGGCCATCGGAGCGGTCCGGGCGAACACCCTCCGCACGTCGGGACGGCCCACACCGTCCGGTGCAGCCGTCGTTGCACCACCCGGCTCAGTGCGAACGTCGTCCCGCAGGCACCGCGCGGCAGGACGTCTGGCCGGTCCGGCACCGGACGGCACCGCCCCGGGGGGAACGTCACCGCCCCCGGGGCGGCCGCGTTCAGCCGTCGGCCGGTGCACGCCCCGACCACCCCGCACGGTGGGCGGACCGGCGACCCGTCCGGCGCCTGGCGCCTCAGCCCATCAACCGCGCCAGCTCGGTCCGTGACCGGACACCCAGGGCGGCGAAGACGTTGCGCAGGTGGTAGTCGACCGTCCGCGTGCTGACGAGCAGCTTCGCGGCGATCTCCCGGTTCGTCGCGCCCTGGGCGACCAACCGCGCGATCCGTTCCTGCTGGGGGGTGAGGACGTCCGTGCCGAGGGTTGGCCGGGGCCCGGCCCGCCCCCCGGCCGCGCGCAGTTCGGCCGAAGCCTGTTCGGCCCAGGACGGGAGATCGAGCTGCTGGAAGGTCTCCAGCGCACCCTGCAGGTACTCCCGGGCGGCCCCGGGCTGCCGCATCCGACGCAGGTACCGTCCGAACAGCAGCTCGGTACGGGCGCGGGCGAAGTCCGGCGCATCCGATCGGTGCTGACGGAGCGCCTCCCGGAAGTGGGCCTCGACCTCCTCCGGTTCGGAGGCGAGCAGGGCGTGGCAGCGTGCGGCCAGCGCCAGCCAGGCCCGGTCACCGGTCCCCCGGGTCCAGATGTCGAACGCCTTCAGCGCCGCATCCCCGGTGGCCCGATCGCCACACCCCGCCGCCGCCTCGACCAGATGCGGGGCCACCACCACCCGCAGGACGAGGTCGCCCTTGCTGCTCCCGGCGTACAACAGCCCACGCAGTCGGGTCAGGGCGGACCGGGGCTGCCCGTCGGCCAGGTCGAGCAGGGCACACGCCCAGCGGCCGAACGCCCGCGGCTGACTCGCCCCTCCCGTACCGGTGATCGCCTCGATCTCCCGCACCCGCAGCAGACAGCTCTGACGGTCACCGGCCAGGGCGGCAAGGACCGCCAGGACACCGAGGTGCTGTGCGGCCAGCCCCTCCTGCCCGGTCGCCCGGGCCAGCTCCAGCCCGTCCAGAGCGGCGGTCAGGGCGGAGTCGTGGCGTCCCAGCGCGAGGTCGGCGTACGCGGCGAGTTCCAGCGCCTGCGGAACGGACACCGCGTCGCCGTGCGCCCGGGCGACGGCGATCGCCCGCTCCGCCAGCCGACGGGCCGCGTGGTCGTCTCCGAGCAGGATGGCCGCCAGACTCGCCCGGAGCAGGACCGTCGTGTCGTCGAGCCGGCCGGCCAGGGTGAGTACGGTGCGCAGCGGTCCCACGGCTTCGTCCGGACGGCCGCGGAACATCGCCGCCAGTCCCGTGAAGTAGGCGAACACCAGCTCCATGTCGGGTGGCTCGCCGTCGCGCTGCAACGCCAGCGCCTGCCGGGCGACGTCGGTGTAGTTGACGTGGTCCCCCGAGAGGCACAGGGCCTCCCCGGCGAGCAGCAGGGCGCACACCGCCAGCCGACGGTCCCGTCCGGCCAACGCGGCCGCCGCGTCCAGCAGGATGTTCCGGGCGTTCACCGTGACACCGGTGCGCAGCTCGATCTCCCCGGCCAGGGCCTGCGCGCACTCCCGGACGGATGCCGACGATCCCTGCTGCTCGGCCCGGCGCAGCAGCAACCGGGCCCGCCAGGCCTGACCGGCCCGCCAGGCGTGGTGGGCCGCTCCCAGCAGATCGGTCGCCACGGTGTCCGGCTCGGTGGACAGCTCGGCGGCGCGTTCGAGTGCGAGCGACGCCACGGCCGGAGGGCCGGTCTCCGCGGCCCGCCGCAGTTCCCGTGCCAGCTCGTCGTCCGGTGTCGATGCGGCGGCGGCCCGGTGCACCAGGTGCCGCAACCGGTGCCGCACGGGGTCGAGGACCCGGGCCAGTGCCAGGTGCGCGGCGCGGCGCCGGGTGAGGGTGGACTCGTGGTAGATCACCGAGCGCAGCAGGCGATGCGGGATGACCACCCGCCGGTGTTCGACCCGGACCAGGCCGGCCGACTCCGCGGGTTCCAGCTCGTCCACCCCCACACCCGAGGCCTCGCCGGCGGCGATCAGCTCCTCGACCTCCAGCTCCTCGTCGGCCGCCGCGAGCAGGAGCAACCACCGGGTGGCCTCGGGCAGGCAGGTCAGACGTGCCAGGTACGTGGCGCGCAGTGCGCTGTCGACCGGGAGCGTGACCGGTGGTGGCGCCTCCCCACGACGCTGCGCCGGGGTCAGCGCGGTGGCCAACTCGACCAGTGCCCTGGGGTTGCCCGACGCGAGGGTCGCCAACACCACCGCCACGTCACCGGTGAGCCCTCCGGGCACCCGGTCGGCGAGCAGTTCCTGGCTGGCCCGGAGATCGAGCCCGGTGAGCCGAAGGGTCGGAATCCCGGGAACCGGTTCACCGACGGGTTCGTCGTCACGGTGAGCCAGGAGCAGCGCGATTCGTTCGCCGCCCAACCGGCGCGCCACGAACCCCAACACACGGGTGGAGTCCGGGTCCAGCCGATGTGCGTCGTCCGCGCAGCACAACACTGGTCGTTCCCGGGTCACCCCGCGGAGCAGACCGAGCACGGCCAGGCCGAGTCGTAATCGGTCGCCCTCCGCGCAGGAACCGTCCTCGACCGCGCGGCGCAGAGCCTCGGCCTGTGCCGGTGGCAGTGTCGGGGCGTGATCCAGGACCGGGTGGAGCAGGCGTTGCAGCCCGGCGAACGGCACGACGCGTTCGTCCTCGCTCCCCTGGGTGGACAGGACGGTGAAACCACGTGACCGGGCCTGCCTTTCCACTTCGGTCAGCAACGCGGTTCTGCCGACCCCCGCCTCCCCCGTCAGCACGAGGGCCGCCCCGTGGCCCGCGGCAGCGTCCGCGAGCAGTGCGGTGAGTCTGCGCAGCTCCTCCGTCCGGCCCCGTAACCGGATGGCACGCATCGTCGTCGACGCATCCACCATGACGTCAGGGTCACGATCGGGGGGCGCGCTGGGAAGCAGATTCCACCGGCAGGACGCGTCGAAACGGTGATCCGGAGGACCCACGCCGCCCTGGCGAGGTTCTACCCTCCCTCTTCCGGCGGCATACCTTCGTCCGTCCTCGGGGCCGGTTCTTCCACTGCGGCGGCCCCACCCTGTCGGGTGGCCGGGCGAGGAACCACGTGGCAGGAACAGCCGGGCGCCACCCCCGCCAGAGGGAAGTGATCCACGACACACCTGGTGATTTCACCGGTGCGCACATCCGATCACGCTCCGCACACTCCGAACCCCCACCACTGCGAGGAGGAGGGTTCATGCGGAGAATTCTCGGATTACTCGTGGCCTGTCTGGCCCTGGTCGGCTTCACGGGAGTGGGCACGGCACAGGCTGCGGGACGCACCCCGGTCATCTTCGTCCACGGTTACACCGGGAGCGCGTCCAACTGGCTCGCGGCCATGGCCGTGTTCCGCGCGGCGGGCTACAGCAGCAACGAGCTGTTCGCCTACGAGTACAACTCGTACGGGGACAACGTGGAGAACGCGCAGGGCCTGGCCCGGTTCGTGGACCAGGTGCGCGCCCAGACCGGCTCGGACAAGGTCAACATCGTCAACCACTCCATGGGCGGCCTGGTCAGCCTGTGGTACGTCAAGGAGCTGGGCGGGCACACCAAGGTCGAGCACCTGGCATCCCTGGCCGGCGCCAACCACGGCACCACCGCGGCCAGCGCCTGCGTCGTGTTCACCACCTGCCAGCAGATGCTCCCGGGCTCGTCGTTCATCCGGCAGCTCACCTCGGGTGACGAGACGCCGGGCGACGTCCAGTACGCCACGTGGTACTCGCCCTGCGACGGGATCATCATCCCCTACACCAGCACCATCCTGGACGGCGCCACGAACAACCGGGTGCTCTGCGAGACCCACATCGGGTTCCTGACCAACACCACGGTCCTCCGCCAGGTGGCCAACTTCTTCCTGTCCTGACCGGCCACGGCCCCGACCGACCGGGGCCCGCGCGGGTGACACCCGACCCGCGCGGGCCCCACCCCCGTGTGTGACACGTTCCCGCACGTCGGGCCACCCCGGCGTGGTGGCATCGGCGCGCCGGGACCGGAGAGCGCACGGATGTGTCTCAAAATCTCATATCAAGTTTCTCAATTCTTCGTTTTGAGACGCTGCCCGCCACCGAGATACCGGTACAGCGTCGCCCGGGACACGCCGAGGGTCTCGGCGATCTGCGTGACACTGTGCCCACCGGCCTCGTACATCCGTCGGGCCAGGGCGAGCCGGTCGCCGTCCAGGGCCCGGGGCCGACCGGGGCGGGCGGCCCCGCGGCGCACGTCGCCGTTGCCGTTCACCGCCGGTTGCGGCCGCTTCTCCCCCAGCAGCCGCAACACGCCGTCCAACACCACCGCGCGCAGCTCGGCGTCGGGGACGTCGGGGAAGTACATCGCCGGGTCACCGAGCGCGGCCAGGACCTGCAGGGCACGGACCTGGTCCGCCAGACCCGCGCCGGGGCCCGCAACGACGTCACAGGCCTGCCGGGCCCACCGCAGGAACCGCTGGTAGACCTCGGGCCGGTTGGTCATGAACGCCAGGTCGTGCCAGGCCATCTGCAGGGTCTTCCGGTGGGCCAGGAAGGCGTCCAGCAGTCCCTCGACAGCCGCCCAGCGAGCCCGCTCCGGATCCAGCTGCGCGGCCTGTTCCAGCACCGACTCCAGATCGCACAGCATCGGCTCGGTCAGTGCGGCCAGGATGAGGTCCTTGGACGGGAAGTGGTACAGCACCGCGGCCTTGGTGATGCCGAGCCGCTCGGCGATCTGCCGCAGTGACGTGCGTTGGTACCCGTAGGTGGCGAACAGGTCACGCGCCGCGGCGAGGATGCGCTCGCGCGTGCCCGCCGACGTCTGCCCCGTCACGTCCCCAGCCTAGCGTTGTCCTGACCACCAGGACAGGGATACGCTCACCTTCACTGACCATCGGTCAGTCACGAAGGGGTGGGTGATGACGGAAGCGATCACGGTCTCCGGCCTGGTGAAGACGTTCGGCGGAGGCACCCGCGCCCTGGACGGTCTGGACCTGTCCGTCACGGTCGGTGAAGTGCACGGGTTCCTCGGCCCCAACGGCGCCGGCAAGTCCACGACGATCCGGATCCTGCTCGGCCTGCTGCGCCGGGACTCCGGCACGGTCCGGGTGCTGGGCCAGGACCCGGTCCGCGACGCGGTGGCCCTGCACCGACGGCTGGCCTACGTGCCCGGCGACGTCAGCCTGTGGCCCAACCTGTCCGGCGGGGAGGCGATCGACCTGCTGGGGCGGCTGCGCGGCGGCCTGGACCGCCGCCGACGGGACGAGCTGCTCGAGCGCTTCGACCTGGACCCGACCAAGAAGTGCCGCACGTACTCCAAGGGCAACCGGCAGAAGGTCGCCATCGTGGCCGCGTTCGCCTCCGACGTCGAGCTGTACGTCCTCGACGAGCCCACCTCGGGACTGGACCCGCTGATGGAGGCGACGTTCCAGGACTGTGTGCGGCAGCTGCGCGCCGAGGGCCGCACGGTACTGCTGTCCAGCCACGTGCTGGCCGAGGTGGAGGCGCTGTGCGACCGGGTCAGCATCATCCGGGCGGGGCGCACCGTCGAGTCCGGCACGCTGGCGGAACTGCGGCACCTGACCCGGACCTCGGTGACGGTACGTACCCGGGAACCGGTCACCGGCCTTGCGGACCTGCCGGGGGTGTACGACGTGGACCTCGACGGTGATCTCGCCCGTTTCGAGGTGGAGGCCGGGGCCATGGACGAGGTGCTGCGCCACCTCACCCGCTTCGGGGTGGCCGACCTGACCTGCACTCCTCCGACGCTCGAGGAGCTGTTCCTGCGGCACTACACCAGCGAGCCCGAACCGGCGGTGGGCCGATGAACGGCTTCACCGGCACCGGCACCCTGGTCCGGCTCGCACTGCGCCGCGACCGGGTGCAGCTCCCGGTCTGGCTGCTGGCCCTGTCCGGTGTCCTCTGGGCCAGCGCGGCCAGCGTCGCCGACCTGTACGACTCGGAGGCGGCGCGCCTGGTCTACGCCACGACCATGGCGTCCAGTGCGGCGACCCGCGCCTTCGGCGGCCCCACCTCGGGCACCAGTCTCGGCGCGATCGTGATGACCGAAACGTACACGTCGATGGCGGTGCTCATCGCCCTGATGAGCATCTTCGCCGTGGTCCGACACACCCGGCAGAACGAGGAGACCGGGCGGTCCGAGATGATCGCGGCGGGTGTGGTCGGCCGCTACGCCGCACTGACCGCCGCACTCGTCGTCACGGTGCTCGCCGACCTCGCCCTGGGTGTGCTGAGCTGTGTGGTCCTGCTGGGTGTGGGCCTGCCCGCCACCGGTTCCGTCCTGGCCGGGGCCGCCCTGGCCCTGGTCGGTGTCACCTTCGCGACGGTGGCCGCGGTGACCGCCCAGGTGGCCGAGAGCAGCCGGGCCGCCAACGGGCTCGCCTCGGCGTTCCTCGGCCTCGCCTTCCTGGCGCGCGCGGCCGGTGACGCCGCCGGGGAGATCGATCCCGGTGGGCTCTCGGTCACCAGTGCCTGGCCGTCGTGGTTCTCCCCGCTGGGTTGGGGGCAGCAGACGCGGCCGTTCCACGAGGACACGTGGTGGCCGCTCGTGCTGCCGGTCGGGCTGTCCGTCCTGCTCCTGACGGCGGCCTACCTCCTGGTCACCCACCGTGACCTGGGTACCGGCATGCTGCCCACCCGGCGGGGGCCGGCCACCGCGTCCCGCTGGCTGGCGGGGTCCCTCGGCCTGGCGTGGCGGCTGCAACGCACCGTGCTGTTCGGCTGGGCCACCGGTCTGTTGGCCACCGGCATCGTGCTGGGAGCCGTCGCCGACGAGGTCACGGAGATGACCAACGGCAACGAACAGATGGTCGAGCTGCTGCGACAACTCGGGGGCGCGGAGGACCTGGTGGACGCCTACCTGGGCGGTTCGCTCGGCCTGTGCGCCCTGGCGGTGGCCGCTTACCTGGTGCAGGCACTGCTGCGACTGCGCGGTGAGGAGACGGCGGGACGTCTGGAGCCGATCCTGGCCACCGCGGTGAGCCGCTCCCGGTGGCTGGCCGGCCACGTGTTCTGGGCGGTGCTGGGGTCCGCGGTGTTGCTGCTGCTCACCGGCGCCGGCGCCGGGCTGGCGTACGGCGTGGCCGTCGGTGACGTCTCCGGACAGGTGCCCCGGCTCACGGGGGCCGCGCTCGTCTGGCTCCCCGCCACGCTGGCGTTGGGCGGTTTCGTGGTCGCGGTCTTCGGGGTGCTGCCGCGCTGGGTGGTCCCGCTGTCCTGGACCGGGCTGGGGGTGTGCCTGCTCATGGGGCAGATCGGGGCGCTGCTGGAGTTGCCGCAGGTGGTCCTGGATCTCTCCCCGTTCACGCACATTCCGGCAGTACCGGCTGCCGAGGTGGAGACGCTGCCACTGGTGGTGCTCACCGTGACGGGTCTGGTGCTGGCCACCGTCGGTCTGGTGTGGTTCCGCCGCCGCGATCTTGCCACCTGATCGTTCGGGCGGGGCGCCCGGTGCAGGTGCCCCGCCCGAACTCGGTGTACCGGGCCGTTCCCGACTCGCCGCCCCGCCCCGGACTCCCTTCCGGCAGCCGAGGCACGAGCGGATGCGGTGTTGCCGGCGCTACGAGCGTCTGGCGTAGTCCTCGATGTCGCCGAAGTCGATCAGCACGCACGGCTCGTCACCGAGGACCTGTGCGTCGTGCCCCGGCGGAATCATGAACACCTGCTCCGGGCCGATCTCCAGAGTGGACCCGTCGTCCATCTCGATCCGCATCCGGCCGGACACGCAGTAGCCGAAGTGTGTGGCCTGACAGGAGTCGGTGCCCGCGAGTGGCTTGGCGTTGACGGACCAGCGCCACCCCGGTTCGAACACCCCACGCCCCACGAGTCGACCGGCCACGAGAACCATCTCGGCCCGGCCCCTGCCCTCGAAGAGCCGTACGTCGTCGGGTGCGGCGAATCCTTTCGCCTGTACTGTCTGGACAGCGGGCATCGGCCTCGCCTCCTTGGGGACGGGAGGACCGCGCGGCACCTCGGCACCGGATCTCCTGCCGCATGTCCGCTGGACGTGACGTGACGACCCGGCCGCCGGTGGTTGCTTCCGCGCGACCCCACGGAGCACCATTGTGTGACTTGAGTCACATGGTCA
>DATCJU010000084.1:0-43262 GCA_036562635.1 Pseudonocardiaceae bacterium
CTGCGCACGGTCGGTGAGCTGATCCAGAACCAGGTCCGGCTGGGCCTCGCCCGGATGGAGCGGGTCGTGCGCGAGCGCATGACCACGCGGACGTCGAGGCGATCACGCCGCAGACCCTGATCAACGTCCGGCCGGTCACCGCCTCGATCCGGGAGTTCTTCGGCACCTCCCAGCTGTCGCAGTTCATGGACCAGACCAACCCGCTGGCCGGTCTGACCCACAAGCGCCGGCTCAACGCGCTCGGCCCGGGTGGTCTGTCGCGGGAGCGCGCCGGCTTCGAGGTGCGTGACGTGCACCCGTCGCACTACGGCCGGATGTGCCCGATCGAGACGCCGGAAGGCCCGAACATCGGTCTGATCGGCTCGCTGTCCACCTACGCGCGGGTCAACCCGTTCGGCTTCATCGAGACGCCCTACCGGAAGGTCGTCGACGGCCGGGCCACCGACGAGATCGTGTACCTGACCGCCGACGAGGAGGACCGGTACGTCAAGGCGCAGGCCAACGCGCCGATCGACGCCCAGGGCAACTTCCTGGAGGACCGTGTCCTGGTCCGCCGGAAGGGTGGCGAGATCGACTACGTCGACCCCAAGGAGGTCGACTTCATGGACGTCTCGCCGCGCCAGATGGTGTCGGTGGCGACGGCCATGATCCCGTTCCTCGAGCACGACGACGCCAACCGGGCGCTGATGGGTGCGAACATGCAGCGCCAGGCGGTGCCGCTGCTGCGCAGCGAGGCCCCGCTGGTGGGTACCGGCATGGAGCTGCGTGCCGCGGTCGACGCCGGTGACGTCGTGGTGGCGGAGAAGTCGGGTGTGGTCGAGGAGCTGTGCGCCGACTACATCACGGTGATGGCCGACGACGGCACCCGCCAGACCTACCGGCTGCACAAGTTCCGCCGGTCCAACCAGGGCACCTGCATCAACCAGAAGCCGATCGTCGACGAGGGCGACCGCGTCGAGGCCGGCCAGGTGATCGCGGACGGCCCGTGCACCCAGAACGGCGAGATGGCCCTGGGCAAGAACCTGCTCGTGGCGATCATGCCGTGGGAGGGCCACAACTACGAGGACGCGATCATCCTGTCCCAGCGGCTGGTGCAGGACGACGTGCTCACCTCGATCCACATCGAGGAGCACGAGATCGACGCCCGTGACACCAAGCTGGGCGCCGAGGAGATCACCCGGGACATCCCGAACGTCTCCGAGGACGTGCTGGCGGACCTGGACGAGCGCGGCATCATCCGCATCGGTGCCGAGGTGCAGGCCGGCGACATCCTGGTCGGCAAGGTCACCCCGAAGGGTGAGACCGAGCTGACCCCGGAGGAGCGGCTGCTGCGCGCCATCTTCGGTGAGAAGGCCCGTGAGGTGCGGGACACCTCGCTGAAGGTGCCGCACGGCGAGACCGGAAAGGTCATCGGCATCCGGGTGTTCAGCCGGGAGGACGACGACGAGCTGCCCCCGGGCGTCAACGAGCTGGTCCGGGTCTACGTCGCCCAGAAGCGGAAGATCCAGGACGGTGACAAGCTCGCCGGTCGCCACGGCAACAAGGGCGTCATCGGCAAGATCCTGCCGGTCGAGGACATGCCGTTCCTGGCGGACGGCACGCCGGTGGACATCATCCTGAACACCCACGGTGTTCCGCGACGGATGAACATCGGTCAGATCCTGGAGACGCACCTGGGCTGGATCGCCAAGCAGGGCTGGAGCATCGACGGCAAGCCGGACTGGGCGTCCAAGCTGCCGGAGGAGCTGTACGAGGCCGAGCCCGGCACCCTCACCGCGACCCCGGTGTTCGACGGTGCCCAGGAGCAGGAGATCACCGGCCTGCTGGCCTCGACCCGGCCGAACCGGGACGGCGAGCGTCTGGTCGGCCCGGACGGCAAGGCGATCCTGTACGACGGCCGCAGCGGCGAGCCGTACCCGTACCCGGTCGCGGTCGGGTACATGTACATCCTCAAGCTGCTGCACCTGGTCGACGACAAGATCCACGCCCGGTCGACCGGCCCGTACTCGATGATCACCCAGCAGCCGCTGGGTGGTAAGGCCCAGTTCGGTGGTCAGCGCTTCGGTGAGATGGAGTGTTGGGCCATGCAGGCGTACGGCGCCGCCTACACCCTGCAGGAGCTGCTCACCATCAAGTCCGACGACGTGCTGGGCCGCGTGAAGGTCTACGAGGCCATCGTCAAGGGGGAGAACATCCCCGAGCCGGGTATCCCGGAGTCGTTCAAGGTGCTGCTCAAGGAGCTCCAGTCGCTCTGCCTCAACGTGGAGGTGCTCTCCAGCGACGGGGCGGCGATCGAGATGCGCGACAGCGACGACGAGGACCTGGAGCGGGCCGCCGCGAACCTCGGGATCAACCTGTCCCGCACCGAGTCGCCCTCCGTGGACGACGTCGCGCAATGACCTCGCCGTCCGGGGGGTCGGGCCCTTGCCCCGGTGGACAACCCGCCGAGGCGGGGCCCGGCCTCCCGGACCCGACCCACTGCCCCTAGGGGCCCCGGCCCCGCGCCCGCAACAACAACAGGGGAGAAGAACCGACGTGCTAGACGTCAACTTCTTCGACGAGCTCCGTATCGGCCTCGCCACGGCCGACGACATCCGCCAGTGGTCATACGGCGAGGTCAAGAAGCCCGAGACGATCAACTACCGGACGCTCAAGCCGGAGAAGGACGGGCTGTTCTGCGAGAAGATCTTCGGTCCGACCCGGGACTGGGAGTGCTACTGCGGTAAGTACAAGCGGGTCCGGTTCAAGGGCATCATCTGTGAGCGCTGCGGTGTCGAGGTGACTCGTGCCAAGGTGCGGCGTGAGCGGATGGGCCACATCGAGCTGGCCGCCCCGGTCACGCACATCTGGTACTTCAAGGGCGTCCCGAGCCGGCTGGGCTACCTGCTCGACCTGGCTCCCAAGGACCTCGAGAAGATCATCTACTTCGCCGCGTACGTCATCACCTCGGTGAACACCGAGCTGCGTCAGCAGGACCTGCCGACCCTGGAGAACGAGATCCAGGTCGAGCGCAAGCGTCTGGAGACGCAGCGCGACGCCGAGATCGAGGCGCGGGCCCAGAAGCTGGAGGCCGACCTGGCCCAGCTGGAGGCCGAGGGCGCCAAGAGCGACGTGCGTCGCAAGGTGAAGGAGTCCGGCGAGCGCGAGATGCGCCAGATCCGCGACCGGGCGCAGCGCGAGATCGACCGGCTCGACGAGATCTGGGAGACCTTCACCAAGCTGGAGCCCAAGCAGCTCATCGCCGACGAGGTGCTCTACCGGGAGCTCGTCGACCGCTACGGCGAGTACTTCACCGGTGGTATGGGTGCCGAGGCGATCAAGAAGCTGCTGGAGGACTTCGACGTCGACGCCGAGGCCGAGGCCCTCCGCGAGGTCATCCGCACCGGCAAGGGCCAGAAGAAGCTGCGTGCCCTCAAGCGGCTGAAGGTGGTGGCGGCGTTCCAGTCCACCCGCAACTCGCCGCTGGGCATGGTGCTGGACTGCATCCCGGTGATCCCGCCGGACCTGCGCCCGATGGTGCAGCTGGACGGTGGCCGGTTCGCCACCTCCGACCTGAACGACCTGTACCGCCGGGTCATCAACCGGAACAACCGGCTCAAGCGACTGATCGACCTCGGCGCGCCCGAGATCATCGTCAACAACGAGAAGCGGATGCTGCAGGAGGCCGTCGACGCGCTGTTCGACAACGGCCGCCGCGGCCGTCCGGTCACCGGGCCGGGCAACCGTCCGCTCAAGTCGCTGTCCGACCTGCTCAAGGGCAAGCAGGGCCGGTTCCGGCAGAACCTGCTGGGTAAGCGTGTCGACTACTCCGGCCGTTCGGTCATCGTGGTCGGCCCGCAGCTGAAGCTGCACCAGTGCGGCCTGCCCAAGCTGATGGCGCTGGAGCTGTTCAAGCCGTTCGTGATGAAGCGCCTGGTCGACCTGAACCACGCGCAGAACATCAAGTCGGCCAAGCGGATGGTCGAGCGCCAGCGGCCGCAGGTGTGGGACGTGCTGGAGGAGGTCATCAGCGAGCACCCGGTGCTGCTGAACCGTGCTCCGACCCTGCACCGTCTGGGTATCCAGGCGTTCGAGCCGCAGCTGGTCGAGGGCAAGGCCATCCAGCTCCACCCGCTGGTCTGTGAGGCGTTCAACGCCGACTTCGACGGTGACCAGATGGCGGTCCACCTGCCGCTGTCGCCGGAGGCGCAGGCCGAGGCCCGCATCCTGATGCTGTCCAGCAACAACATCCTGTCGCCGGCCTCCGGTCGGCCGCTGGCGATGCCGCGTCTGGACATGGTCACCGGCCTGTTCCACCTGACCAAGCTCAAGGAGGGCGCCCGCGGTGAGGGCCGCGCGTTCTCCTCGCCGGCCGAGGCGATCATGGCCTTCGACAGCAAGGTCATCGACCTGCAGGCCAAGGTCAAGATCCGGATCACCGACCGCCGGCCGCCGCGTGGCGAGGAGCCGGAGGGCTGGGAGCCGGGCAAGCCGTGGCTGGCGGAGACCACCCTGGGCCGGGTGCTGTTCAACGACCTGCTGCCGCCGGACTACCCGTTCGTGAACGACGTCCTGCCCAAGAAGAAGCAGGCCGTCATCATCAACGACCTGGCCGAGCGGTACCCGATGGTCACCGTCGCCCAGACGCTGGACAAGCTGAAGGACGCCGGTTTCTACTGGGCCACCCGGTCGGGTGTCACCCTGGCCATCACCGACGTCGTCGTGCCGGAGAACAAGCAGGAGATCCTGGACCGGTACGAGCGGCAGGCCGACCAGATCGAGAAGCGGTACCAGCGTGGTCTGCTCTCGCACACCGAGCGCAACGAAGAGCTGGTCAAGATCTGGAACCAGGCGACCGACGAGATCGCCCGGGTCATGGAGGAGAACTTCCCCGAGGACAACCCGATCCCCACGATCGTGAAGTCCGGGGCGGCCGGCAACATGACCCAGGTCCGTCAGCTCGCCGGTATGCGTGGTCTGGTGGCCAACCCGAAGGGTGAGTACATCCCGCGGCCGATCAAGTCGAACTTCCGCGAGGGTCTGTCCGTGCTGGAGTACTTCATCTCCACGCACGGTGCCCGTAAGGGTCTGGCCGACACCGCGCT
The DNA here is from genome assembly GCA_036562635.1 of Pseudonocardiaceae bacterium. Taxonomy (GTDB): domain Bacteria; phylum Actinomycetota; class Actinomycetes; order Mycobacteriales; family Pseudonocardiaceae; genus DATCJU01. The sequence continues at coordinate 5,085 of DATCJU010000084.1, forward strand.
GCGGACCGCCGACTCGGGTTACCTGACCCGGCGTCTGGTGGACGTGTCGCAGGACGTCATCGTGCGCGAGCACGACTGCGGCACCGAGCGTGGCATCGTCATGCCGGTGGCGCAGAAGCTGGTGGACGGCTCGCTGGTCCGCGACCAGTTCGTCGAGACCAGCGTGTACGCCCGGACCGCGGCCGAGGACGTCGTGGACTCCGACGGCAACCTGCTGCTGCAGCGGGGCGAGGAGATCCGCGACCGGCACATCGACGCCCTCATCCAGGCCGGTGTGACCAAGGTCAAGGTCCGCAGCGTGCTGTCCTGCGAGTCGGCCACCGGTGTCTGCGCGATGTGCTACGGCCGCTCGATGGCCACCGGCAAGCTGGTGGACGTCGGCGAGGCCGTGGGTATCGTCGCGGCCCAGTCCATCGGTGAGCCGGGTACCCAGCTGACGATGCGTACCTTCCACACCGGTGGTGTGGCCGGTGACGACATCACCACCGGTCTGCCCCGGGTGCAGGAGCTCTTCGAGGCCCGGGTGCCCAAGGGCAAGGCGCCGATCGCCGACGCCTCCGGTCGAATCCGGATCGAGGACGGCGACAAGTTCTGGAAGATCACCATCATTCCGGACGACGGCAGCGAGGAGATCGTCTACGACAAGCTCTCCAAGCGGCAGCGTCTGGCCACCATCCAGGTGGACGGCACCGAGCGTCCGCTGCAGGACGGCGACCACGTCCAGGTGGGTCAGCAGCTCCTGGAGGGCACGGCCGACCCGCACGAGGTGCTGCGTGTGATGGGCCCGCGCGAGGTGCAGCTGCACCTGGTGCGGGAGGTGCAGAAGGTGTACCGCTCGCAGGGTGTGTCCATCCACGACAAGCACATCGAGGTGATCGTCCGGCAGATGCTGCGCCGGGTCACGATCATCGACTCGGGCTCGACCGAGTTCCTGCCCGGCTCGCTGGCCGAGCGCAGCGAGTTCGAGGCGGAGAACCGCCGGGTCGTGGCCGAGGGTGGCGAGCCGGCCTCCGGCCGTCCGGTGCTGATGGGTATCACCAAGGCGTCGCTGGCCACCGAGTCGTGGCTGTCGGCGGCCTCCTTCCAGGAGACCACGCGGGTCCTCACCGACGCCGCCATCAACGGCAAGAGCGACAAGCTGGTCGGCCTGAAGGAGAACGTGATCATCGGCAAGCTGATCCCGGCCGGTACCGGTATCAGCCGCTACCGGAACATCCAGGTTCAGCCGACCGAGGAGGCCCGGGCCGCCGCCTACGCCATCCCGTCCTACGACGACAGCTACTACACGCCTGACGTCTTCGGGTCGGGGACCGGCGCCGCGGTGCCGCTGGACGACTACGACTTCGGCCGCGACTTCCGCTGAGGTTCGTGGTCCGGACCGGACACCCGAGGGCCCCGGGGCGACGCCCCGGGGCCCTCGGGTTTTCTCGGCTCGGTGATTCCCCGGTTCCGGGGGAGTCGGAAGGGGTGGCCGATCGACCCGGTCTCGGTGGTCGGCCACCCCACGGCGTCACGCGCCGGGGACCGGACCCGGCCCGCCCTGCGGTGGTGGCGGTGGGACGGACGGGACCCCGTCCCCCTGCGGCCCGGGCTGGGCCGGAGGCTCCGCGGTCGTCGGTACCCCCTCGGTGACAGGTGCGGCCGTGGCGACGGGTGCCACGACCTCGGTCGGGGTCGTGTCGGGCCCCGGGGGCGGCGGTGCGACCGGCTCCGGCGGCACCTCCACCAGGGTCCCGGCGGCCAACAGCTCCGAGATCGGCCGGGGCAGGAAGATCGCCAGTCCACCGCCGGGCTGCCCGTCCCGGGGCAGAGCGCACCCGCCGTAGGCGAACCCACTGACGGCCATCCGGTAGCGGTGGTACTCCCGCTGCTCCCACCCCGCCGGCATCGCCCGCTCCGGCAGCGACGTCCCGGCCGTGAACACGGTGTTGCCGTCCGGGGTGCCGAAGCGGTCCAGCTCGGTGCCCTCCGGCAGGTGCAGCAGCCACTTGGCGTAGTAGTCGCTCAGCGGCGGGTCGTCGCCCCAGATCTGCGTGCTGATCTCCGAGTCGTCCAGCCACTCGTCCTCGTGCCGGACCACCTGGGCGTGGTTGCTGTAGAGCTGGCCGATCAGGTAGCGGGCCGCGTCAGACGGGTTCTCGAAGCGGCCCTCGTGCTCCCGCCGCTCGCCGTCGGCGAAGAACCCCACGTACTCGTCGCCGCTCCGCAGCAGACACCACGCCTGGTCGCGGTGCATGCCCAGGCCGATCCGGCGCAGGCTGACGTTGTTGTACACCACGTAGGCCAGCACCTCGTCCAGTGCCGCGCCGTACGCCGCCTCGACCCCCGGCTCCACGCCCGCTCCGCCGCTCACCGTGCCCATGGCCCGGCGCAGGGTGACCTGCGGCAGCCGCTTCGGCCACTGGTAGTTGCGGGAACGGATGTGCAGGACCAGGTCGGGCGGCGGCGGCACCCGGTGGTGCTCCAGGTAGTAGGCCATGCTCGCCGGCCACACCCACACCCCGTCGGTGTGGTAGGCGTTCGGCACCACCGACCCCCGCTCCGGATCCAGCAGGTCGGTGGTGCCGCTGAACGCGGCCATCACCAGCGGGGCCTTCCGCAGGTAGGCGAGTACCGCCTGCCGCTCCAGCTCGGTGAGCATCGGCCGGTAGTGGACCGGTCTGCCGTCCGCGTCCGTGCCGTCGAAGGTGGTGACGAACCGCAGGGGCCGGGCCGGACTCGGCCCGGGCAGGGGCTGGGCTCCGGTGTGCTCCTCCCGGCCCTGCTCGGCCAGACTCGCCAGCACCTCCACCCGGCGCCCGGCCAACAGCTGCTGTGCGGGACCGGTCAGCCAGTCCACCGTCGGGCTGGTGGAGAACCGGCGCAGGAAGCACAACTCCGCCGTGGTCTCCTCCACCAGGGGATGCTGCGGGTCGCCCGGGCCGCACCGCCACGCCGGCTGCTCGGCGAACTCGTACTCCAGCTGCAGCGGCTCACCGGGGCGCAGGCTGCCTCGTGCGACGAACCAGGCCCCGGTGCTCGGCCGGTACGACACCAGGCGGAGCCGGCGGAACCACTGGCTCACCTCGGCCGGTGGACACCACACCTGCTCCCCGTCGGCGGTGACCACGCGCAGGGCCAGCTCCTGGCGCGTGTACAGCGTCCGGCACTCCACGTCGATCCGTTGCCAGCCCTCCGGGGCGTGCCGGGACAGTGCTCCGGCCAGCTCCTTCAGGACCGTCTCCGTCGGGACCGGATTGCCCTCGTCACCCTCGGACGGGAAGGCGGGCACGATCATCGTCTCGTCCGGGGTGACCGGGTAGAAGAGCTCCCTGCGGACCACGAAACCGTCGTGGAGCTCCGCCTTCGGCACCACGCGGTAGGCCTGACCGTCCCGCCAGGTCAGGCCGCGCTCCCGGGCCTGGTGCTCGTCCAACCACTGTGGTGACAGGAGCCGGACCAGGGTGCCCCCGGACAGCTCCGGGTCCTTCGGGTTCGCCTGCACCCGGTAGACCCCACCGTCGTGCACCACCCGCGGCTCGAGCCGGAACAGTGCCTCCAGGACCGAGCGCTCCACGGTGGCGACGTGGTGGTCACCCTCCGGTGCCGGTTGGAACCCCTCGCGGGCCTGCGCCGACTTCAGCGTCACGTGGGTGAAGTCGCTCTGGGGCGAGAAGTCCGCCAACGGGAACACCTCGCCCCGCCACGCCGCGAACCAGCCCCGTGACAGGTCATCAATGATCATTCCGTGGTCCTCGCTCCCCCCTCGGGTGACACCTGTTGTAGGACGGGTGGCCGCTCAGTGCCGCGGGTACCGCCGCAGCCACTCCTTCTCCTGCCCCTCTGCCAGGGGGCTGTACCGGTTGAACTGCATGAACACGTCCGCGGCCAGGTTGTGCAGCACGAAGCGCAACTCGAGCTGTTCCACCCACTCGCGGGGCAACCAGCGCACCCCGTACCGGGCACCCACCAGCATTCCCGCCACGGCCCCGGAGGCGGCGCTGTGTCCGGCGTGGTGGTTGACCGCGGCCAGCAGGGCACTCCGAGGATCGTGTCCGTGCTTGGCCGCGGCGAGCAGACCCCGGGCCAGGGCACCCACCGCGGTACCGGGCATGCCGAGGGCGGCCATCTGCGCCGGGTCGGAACTGTGCCGCCAGCGGTACCTCTCCCGCACCCGCTGCAGCAGGGCCGTCAGGATCGGGGGGACCGGTTTGCCCTGCTCGGCCAGCTCGTCGAGCCGCTTGATCGCCGCCTGCACCAGCTGGTGCACCGGCAGGGTGACCGGTTTGGCGCGCATCGCCTCGAACACGATGAACGTCAGCACCTCCACGGCGCTCAGGGCGGTTGGGTGGCCGTGGGTGAGCGTGGCGAGTGCCCGGGCCCGGTCCACCACCGGGCCCAGGTACGGGAGGTCCTTGGACGAGTAGGCACCGAGCACCGCTCCGGGCAGTGCCGCGGTCAGCGCGGCCGGGCCCGCGGAGTCGGTGCCCGGTGCGTCGGGCCGGCCCCGCAGCCCTGACGTGGCGTACCGGGTGGTGGCGCCCAGCACGGCCGCCTCGGGGGTGCGGCGAGCGTGCAGCTCGGGAACCCGCACCAGCCAGCCGTCCGGTTCGGCGGCGTTGTTGGCCGGGCCACGCGCCTGCGACCAGGGCACGCCCTGGGTGTGCAACCAGCGTTGCAGCGCGTGCTGCGCCTCCCGGAGCAACACCGCATCGACCGTCTGTTCCAGGGTCGGGCTCGCACCCCGCAGGACCCCCTCGGTGAGGAAGAGCAACTGCTGGGTCAGTGCGCTGAACCGGCCCGGGGCCCCGAAGGCGGGGAGCAGGTCGGTGATCCCGGTGGGCCCGAACCGCTTGACCACCATGTCCCACCCGAGCTGGTCCACCGCCGAGCCGAGGGCGTCCCCCAGCGCGAACCCGACGTAGGCGCCCACGATCCGGTGCCAGGCGAGCCGGGCCTCGGGCAGGGCCAGCGGAGGCAGCACCCCGAAGAGCGCCGTGGTCGGCCGGGGTCGTCCCTCCGCGTCGTAGGCCACGTCCAGGCTGAGGGCCAGCGGGTCCTCCGGCCAGTGCTGGTCCGGGGTTCGGTCGTTGCGGAGCTTCCACGCGTAGGCCACCGCGTAGCGGGCACAGTCCTCGGCGGTGAGCTGCACGCCGTATCCCCGTGCCGCTCCGACGGCGTGTTCGACCCGGCCGAGGATGTGCCGCACCAGCGAGTCGAGATCGGTGACGCCCAGGTGGTCGAACCGGGCGAGCCAGCTCGGGGCGTCCAGCTGCTCCAGGGTCTCCCGGATCCGCGGGACCAGTGCCTGGTCCAGGGTCGGCCCCTCGACGAGCACCATGGCCTCCGGTCCGATCCGGGGACCCGGGTACCGCTTCGCCAGCTCGGTCAGCTCACCGGGGTGGGCCTCCACGGTGAGGAAGTCGTGCGGGTTGGTGACCCGGGAGGTGCGGAGGTGCCGGGTGTCGTTGACCCGCACGCCGAGGGAGGGGACCTGCAGTGCCAGTTCCCGCACTCGCAGTCGGTTCCACCGCAGGCAGTCCGGGGGCAGGGCGGCCTCGGCGCTGAACACCGTCAGGTACCGGGGGCCGTCCGGTGTGTCCCGTCGGGGGGTCATCTTGCCCTTGTCGTCCACCGGCACCAGCACGTCCAGGTCGAGCAGGCCGCGCAGCACCCCTTCCCGGTCCAGCCACCGGCACACCTGGAACCCGAGCAGGGCGTCCACCGGGGTCGACGGGGGGTACATCCCCACGCGACGCGGTCCGGGGCGGTAGTTCCCGTTGACCTTGGTCTGCCCGGTGAACTCGCCCTGGGCGTCCACCTCGCGCCAGCCCAGCACCGCCGGCTCCGGCACCGGCAGGTGGCCGAAGACGGTGCGATCGAACTCCGGGTCCACCACCGGCAGCCACTCACCGGGGCGGCGCCGCGCCTCCTCCCGGTCGGCCTCGGTCACCGGTGGCCAGGCCTTCGGATCCACGATCATCGGCACTGCTCCCCCTTCTGCGTCGTCCCCCCGACACGGCCGATGTCTCCGGCTGTCTTCCCCGGGGTGGTCATGGCGAGCAGCTCGGCCGACCGATCACTGTGCGACATCGGTTGTCGCCCCCTCCTGAGTCTGCCCAGCCGTGGTGTTCTCCTGGTCCCCCTGGCCCGCGGATTCCGGTTCCGGGGTCGGGTCCGGGTCGTCGAGGCCCTCCAGGGCGGCGGCGATGGAGCCCAGCCTCGCCGACGCGATGAGCTCCTCGTCCTCCTTCGTCCGCTTCCGGCGTTCGGCCAGACGCTGTTGCACCTCTTCCAGGCCGAGGTGGTGCGGGGAGTCCGGAGTGATCTCCTCGAGCTCGATGACCCATTCCCAGTCCGTGCTGCCGTCCGGCAGCTGGGTCTCGACGAGTTCCTTGCGCAGCACCAGCCACTGGCTGCCGGGCTGGTGCACGCACTCGCGCTCGTCCGGGCGTGCCGCCACACCGGAGACGTCCCGTCCGGTCCGGGAGTGCAGGACCAGCTTCACCCGGCCCGGGATCGGGGTGTCCGGATGCTCGGCGTCCACCTTGGAGCTGCTGAGGAACTGCGGCTCCACCACCACCCGGCCCGGCTCGTAGTGGGCGGTGATCAGCTCCGCGGCGAACCGGCTCCTACCCACGTCGATCCGCCGGACGGCGGTGCCCTCGTACACCGGCATGTGTCGCAGTCCGGAGGCGACCGCGTGGGCGTGCGGCGCGTACTCGGCCAGCCCTTCCCCGGTGCGCAGCGCCTTGTTCAGGTCGGCGAACAGGGCGAACGAGGTGTAGGCGTGCACGCTGGTCAGTTCCTCGCGGGGGATCCGCGCGTACCCCGGGTCCCGGGCCACGATCTCGGGGATGCGGTCCAGCACGTGGGGCGACACCCGCGAGAGCAGCTGGTGCACGGCCAGGTGTTCCTCGTCGGTGGCCCGGAGGTCCGGGTCGTCCAGGTAGCGCTCCGGGACCGTGACCGACGGGTCTGTGGGCTCCGCTCCCCCGTTCAGGCCCCGATCGATGTCGGGGTCGAACACGTCGTGCGGCTGCGGGGGCTGCGGCTGCTCGGCGGGGTCCTGTTCCGGTGCGCCGTCCTGGTCGTCGTCCCGGTCGTGCGGGACGTCCGACGTGCCGTCGCTCTCGGGGGTGTTGTCGTTCTCCGGCGTGCCCTCCGGTTCGGGGGTGTTCTCCGGTTCGGACGTGTCCCCGTCCGGTTTCCGGCCGTCCGTGTCGGCCGTGGTGGACGGGGCGTCCGCGTCCGGGGTGGTGTCCGGCGACGGCTCGGGGGTCGACTCCGGCCGTGCCGGCGAGCCGGTGTTCTCGTCCCGCTGTCCGATGCCGTCCGGGCTGTGCGGTGTGCCCTCCGGCTCGGGAGCCCGGGGCCCGGACGCGCCCCCGGTGGTCTCGGGCCGCGGGGTGTCCGCGGCCTCCGGCTCCTCCCGGGGGACGTCCGGTTCGGCGGTGTCGGCCTGGTCCGCGGGGTCCTCCGGTCGCTCCGGCACCGAGGGCTCCTCACCCCGGGAGGTGTCCGGGACATCCGAGGCGTCCGGGGTGGGCTCGGGCCGGGTGTCGGTCTCCGCGTCCGGGGAGACGTCCGGTGCGGTCACCGGCTCCGGGGTGTCGTCCACCCTCGGGACGTCACCCGGTTCGGGGGTGACGTCCGCCTCGGGGGTGGTGTCCGACTGCGGGACGTCGCCCGGTGTGGGGGTGGTCTCCGGTGCGGAGTCGGGCCGCTCCGCGGTGTCCGCCTCGGTGCCTGGGGTCGGCCGGGCCGGGGAGTCCGGAGCCGCCTCCGCGGAGGTCCCGGCTTCGGCGGCCCGGGTCGTCCCGGTCTCCTGCGCCGTGGTGCCGGGTTCCGCGGTGCTCCCGTCGGACTCCCCGGCGCGGGCCACGGTGTCGTCGGCCTGCGGTGTGTCCTGGTGCACCGGGTCGGTCGAGGCCTCCGGGCGTGCGGGTGACTCCGCCGCGGCATCGGTGCCCGGGGTGCCGGCGCCCGAGGTGCCGGTGGACGGGGCGGCCGCCGTGGTCGGCAGGGCCTGCGTGGCCGGTTCCGGTCGACCGTCGGCCTGCGGGGCGGGGCGCTCGCCGGTACCCGGGTGTGCCTCGGGCGCGGCAGTGGCCGCCGGGGACTCCGGGCGCGGGTGCGCCGGAGCCTGCGGGCCCTCCGTCGGGGCCGCCTGCGTTGGGGCGCCGACGCCTGCCTGGGGTGTGCCGTGCGGCGCGGATGCCGGGACGGCCGGGCCGGACGGGGTGAGCGGCACGGTCGCAGGCGGCGCGCCCGGGGCGGGTCGCAACGGCACGGTGGGACGAGCGGCCTGCACCGGTGCACCGGGGCCACCGGCCCCCGGCTGTCCTGCGGGCCGGGGCAGCGGGGCACCGGCCGGAGGCTGCGTCGGGCCGGCCGGAGGCTGCGTCGGACCGTACGGCTGCTGGCCGTGCGGCCGGTGACCCGGCGCCTGCCCCTGGACCGCAGGACGGGCGTCCGACCGGGCGGGAGCCGGCGGTTGTGCAGGCGGCATGCCCTGCGGTGGCCGGTACTGCTGCCCGTGTGGTGGCCGCCCCTGGACCGGCGGAACCTGCTGCAGTCCCTGCGGCGGCCGGCCGTGGGACGGTGGAACCCGTCCCTGCATGGCCTGCGGTGCCCGACCGGGACCTGTCGGCGCCTGGCCCCGTGGGGCGTGCGGCGGGACGGGCGCGCGTGACGGGACCGGCTGCGGCCCGTGGTACGGCCGGCCGACGGAACCCTGCGACCCGACCTGCGGCGGAAGCGCACCACCCTGCGGGTGCGGCCGGACGTGTCCACCCTGCGGCGGGTGGGCGGTGGGCACCTGCCCGGGGCCGCCGACCTGCCGGGGGACCGGCTGGGCGTGGGGCTGCCACGCCTGCGGCCGGGGTGTCGGCGGCTGCGGTGCACGCGACACCGGCCCGGGAACCGGCCTGCCCGGCTGGTGCCCGTACGACCGGTTCGGCGCCCACTGCCCCGACGGCTGCGGCCCGTACGACGCCCCGCCGCGCACCGGGCCGGGTACCTGCTGTCCGACCTGCCCGCCGACACCCCCGTGTCCGGGTGCCCCGCCGGGCACGGCCCCGGGGTGGGGTGCGGCACGGTGGGGCGTGGCCGGCAACGGGGTCGTACCGGGACCACCCGGGTACCCGGTCGTGGGGCCCTGCCGGAACGGCTGGGTGGCGGCCGGTGGCTGCGGGCCCGCCCACGCCGGCGTCCGCTGCTGGACCGGCTGGGGTGACACCGGCCGGTCGGCCGGGGACGTTCCCCCTGCCGGACCACCCGGGCTCCGGACCTGCTCGGGCGCCTGGCCGAAGGGAGACGGGTCGGCGGGCCGGTGCTGCGGTTGTCCGCTCGGCTGCGGCGGCTGCTGCACCCCGCTCGGCCCCGCAGGCTCCCCGTCGTCCCGGGTGGCCGCCTCGCTCCCGTGCTTGAGCAGCTGCTGGTGGTCGTACGCCAGAACCAGTGCGGTGAAGTGGTTGTCCGGCTGCTCCAACGCACCCCAGTCCAGCGACCGCCCCGGAGGGGTCGGGCTCTGGTGCTCACGTGGACGGTCGCCGTCGGGCGAGTAGACGAGCCACTCGCCCCGGGGCGGCAACTCCGGTCGCTGCCCGTCGCCCTTCGGGTCCGGGCTGCTGGTGAAGAGGTTGCCCTGGCTGTCCAGCCACAGCGAGCCGCGGGGGACCACCACCTCCTTGCCCAGGCACCGGGCGAGCTCGGCCAGGTACCCGTCCCGCTTCTGCGGGTCCATCCGGCTGGTGTCGACGAGCAGTTCCACCCGCTCGGCGTGGTGGAAGCGGGGGTCATCCCGCAGCAGGGAGGCGAGCTGGTCGGGCCCGGCGGGGTACGCGAGGCCGAACTTCCCGGGGACCTGCACCCCGTCCGGAGCGAGCACCAGGTGCACGGAGAACGTGCCCGGCGTCTGGGGCACCTGCCGGAGGAGTTCCACCGGCGTGCCCTGGCCCTGCGGCACCAGCGACAGTCCCGCGGGGAAGGGCTTGCGGTGCTCCTGCGCCTCCCGGTGCAGCGCGTCGAGCTCGTCCTCCCGCTGCTGGGCCAGCATCTCGCTGTGCCAGTCGCCGCCTTCTTCGGACCGGGAGGCGGAGGACGACGTGGCGTCCCGGTCGGCGCCCCCGTCCCAGCCGGTGTCGCCGGTGCCGGGGCCCTGGGACCGGGACGGTTCCTCCGACTCGGAGCCGTCCCTTTCGAACCTGTACTCCCCCTCCGCCGACCAGGATTTCTGGTCCGACGTGGTACCGGACGACCTGTCGCCCGTCGCGGAGCCCGACGACGGGGCCCCGCCGCTCTCCCGGAGCGCCCGCAGCTCCTCCGGGGAGGGGGTCGCCTGGTGCAGGTAGAGGGGCTTGTCGGGGTCGCCGCCTCCCCCGCCGTCATCGTCGTCGTAGCCGACCGCCCGGCCCAGGTGGCGGGCGCTCTCCGGGGCCACCCGCGGCAGCTCGCCGTTCGGCCAGTTCGGGCGGTAGCCGGGCGGGTAGGGCTCGGCGTGGACGGTGGTGGTGCCCTCGGCGTCGAACACCGCCCAGTCCCCGTCCGGCGGCCAGCCCGGGACGATCCGACCCAGTTCGTCCTTCTGCGTCTTCGAGACGAAGAAGTTCCCGTCGGCGTCGAGCCAGACCGTGCCCCGCGGGGCCATCACCGTGACACCCAGTTCCCGGGCCAGCTCGGCACCGAAGGCCTGGATGCCGTTGCGGGAGTCGCCGGTCTCGCAGGAGATCAGCTCGATCGTCTCGCCGTGCCAGTTCGTGTGTTCCCTGATCAGCTGGGCGAACTCCCGGGCGTTCAGGTAGACGCTCTGAACACCGCCCTCCGGGGTCGGCAGGTCCACCTGGACCGAGTCGTTGCGGCCGTGCACCACGACGCGGAACCGGTCCCCGGACATCTGCAGCCGGTTCGCGTAGGACAACAGGTCCTTCTCGTGCGGGCCCAGCAGGCACACCCCGGCCTTGGTGTCGCGGAGCGCGGGCAGTGCCTCCCGCTGCGCCGGGGTCAGACCGTCGTCCGCGGGTGTGGTGTCCGGGTCGTGGTCCGGTGCCGTGGTCCGCTCCGGGGTGCCGTCGACCGGGGTGTCCGGCGTGTCGGCCTCCGGACGTGCGGTGGCGGGCTGCTCGTCGCCCGGGCGGGTCGGCTCGACCGGACCGGTGTCGCGCGCGGGCTGGCCGGCGTCGCGGGGAGCCGGACCGGCCTCGTGCGGCACGGGGCCGACGTCGCGCGGAGCGGGACCCGTGCCGGCGGGAACCGGGGCCGGCTGGGCCTGGGGACCGGCGGGTGTTCCCGGACGTCCGGGGCCGTGCGGCGTACCGGGACCACCGTGCGGTGTGCCGGAGCCGAGGTCCGGACGCAGCCCCGGTGTGGTGGGCAGTGGTGTCCGCTGCCCGGGGAACGGCGTGGTGGGTCCTCCGGCGAAGCCCTGCGGCGGGCGCGGTCCCGGCGCGCCGGGCGTGGAGCCGGTGATCGGTTGGGACCGGGGTGGCAGGGCACCCGGGGGCGGGGTCGCCGGACGCGCCGGGGCGGCCGGGCCGCCGAGCGGGACGCCGGTACGCGGGTCGGGACCGTTCGTGGGCCGGTGCGGTCCGGGAGCCGGGTGCGGGCCCGCCGGACGCCCCGGGCCACCGGGGTGGGTGCTGCCGAACCGGTGCGGGCCTCCGGCGGGCGGCGTGCGGCCGGACGGCGGTTCGGCGGGACGTGGACCGCCGGAATGTCCTGCGCCGGGGTGGGCGGCGCCGACGGGTGGCGTGGGGTGCGGCCCGGGTGCGGTGCGGGGTGCACCGGGGTGGATCGGTGCACCGTGCGCCGGGCCCTGGTTCGGTCCGGTCAGTGGGCCGAGCGGACCGGTGCCCGGATGCAGGGCGGCCCCGGAGGGCTGCCCCGGTGAGCCACCGGCCGGGCCGCCCTGTGCCGGGGTGCCGAACAGCGGTGCGGCGGAGGAGAACCCGGGGGTGGGGGCCGTCGTCGGAGCGTCGGCGAACTGGGAGGACACCGCGGCCGGTGCACCGGGTTCCTGCCCCGGCTGACGGCCGGGACTCGGGGCACCGACCGGCCCGGGACCTGCGGGGTGTGGGCCGCCACCCACGGGGTGCGCACCAGGGCTGCCGGGGTACACACCGGAGCTCCCCGGGTGCGGACCGCCGAACGCGCCCCCGGTGGGCTTCGCCGGCTCGTGGGGGGTGGGGGCCGGTGCCCCTGCCGTACGCGGTCCGGTGTCGGGATGCCCGGCGGCGGGGCCGCCGGGAGCGGGCATGGCGCCTGCTGCCGGGCCCGGTGTGGACGGGTGCGGTGCGGGGCCTGCGCTCGGAGTGCCGGGAGGGTGCGGGGCGGAGGCGGGAGCCGGGCCGCCGGACGACCCTCCCGGTGCCGGATGCGGGGCCGCAGGGGAGGGTGTGGGGCCACCCCCCGTACCGGAGGAGGGACCACCTGCCCCGGGGGCAGGACCGGTGGTCGCCGGGCTCGGCCCGCCGGGAGCAGGAGTGCTGCCCGTGCTCGGACCGGCGGACGACCCGAGCGGCCCTGCGGAGCCACCGCTCCCCGGGCCCGCGGGACCGCTGCCGTGTGCGGCGCCACCGGTGGTGGGACCGGCACCGCCCGTGGCCGTGGGGGAACCGCTGCCGGACCCGGCACCGCCGGCGGGGCTCGCGCCACCCGTGCTCGTCGGGGCGCCGCCGGTGCTCGGTGCCGCACCGGTCGTCGGGGAGGCCGATCCGGTCACCGCGGAGGAGGCGCCGCCTGCCGGAGCGCCCGCGCCGCCTGCCGGGGCACCCGCGCCGCCTGCCGGGGCACCCGCACCGCCCGGACCGGCCTGGCCGCCCATCCCGGACATACCGCCACCCGGCCCGCCCGCGTGCGCCGCCGTGCCGCTCGCACTTTCCCCGGGAGCGGAGGTCGGAGCAGGTCCACCGGGAGCCGTTCCGGTGGAACCGCCGACCGGGGAGGCGGTCGTTCCGCCCGGCGCGGCCGGCGGGGCCTCGGGAGCGGCCACCCCCTGGGCACTGGTGCTGCTGGGCCCGTGCGAACCGACGCTCGGGGAAGCCCCGCCCGCCGGTCCACCGGAACCGCCGGTCGAACCACCGGGCGCACCGGTCGCGCCACCGGTCGGTCCACCGGAGCTGCTCGCCGCACCGCCCGGTGCCGGAGTCCCGGCCGAACCGGACGCGCCTCCCGGCGACGGCGCAGCGGAGCCGCCAGACGGACCGGCCCCGGTACCCCTGTCCCCACCGGAGCCGGTGTCGGGCAGGTCCGACGTGCCCGCGCCGGAGGACGGTCGGTCGGCAACCGAACCGCCACCGGTTCCACCGCTCGTGCCGCCACCGCTCCCGGAACCCGAGGAGGGCAGGTCCGGCGGGCGCAGGTTGTCGGCGTTGATGTCGGCCAGGTGACCGGTCGCGCCACCGACACCGCCGCTGACCGCGCCCGAGGACGCCCCGTACAGCACGTCCTTGAGCTTCACGCCCTCCCCGCTGAGCGCTCCCTCGATGGCCGTGCTGATGGCGCCCTCGGCAGCCCCCTGGAGTGCCTCGCGTCCGGCCTGCTTCGCCGCCCCGGCGAGGGCGTTACCGGCCGCGTCGCCGGCCGCGTCGCCGACGGCGTCCCCGACCGCGTCACCGGCGCCACGTCCGGCGCCACGCAGCCCGAACACGCCTCCCACGGCACCGGAGATGGCTCCGGACTTGGCCGCGTCCAACGTCTTGCCCAGGTCCAGCCCGTCACGGTGACCGGCGGCGATCTGGTAGCCCTGCACCGCGAGGTCGATCGCCACCGAGGTGCCGATCTCGACGAGGACGCCGGTGAGGAACCGGGCCAGCATCTGGCTGCCCAGCCGCTGGGCGAGCATGGTGACGAACCGGCTGAAGATCGACTGGACCGCGAATCTCGTGGCGGTCTGCGCCGCGGCGATCCCCGCGGTGGACAGGCCGAGGGTCGGTCCGGCCGCCGCCAGCATCGCCGCGATCTGTATCGCCAGGACGATCAGCGACAGGATGATGCTGAGCTTGGTGTACTCGATCTCGTTGGCGGTGGCGTCACACGCCTTGCCCAGCTCCTCGCAGCTGTTCAGCAGCTTGGTGAGGGTGGACTCGTCACCCTCGGCCATCGCCTTCCAGAACTCGCGGAAGGCGTCGGCGGACTCGCCCTGCATCGCGCCGAGCGCTTCCCTGGCCGCGCCGTCGGCGAGGTGGGTGATCTCCCGCAGGCCGTCGGCCGCCTGCTGCCACGCCTCACTCAGTCGCCGCAGTGCCGTCTCGTCGCCCTCCGGCCATTCCGATCCGACCACGATCGGAACGAGCCAGCGGACCTCCGGCGGTATCTCGATGCCCACGAGGTTCCCCCAGTGCTGGTCGGGGTGGCGTGCACGGCACGTCCCCGAGAAGCTCCTTCTCCTGATGGCCGCGCCCGGCCTCGATCGGGAGGGGCGCGGCGGTCACGAGGTCGACCGAGTCGACCGGTGCGACGTCACGACGCCGGTGCGATACCGCTGCAGTCGGTCCTGATCGAGGTGGCGTCGACGTCCTCGGTGCTGTCCGCCATTCCCTGCAGGTGGTCGCCGATCTGTGCCAGGGTGGTGACCAACTGGGCGAGTGCCTCGGACGTGCCGGTGCTGGCGGGCACGTACTCCTCGGCGAACTTCTGCCCGCCTTCGTCGTTGCCCCAACAGGCGCCCTCGGCCTGGATCGCCGTGGTCAGCTGCTGGACCACTTCCTGCAGGGCCTCACCGGCCGCCCGCATCCGGGAGGCGCCGGAGCGCACCCGGTCGGGTTGCATCCACAACAGGTCGGAGCTCACCGCGATCACCACCCACCGCGGAGCACGGAACCGGGCTCGTCGTCGTCCTCGTCGTCCGGTCGGGACCGGCTCGGCCGGGCCGGTGTGACCCGGTTGCCGGCCCAGGGTGGAGCGGTGGTGGGGGTGCCACCGGGGTGGGAGCGCGAGACGACCGGCTCCTCCTCGGGGTCGTCCTCGTAGAAGCGGCCCTGCCCGGAGTCGTGGTACGCGGCTCCCGGCTCCGGTGCCGGTTCGACCGGCGGCACCGGAGGCTGGGTGATGACGAGGTCGCGGATCGAGGGGGCCCCGGGCACCAGGTCGGGCAGGTCGGGCAGGTCGACACCCTCGGTGAGCGGGGCGAACTCCGCCTGCATCGCGTTCCGTGCGGCGGCGGTGGCCTGCTGGATCACCGACTTGATGGTCTGGCCGAGCCGTTCCGGGGTGGAGCGTTCGAAGGCGCGCGGGGAGAGCACCAGGTCGGTGAGCGCCCCGGTGGCGTCGACCCGGACGGTCACCATGCCGTCGGTGGAGGTGACCTCCTGGCTGAGCTGGGCCACGCGTTCCTGTGCGGCCCTCAGGTCGGCGGTACGCCGGTTCAGCTCCTTGAGCATCTCCTCCATCTGCGCACGGAGAGCACTGTTGATCGCGCGCAGGTCCCCCTGTTCCGGCTGTCCCCCCAGCACCGGCTGTTTCTCCTCTCCGCCCGTGCGTTCGCTCCTGGACGTCTCCTGACCGGAGACTCCCCCTACCGAGCCGAGTCGGCACCGTACCAACTGTGATCGATCGATGTGGGCGGAACCGGGCGGGGGTGGACGAGGACAACATGTGCAAGGTCGTCCGGTGCCCGGTGGGGCGGCTCGCTAGACTGGGTGGGACACCTCGTGGGGTCCGGTGAGTTCGTGGCGGTGTCACGATTCGGCATCGGCGTTCGCCCGGCAGGCGTGGTGTCGCACGTCCGTACATCCGCTGTGCGATGCGTGTTCGGTGATGTCGCCGAGCGCACGGAGTAACGACGGGGACGGTTCACGAGGAAACCATTCGTCTATCCCATGCTCTTCGACTTCGCCGTGCGAGCGAGGTGAGATCAGGCCAGGCGGCACGTCATGTCATCTCCGAGATGTGCGACACACCCATGACGACCCGGAGGAGCGGCTCCCGTTTTGACCCTGGCCAGCCAGCCGGGGTATCTTTGCTGCTCGTGCCCGACTTGGTTGGGCCGGTCCGCGTGCCCGCACACAGCAGCCCTCGGGCTGGGACTGTGGCGGGAATGCGAGACTCCTCCGACAACCCCGCTGGGACGCCCTGAGGCTCCAACGGGCCCGGGAGGCAGGCGACACGCCCGACCTCGGGGTACGGGGGGACCTCAAAATTCACAGTGACGTTGGGTGCTCGCCGAGCACCAAGACGCGAACGGAAGAAGCAGCCGGTCTATGCCCACGATCCAGCAGCTGGTCCGCAAGGGCCGCCAGGACAAGGTCGCCAAGACCAAGACCGCGGCGCTCAAGGGGAGCCCGCAGCGGCGCGGCGTGTGCACCCGCGTCTACACCACCACCCCGAAGAAGCCGAACTCGGCGCTGCGCAAGGTTGCCCGTGTCAGGTTGTCCAGCGGTGTCGAGGTGACGGCCTACATCCCGGGGGAGGGTCACAACCTGCAGGAGCACTCGATCGTGCTCGTCCGCGGCGGCCGTGTTAAGGACCTGCCCGGCGTCCGCTACAAGATCATCCGCGGTTCGCTGGACACCCAGGGCGTCAAGAACCGCAAGCAGGCCCGCAGCCGCTACGGTGCGAAGAAGGAGAAGAGCTGATGCCCCGCAAGGGTCCGGCCCCGAAGCGGCCTCTGATTCCCGACCCGGTGTACAACTCGCCGCTGGTCACTCAGCTGATCAACAAGGTGCTGAAGGACGGCAAGCGGTCGCTGGCCGAGCGCATCGTGTACCAGGCGCTCGAGGGCTGCCGTGAGAAGACCGGTACCGACCCGGTGGTCACGCTCAAGCGCGCCCTGGACAACGTCAAGCCGACGCTGGAGGTGCGCAGCCGCCGTGTGGGTGGCGCCACCTACCAGGTTCCGGTGGAGGTGCGGCCGGGCCGGTCCACCACCCTGGCCCTGCGCTGGATCGTCACCTTCGCCCGTCAGCGTCGGGAGAAGACCATGGTCGAGCGGCTGATGAACGAGCTGCTCGACGCGAGCAACGGCCTCGGGGCGAGCGTCAAGCGCCGCGAGGACACGCACAAGATGGCCGAGTCCAACAGGGCCTTCGCGCACTACCGCTGGTGAGTCGTGGCGGTCCCCGGCCGGAACAACACGGCCGGGCCCGCCGTTGGACAGCGACCGCTGCAGAAGAACGGGGACGACACTCGTGGCACGCGACGTGCTGACTGACCTGGCCAAGGTCCGCAACATCGGGATCATGGCCCACATCGACGCGGGCAAGACCACCACGACCGAGCGGATCCTCTTCTACACGGGGATCAACTACAAGATCGGTGAGACGCACGACGGCTCCGCGACGATGGACTGGATGGAGGAGGAGCAGAAGCGCGGCATCACCATCACCTCGGCCGCGACCACCTGCTTCTGGAACGACCACCAGATCAACATCATCGACACGCCGGGGCACGTCGACTTCACGGTCGAGGTGGAGCGGTCGCTGCGCGTGCTTGACGGCGCGGTGGCCGTCTTCGACGGCAAGGAGGGCGTGGAGCCCCAGTCGGAGACGGTGTGGCGGCAGGCGGACAAGTACAACGTCCCGCGGATCTGCTTCGTCAACAAGATGGACAAGATCGGTGCGGACTTCTACTTCACCGTCCGCACCATCGAGGAGCGCCTGAACGCCAAGCCGCTGGTCCTGCAGCTGCCGATCGGCGCCGAGTCGGACTTCATCGGCGTGGTGGACCTCGTCCAGATGCGTGCGCTCACCTGGCGTGGTGAGACCAAGAAGGGCGAGGACTACACCGTCGAGGAGATCCCGGCCGACCTCGCCGAGAAGGCGGCCGAGTACCGGGAGAAGCTGCTGGAGGCGGTTGCCGAGTTCGACGAGGAGCTCATGGAGCTCTACCTCGGCGGCGAGGAGCTGACCCTCGAGCAGATCAAGGCCGGTATCCGCAAGCTCACCGTTGCGGGTGAGGCCTACCCGGTGCTGTGCGGCTCGGCCTTCAAGAACAAGGGCGTGCAGCCGATGCTCGACGCGGTGATCGACTACCTGCCGTCGCCGCTCGACATCCCCGCGGTGAAGGGCACCCTGCCCGACGGTGAGACGCCGGCGGAGCGGAAGACCTCGGCCGACGAGCCGTTCGCCGCGCTCGCCTTCAAGATCATGAGTCACCCGTTCTTCGGCAAGCTCACCTACGTGCGGGTGTACTCCGGCCGGGTCGCCTCGGGGTCCCAGGTCATCAACGCGACCAAGGACCGCAAGGAGCGCATCGGGAAGCTCTTCCAGATGCACGCCAACAAGGAGAACCCGGTCGACGAGGCGCGCGCCGGTCACATCTACGCGATGATCGGTCTCAAGGAGACCACGACCGGTGACACGCTGTGCGACCCGAACGCTCCGATCGTGCTCGAGTCGATGACCTTCCCCGAGCCGGTCATCAAGGTCGCCATCGAGCCGAAGTCGAAGGCCGACCAGGAGAAGCTGTCGACCGCGATCCAGAAGCTTGCCGAGGAGGACCCGACCTTCCGGGTCAGCCTCGACGAGGAGACCGGCCAGACCATCATCGAGGGCATGGGTGAGCTGCACCTCGAGGTGCTGGTCAACCGCATGCGGACCGACTTCAAGGTTGAGGCGAACGTCGGTAAGCCGCAGGTGGCCTACCGCGAGACGATCCGCCGCAAGGTGGAGCGGCTCGAGTACACGCACAAGAAGCAGACCGGTGGCTCCGGTCAGTTCGCCCGCGTGATCATCAACCTGGAGCCGCTGGAGCAGACCGAAGACGGTCCGCTGTACGAGTTCGACAACCAGATCACCGGTGGCCGCATCCCCAAGGAGTACATCCCCTCGGTGGACGCGGGTGCCCAGGACGCCATGCAGTACGGCGTGCTCGCCGGCTACCCGCTGGTCGGCGTCAAGGTCACTCTCGTCGACGGTGCCTACCACGAGGTGGACTCCTCGGAGATGGCCTTCAAGATCGCCGGCTCGATGGCGCTGAAGGAGGCCGCCCGCAAGGCGGACCCGGCACTGCTGGAGCCGGTGATGGCGGTCGAGGTGACGACGCCCGAGGACTACATGGGTGACGTCATCGGCGACCTCAACTCCCGCCGTGGCCAGATCCAGGCCATGGAGGAGCGCGGTGGTAACCGGGTCGTGAAGGCCCTGGTCCCGTTGTCCGAGATGTTCGGGTACGTCGGCGACCTGCGGTCCAAGACCCAGGGCCGTGCGCAGTACACGATGCAGTTCCACTCCTACGCGGAAGTTCCGGCGAACATCGCGAAGGAGATCATCGCCAAGGCGACGGGCGAGTAAGTCAACTGGATCGGGACGCGCTCACCCCGACGCCGACCCTCTCCGGAACGAGGCGGCGGGTGGGTGCACCGCTGGCCCCGGGTGCCGGGTGGGAGTCCGCTCCCACCCGGTGCCGACCCCGGAAACCGCACGCCCGGTGCGGGTCTCTTTGCCGGAGACCTGCACACCGGCCCTGATGAGACGCCGCCTGACCGTTCGAGTGGGTACGGCGGACAGATAAGAAGTCCAGGAGGACACACCAGTGGCGAAGGCGAAGTTCGAGCGGACCAAGCCGCACGTCAACATCGGGACCATTGGCCACATCGACCACGGCAAGACCACCCTGACCGCGGCGATCACCAAGGTCCTGCACGACAAGTACCCCGACCTGAACCCCTTCACGCCGTTCGACAAGATCGACAAGGCGCCGGAGGAGCGTCAGCGCGGTATCACCATCTCGATCTCCCACGTCGAGTACCAGACCGAGAACCGCCACTACGCCCACGTCGACTGCCCGGGCCACGCCGACTACGTGAAGAACATGATCACCGGTGCGGCCCAGATGGACGGCGCGATCCTGGTCGTGGCGGCGACCGACGGCCCGATGCCGCAGACCCGTGAGCACGTGCTGCTGGCCCGTCAGGTCGGCGTGCCCTACATCGTGGTCGCCCTGAACAAGGCCGACATGGTCGACGACGAGGAGATCCTGGAGCTCGTCGAGCTCGAGGTCCGCGAGCTGCTCAACGAGTACGAGTTCCCCGGTGACGACGTGCCGGTGATCCGGGTCTCCGCTCTGAAGGCCCTCGAGGGCGACAAGGAGTGGGGCGAGAAGCTGCTCAAGCTGCTCGACGCCGTGGACGAGTACGTCCCGGAGCCGACCCGCGAGACCGACAAGCCGTTCCTGATGCCGATCGAGGACGTGTTCACGATCACCGGTCGTGGCACCGTCGTCACCGGCCGTGTCGAGCGCGGTGTCATCAAGGTGAACGAGGAGGTGGAGATCGTCGGCATCCGCGAGAAGTCGATGAAGACCACCGTCACCGGCATCGAGATGTTCCGCAAGCTGCTCGACGAGGGCCAGGCCGGTGACAACGTCGGTCTGCTCCTGCGTGGCACCAAGCGTGAGGAGGTGGAGCGCGGCATGGTCGTCTGCAAGCCGGGTTCCACCACCCCGCACACCGAGTTCGAGGCGCAGGTCTACATCCTGTCCAAGGACGAGGGTGGCCGTCACACGCCGTTCTTCAACAACTACCGTCCGCAGTTCTACTTCCGGACCACGGACGTGACCGGCGTCGTGACCCTGCCCGAGGGCACCGAGATGGTCATGCCGGGCGACAACACCGAGATGAAGGTGCAGCTCATCCAGCCGATCGCGATGGAGGAGGGTCTCCGCTTCGCGATCCGCGAGGGTGGCCGTACCGTCGGCGCCGGCCGCGTGACCAAGATCATCAAGTGACATACCGGGTGTGCTGCGGGGCGAGCGGGCCGTTTCCGGACCGCCGCCCCGCGGCGCACCGGGAAACCACCGCAGCGGTCCTCGCTGTCGTGTGAGTTCCTGCGTGAATCGCACATGGGCGTGGTCAGCGCCCGACCCCGATTTGGACTGCCACACGCGGGTGTGGCATCCTGTACGGGTTGCTCGTACGGGGCGGCCGGTGAGTTGCTCTCGATCCGGCCGCCTCGCCACGAGCGCCCCCAGGAGGGAACAACCGTACGTCGTGTCCTGTGCCGGCGGTAGCTTGCGCACGGGGCGCGTCCCGGGCCGCAAGGCCCATCCCACCGACGTTGTCAGTGGGACCGGTCTGTGCTACGGGCGCGACACGCCCGACCGCGTGGACCGGGCACCGTGACACCTGAACAGGGGCGGAGCGCGACTGTGCTCTCCGGCAGCCCTCCAGCCGGCTTCCCCGGCGTGGCTCGACACCACCGTGGGGCACTGGGCGGAGGAAGGCCGGGCCAACGGCAAGGCACCCGCACCGCAGCGGTACGAGAAGAGGAACGGCAAGCCACCATGGCGGGACAGAAGATCCGCATCCGGCTCAAGGCCTACGACCACGAGGCGATCGACGCGTCCGCGCGCAAGATCGTCGAGACCGTGACGCGCACCGGCGCTCGGGTCGTCGGGCCGGTGCCGCTGCCCACCGAGAAGAACGTCTACTGCGTCATCCGCTCGCCGCACAAGTACAAGGACTCGCGCGAGCACTTTGAGATGCGCACGCACAAGCGTCTGATCGACATTCTCGACCCCACGCCGAAGACGGTGGACGCGCTGATGCGCATCGACCTGCCGGCCAGTGTCGACGTCAACATCCAGTGAAAGCTGCGCGCGAGAGCGGCGGAGAGTACAGACCCATGTCTGACAGGCAGATCAAGGGGATCCTGGGCACCAAGCTCGGCATGACCCAGGTCTTCGACGACAAGAACCGGGTCGTTCCGGTCACCGTCGTGAAGGCTGGCCCGTGCGTGGTCACCCAGATCCGTACCCCGGAGAAGGACGGCTACTCGGCCGTGCAGCTGGCCTACGGCGCCATCGACCCCCGCAAGGTCAACAAGCCGCTGGGCGGTCACTTCGCCAAGGCGGGTGTGACCCCGCGCCGCCACCTGGCCGAGCTGCGCACCGCTGACGCCGCCGAGTACCAGGTCGGCCAGGAGGTGACCGTCGACATCTTCGAGTCGGGCGCCCTGGTCGACGTCACCGGCACCAGCAAGGGCAAGGGCTTCGCCGGTGTCATGAAGCGGCACGGCTTCGGTGGTCTGGGTGCCAGCCACGGTACCCAGCGCAAGCACCGCTCGCCGGGTTCCATCGGCGCCTGCGCCACCCCTGGCCGCGTGTTCAAGGGCCTGCGGATGGCCGGCCGGATGGGCAACCAGCGCGTCACCACCCAGAACCTGACCGTGCACAAGGTCGATGCCGAGGCCGGCCTGCTGCTGATCAAGGGTGCCGTGCCTGGGCCCAAGGGCGGTCTGGTGTTCGTCAAGACTGCTGCGAAGGGTGGTGCGTGATGGCTGAGGCGACCCTGACCGTCCCGGTCAACACCCCGGAGGGGAAGACCGAGGGACAGGTGGAGCTGCCCGCCGACGTCTTCGACGTCCAGGCCAACATCCCGCTGATGCACCAGGTCGTGGTGGCGCAGTGGGCTGCGGCCCGGCAGGGCACCCACGACACCAAGACCCGTGGTGAGGTCTCCGGTGGTGGCAAGAAGCCCTACCGGCAGAAGGGCACCGGTCGTGCCCGTCAGGGCTCGATCCGCGCTCCGCAGTTCACCGGCGGTGGCACGGTGCACGGCCCCACGCCGCGGGACTACACCCAGCGCACCCCCAAGAAGATGAAGGCCGCCGCGCTGCGCGGTGCCCTCTCCGACCGGGCGCGTGCCGGCAAGGTGCACGTGCTGTCCAAGGTCGTGGAGAGCGAGAAGCCGTCCACCAAGGCCGCCAAGAAGGCCCTGGCCGCGGTGACCGACGCCAAGCGTGTGCTCGTGGTGGTGGGCCGCTCGGACGAGACGTCCTGGCTGAGCCTGCGCAACCTGCCGAACGTGCACGTGATCGCGCCTGACCAGCTCAACACCTACGACGTGCTGGTCAACGACGACGTGGTGTTCACCAAGGACGCCCTCGAGACGTTCCTGGCCGGCCCCGTCCGTGGCAAGTCGGCCAAGGCCAGCGCCCGGTCGAGCGAGCTGGCCGTGTCTGATTCGGAGGCCGCGAAGTGATCCCCGACCCGCGTGATGTCATCCTCGCGCCGGTGATCTCGGAGAAGTCCTACGGGCTGCTCGAGGAGAACAAGTACACGTTCCTGGTGCACCCGGACTCCAACAAGACCGAGATCAAGATCGCGGTCGAGAAGATCTTCGGCGTGAAGGTCACGGCCGTGAACACGATCAACCGGAAGGGCAAGCGCAAGCGGACCCGTTACGGGTACGGCAAGCGCAAGGACACCAAGCGCGCCATCGTGACGCTGTCTGCCGACAGCAAGCCGATCGAGATCTTCGGCGGCCCGGCCGCGTGACGCGCGGCGACGGATCACGGGCTGCTCAAGAGAGCTGAGGACTGCACAGATGGGCATCCGCAAGTACAAGCCGACGACGCCGGGCCGTCGTGGCGCGAGTGTGTCCGACTTCGCCGAGATCACCCGGTCGAAGCCGGAGAAGTCGCTGCTGCGTCCGCTGCACGGTCGAGGTGGTCGTAACGCGCACGGCAAGATCACTGCGCGCCACAAGGGCGGCGGCCACAAGCGCGCCTACCGGTTGATCGACTTCCGGCGGGCGGACAAGGACGGCGTGCCGGCCAAGGTCGCGCACATCGAGTACGACCCGAACCGCACCGCGCGTATCGCGCTGCTGCACTACGCGGACGGTGAGAAGCGGTACATCATCGCCCCGGACAAGCTGCGCCAGGGCGACGTCGTGGAGAACGGCCCGAAGGCCGACATCAAGCCGGGCAACAACCTGCCGCTCCGCAACATCCCGGTCGGCACCGTGGTGCACGCCATCGAGCTGCGCCCGGGTGGCGGGGCGAAGATCGCCCGTTCCGCCGGTGTGAGCGTCCAGCTGGTGGCCAAGGAGGGCCCGTACGCCCAGCTGCGGATGCCCTCGGGCGAGATCCGCAACGTCGACGTGCGCTGCCGTGCCACCGTCGGCGAGGTCGGCAACGCCGAGCACGCCAACATCAACTGGGGTAAGGCCGGCCGTATGCGGTGGAAGGGCAAGCGCCCGACCGTCCGTGGTGTGGCCATGAACCCGGTGGACCACCCGCACGGTGGTGGTGAGGGTAAGACCTCCGGTGGCCGTCACCCGGTCAACCCGAAGGGTAAGCCCGAGGGCCGCACCCGTCGCCGCAAGGCCAGCGACAAGCTCATCGTTCGGCGCCGTCGTACCGGCAAGAAGCGCTGAGCAGGGAGGGAGTGAAGGATGCCGCGCAGCCTGAAGAAGGGCCCCTTCGTCGACGACCACCTGCTCAAGAAGGTGGACGCGCTGAACGAGAAGGGGACCAAGCAGGTCATCAAGACCTGGTCCCGCCGGTCCACGATCATCCCGGACATGATCGGCCACACCATCGCGGTGCACGACGGCCGCAAGCACGTGCCGGTGTTCATCACCGAGGCGATGGTCGGGCACAAGCTGGGTGAGTTCGCGCCGACGCGCACCTTCAAGGGGCACGTCAAGGAAGACCGGAAGTCGCGCCGCCGCTGAGCGGTCTGTGACACGAACTGACGAACCAAGCATCAGAGCAAGGGGAAGCAGCGATGGCTGACAACGCTGTGGTGTCGGCAGACGCCCAGGCGCTGCCGCGCGCCGTGGCGCGGGCCCGCTACGTCCGCATGACGCCGCGCAAGGTGCGTCGTGTGGTCGAGCTGATCAAGGGTCGCAACGCCCGCGAGGCCCTGAGCGTGCTCCAGTTCGCGCCGCAGGCCGCCAGTGGTCCGGTCGCGAAGGTGCTCGCCAGCGCCATGGCCAACGCCGAGAACAACCTCAACCTCGACCCCGAGACGCTGTGGGTGTCCCGGGCGTTCGTGGACGAGGGACCGACGCTGAAGCGTTTCCGTCCGCGCGCCCAGGGCCGCGCGTACCGGATCAACAAGCGCACGAGTCACATCACCGTGGAGGTCGAGTCTCGGCCGGCCGACAAGGCCAAGGCTCGCAAGTCCAGCGCGAAGGGGAGTGCCCGGTAGTGGGTCAGAAGATCAACCCGCACGGCTTCCGGCTGGGGATCACCACTGACTGGAAGTCCCGCTGGTACGCCGACAAGCAGTACGCGGAGTACGTCGCCGAGGACGTCAAGATCCGCCGGATGCTGTCCCGCGGCATGGAGCGCGCTGGCATCTCCAAGGTCGAGATCGAGCGCACCCGCGACCGCGTCCGTGTGGACATCCACACCGCCCGCCCGGGCATCGTGATCGGCCGCCGTGGTGCGGAGGCCGACCGTATCCGGAGCGAGCTGGAGAAGCTGACCGGCAAGCAGGTTCAGCTGAACATCCTCGAGGTCAAGAACCCCGAGGCGGACGCCCAGCTGGTCGCCCAGAGCGTGGCCGAGCAGCTCTCCAACCGTGTGTCCTTCCGTCGTGCCATGCGCAAGGCCATCCAGTCGGCCATGCGCTCGCCGCAGGTCAAGGGCATTCGGGTGCAGTGCTCCGGCCGTCTGGGTGGGGCCGAGATGTCCCGCTCGGAGTTCTACCGCGAGGGCCGGGTGCCGCTGCACACGCTGCGCGCCGACATCGACTACGGCTTCTTCGAGGCCCGGACCACCTTCGGTCGGATCGGCGTCAAGGTGTGGATCTACAAGGGCGACCTGGTCGGCGGTCTGAAGTCCCGTGAGGCCACCGCCACCGAGCCGCGCCCGCGCCGTGAGCGCGGTGAGCGCCGTCGCCGTTCGGGTGCCTCCGGCACCACCCCGACCAGCACCGAGGCGGGGCGTGCCGCGGCGGCCCAGCAGAGTGCGCAGGACGTCGCCGTCGACAAGGCTCCGGCCGAGAGCAAGCCGACTGCGGCTGAGAAGACGGAGGGCTGAGTAGTGCTCATCCCACGGAAGGTCAAGCACCGCAAGCAGCACTCCCCGAGCCGCAAGGGCGCGGCCAAGGGCGGTACCCGGGTTGCTTTCGGTGACTTCGGCATCCAGGCGCTGGAGCCGGCTTACGTCACCAACCGGCAGATCGAGTCCGCTCGTATCGCCATCACCCGGCACATCCGCCGTGGCGGCAAGGTCTGGATCAACATCTTCCCGGACCGCCCGCTGACCAAGAAGCCGGCGGAGACCCGTATGGGTTCCGGTAAGGGTTCGCCGGAGTACTGGGTGGCGAACGTCAAGCCCGGTCGGGTGCTGTTCGAGCTGAGCTACCCGAACGAGGCGGTGGCTCGTGAGGCACTGCGCCGTGCGATCCACAAGCTCCCGATCAAGTGCCGCATCGTCACGCGTGAGGGTGGTGAGTTCTGATGGCAGCGGGTATCACCGCCGCTGAGCTGCGTGAGCTCACCGACGAGGAGCTCGTGCTGCGTCTGAAGGAGGCGAAGGAGGAGCTGTTCAACCTCCGCTTCCAGATGGCCACCGGGCAGCTCGACAACAACCGGCGTCTGCGCACGGTCCGGCACGACATCGCTCGGATCTACACCGTGATGCGGGAGCGCGAGCTGGGTCTGTCCGTCTCGCCGGACGCCGCTCCGGCCGGTACCGAAGGTGAGGGTGCTGCGTGAGCGAGAAGAGCGAGAACAAGGTGACCCGGAACACCCGCAAGGTCCGCGAGGGCTACGTCGTGTCCGACAAGATGGACAAGACGATCGTGGTCCAGCTCGAGGACCGGAAGAAGCACCCGCTGTACGGCAAGGTCATGCGCCGGACCACCAAGGTGAAGGCGCACGACGAGGGCAACATCGCCGGCGTCGGTGACCGCGTGCTGCTGATGGAGACCCGCCCGCTGTCGGCGACCAAGCGCTGGCGGCTGGTGGAGATCCTGGAGAAGGCGAAGTGATGCCGCGCCTGCGGGCGACGGCGCACGAGAGGACGACCGCGCACGTCAGGTCGGAAATCTGGCGTGCCACAACGGGTCAGGAGTAGACGTGATCCAGCAGGAGTCGCGACTGCGCGTCGCTGACAACACCGGTGCGAAGGAGATCCTTTGCATCCGGGTGCTCGGCGGTTCCGCGCGGCGCTACGCGGGCATCGGCGACATCATCGTCGCGACCGTGAAGGACGCGATCCCCGGCGCCGGTGTCAAGAAGGGCGACGTGGTCAAGGCCGTCGTCGTCCGCACCGTGAAGCAGAAGCGTCGTCCGGACGGCTCCTACATCCGGTTCGACGAGAACGCCGCCGTGCTCATCAAGAACGACGGGGAGCCCCGCGGCACCCGCATCTTCGGCCCGGTCGGTCGCGAGCTGCGTGAGAAGAAGTTCATGAAGATCATCTCGCTCGCGCCGGAGGTGCTCTGATGAAGGTGAAGAAGGGCGACACGGTCGTCGTCATCGCCGGCAAGGACAAGGGCGCCCGGGGCAAGGTCATCAAGGCTTACCCGAAGGAGCAGCGGGTCCTGGTCGAGGGCGTCAACCGGATCAAGAAGCACACCCGGATCTCGCGGACCCAGCGGGGTGCCCAGTCGGGCGGCATCGTGACCCAGGAGGCCCCGATCCACGTGAGCAACGTGATGGTCGTGGACTCCGACGGCAAGCCGACCCGGGTCGGGTACCGCACGAACGAAGAGGGCCGTCGCGTCCGCGTGTCCCGTCGGAACGGTAAGGACATCTGAGCATGACCACTGCCGAGAAGATCGTTCCGCGGCTGAAGGTCCGGTACCGCGAGGAGATCGTCCCCGCCCTGCAGCAGGAGTTCCAGTACGAGAACCCGATGCAGGTGCCGGGTGTGGTCAAGGTCGTCGTGAACATGGGCGTCGGCGACGCCGCTCGCGACGGCAAGTTGATCGAGGGTGCGGTGCGCGATCTGGCCGCGATCACCGGTCAGCGTCCGGAGATCCGCCGGGCTCGCAAGTCCATCGCGCAGTTCAAGCTGCGTGAGGGCATGCCGATCGGCGCCCGCGTCACCCTGCGCGGGGACCGGATGTGGGAGTTCCTGGACCGGCTGCTGACCATCGCGCTGCCGCGTATCCGTGACTTCCGCGGGCTGTCGGCCAAGCAGTTCGACGGTAACGGCAACTACACGTTCGGTCTGACCGAGCAGTCGATGTTCCACGAGATCGACCCCGACTCGATCGACCGTCCGCGCGGCATGGACATCACCGTCGTCACCACCGCCACCTCGGACGAGGAGGGCCGGGCGCTGCTGCGGCACCTGGGCTTCCCGTTCAAGGAGAACTGACAAGGAGAACGAGGCGATGGCCAAGAAGGCGCTGATCGCGAAGGCCGCGCGCAAGCCGAAGTTCAAGGTGCGGGCGTACA
The DNA here is from genome assembly GCA_036562635.1 of Pseudonocardiaceae bacterium. GTDB lineage: Bacteria > Actinomycetota > Actinomycetes > Mycobacteriales > Pseudonocardiaceae > DATCJU01. Next base: position 33,148 of record DATCJU010000084.1, read on the forward strand.
CCCGTTGCCAGCGCTGCGGGCGCCCGCACTCCGTGTACCGCAAGTTCGGCCTCTGCCGGGTGTGCCTGCGTGAGATGGCCCACCGCGGCGAGCTGCCCGGCGTGAGCAAGTCCAGCTGGTGAGTCGTGCCGGGGAGCGGGCGGTACGGTCGTGTCCGACCCCGCCGCCCGTTCCCCCGGTCCGGCTCGGGTGCTTGCCCACGCCCTGCTGACCACTACTTCGCCGTAGGCCTGGCTCCGGGCCCCGGGAGTGCCGGGGACCGACCCGGGGCGAGGAACCCCGGCGGGAAAGGTTGACTAGGTCACCATGACGATGACCGACCCGATCGCAGACATGCTCACACGTCTGCGCAACGCCAACGCGGCGTACCACGACGAGGTCGTGATGCCGCACTCCAAGCTCAAGGCCAACATCGCCGAGATCCTCAAGCGCGAGGGCTACATCGCCGGTTACCGCGCCGAGCAGGGCGAGAAGGGCAAGAATCTGGTCATCGAGCTGAAGTACGGGCCCAACCGTGAGCGCAGCATCGCGGGCCTGCGGCGCGTGTCGAAGCCGGGCCTGCGGGTCTACGCCAAGGCCACGAACCTGCCCCGTGTGCTCGGCGGTCTGGGTATCGCGATCATCTCGACGTCGTCCGGCCTGCTGACCGACCGGCAGGCCCAGAAGCAGGGCGTGGGCGGGGAAGTCCTCGCCTACGTGTGGTGAGGAAGGGGGAAGCAGGCATGTCGCGCATCGGTAAGCAGCCGATCCCCGTCCCCGCCGGTGTTGACGTCACCATCGACGGCCGGACCGTCACGGTGAAGGGCCCGAAGGGCACCCTCTCGCACACGCTGGCCGAGCCGATCACCATCGAGCGCAACGAGGACGGCTCGCTCCAGGTGCAGCGGCCCAACGACGAGCGGAAGAGCAAGTCGCTGCACGGGCTGTCCCGCACGCTGGTGAACAACATGATCGTCGGCGTGACCCAGGGCTACGAGAAGAAGCTCGAGATCCACGGCGTTGGTTACCGCGTGGCGCTCAAGGGCCAGGCCCTGGAGTTCGCGCTGGGTTACAGCCACCCGATCACGGTGCAGCCGCCGGAGGGCATCACCTTCGCGGTCGAGAGCCCGACGCGGTTCTCCGTCCAGGGCATCGACAAGCAACTGGTCGGCGAGGTGGCGGCCAACATCCGGAAGCTGCGCAAGCCGGAGCCCTACAAGGGCAAGGGCGTGCGTTACGCCGGCGAGAACGTCCGCCGCAAGGTCGGGAAGACGGGTAAGTGAGCATGAGCGAGACCACCGCTGCTATCAAGCGTCGCCGCGCCGGCAAGGACGTCTCCACGCTGCGTCGTCTCGGCCGGGCCCGCCGGCACTTCCGGGTTCGCAAGAAGATCAGTGGTACTCCGGAGCGGCCGAGGCTGGTCGTGACACGTTCGTCGCGGCACATCCGGGCCCAGGTCATCGACGACCTGGCCGGCCACACCCTGGCGTCGGCCTCCAGCATGGAGGCGGACATCCGCGCCATGGAGGGCGACAAGAAGACCCGCGCGGCACGGGTCGGCGCCCTGGTCGCCGCCCGGGCCAAGGAGGCAGGCATCACCAAGGTCGTGTTCGACCGGGGCGGCTACGACTACCACGGTCGTGTGGCCGCGCTGGCAGACGCCGCGCGCGAGGCGGGGCTGGAGTTCTGACAGTGCAGGACAGCATGCAGAAGAAGATCATCGGAAGGGACGCCTGATGCCTGGACGCATGCGTCGTGACGGCGGGGAGCGCGGCGAGCGCCGCGACCGCCGGGACGGTGGCCGCGGCGGGGCGGCCCAGGAGAAGACCCCGCACCTCGAGCGCGTCGTCGCCATCAACCGGGTGGCCAAGGTCGTCAAGGGTGGTCGGCGCTTCAGCTTCACCGCCCTGGTCGTCGTCGGCGACGGTGACGGGATGGTCGGTGTCGGCTACGGCAAGGCCAAGGAGGTGCCGGCCGCGATCGCCAAGGGCGTGGAGGAGGCCAAGAAGAACTTCTTCCGCGTTCCCCGGATCGCCGGCACCATCCCGCACCCGGTTCAGGGCGAGGCCGCTGCCGGTGTCGTGCTGCTCCGTCCGGCCAGCCCCGGTACCGGTGTGATCGCCGGTGGCCCGGTGCGTGCCGTGCTGGAGTGCGCCGGGGTGCACGACGTGCTCAGCAAGTCGCTGGGCAGCGACAACGCGATCAACATCGTGCACGCGACCGTTGCGGCGCTCAAGCAGCTGCAGCGTCCCGAGGAGGTTGCGGCTCGCCGTGGCCTGCCGCTCGAGGACGTGGCTCCGGCCGGCCTGCTGCGGGCCCGCGCTGGGCAGGGGGTGTGACGGCATGGCGAAGCTGAAGATCACTCAGCTCCGCAGCACCATCGGCACCAAGCAGAACCAGCGGGAATCGCTGCGGACGCTGGGCCTGCGCAAGATCCGCCAGTCGGTGGTCCGTGAGGACACCCCGGAGGTGCGCGGCCTGGTGAACACCGTCCGCCACCTGGTGGCGGTCGAGGAGGTCGACTGACCCATGACGATCAAGATCCACCACCTGCGGCCTGCCCCGGGGGCCAAGACCGCCAAGACCCGTGTGGGTCGCGGTGAGGGCTCCAAGGGCAAGACCGCCGGTCGCGGTACGAAGGGCACCAAGGCCCGCAAGAACGTGCCGGCCGGGTTCGAGGGTGGGCAGATGCCCATCCACATGCGGCTGCCGAAGCTGAAGGGCTTCAAGAACCGCTTCCGCGTCGAGTACCAGGTGGTCAACCTGGGTGACATCGCCCGGCTGTTCCCGCAGGGCGGCACCATCGGCGTGGAGGACCTGGTGGCCGCCGGCGCGGTCCGCAAGGGCAAGCCGGTCAAGGTGCTGGGCGACGGGGACCTCGGCGGTGTGAAGGTCGACGTGACCGCGCACGCCTTCTCGGCGAGCGCCGTCGAGAAGATCACCGCGGCTGGTGGCACCACCACCAAGCTGTAATCCGATCCTGTGACAGGTGGCTGGGGTCGGACGTGCGATGCGCGTCCGACCCCACCTGTTTGCAGGAGTCCGTTCGGGCGGCGAAAACGATCACCCGAACGGGTGATCGATCATGGTGGAGGGCGCGTTCCGTCTGGTTCGGTCGGAGTACAGCGGCTGGTCCGGGGCGGATTTGCTCCTTCCGCATGGTCGAGCAGGAGCCACCCCTCCTGTTAGAGTCGAGGGCACGTTTGGCGCGACCCGCGTCACGCGTGCCTGGTGTTGTGCATCAGGCTGTTGAACCACTGCCGGCCGAGGTGGCCGGCCAAAGCCGATCGCCGGCCACAGGGGCCGGCGACGCCGAGGAGGTCCCGCGTGCTCAGCGCCTTCCGCTCGGCTCTCGCGACGCCGGACTTGCGCCGCAAGATCCTCTTCACCCTGGGGATCGTGGTGCTCTACCGGCTGGGCGCGACTCTGCCCTCACCCGGTGTCTCCTACGCCAACGTCCAGGAGTGCATCAGGGTCATCGAAGGCGGGGACAACCAGAGCGTCTACTCGCTGATCAACCTGTTCAGCGGTGGCGCGTTGCTGCAGCTGTCGATCTTCGCGTTGGGCATCATGCCCTACATCACCGCGAGCATCGTGATCCAGCTGCTCACCGTGGTCATCCCCCGATTCGAGCAGCTCAAGAAGGAAGGGCAGTCCGGGCAGAACAAGCTGACCCAGTACACCCGGTACCTGACCATCGCTCTGGCCGTGCTGCAGTCGACCGGCATCGTGGCCCTGGCGGTCCGGGGGCAGCTGTTCCAGAACTGCAACCAGACGCTGTACCCGGTGATCCCGGACGCCTCGGTGTTCAACCTGGTGGTCATCGTGATCACCATGACGGCCGGTACCGCGCTCATCATGTGGCTGGGTGAGCTGATCACCGAGCGCGGCATCGGCAACGGTATGTCGCTGCTGATCTTCACCTCGATCGCGGCGCGTATTCCGGCGGAGGGCGGCAACATCCTGAACAGCCACGGCGGAGTGACCTTCGCCCTGGTCTGCCTCCTCGGCCTGGCGATCATCGCCGTGGTGGTCTACATCGAGCAGGGCCAGCGGCGTATTCCGGTGCAGTACGCCAAGCGGATGATCGGGCGCCGGATGTACGGCGGCACGTCCACCTACCTGCCGCTGAAGGTGAACCAGGCCGGCGTGATCCCGGTCATCTTCGCTTCGTCGTTCCTCTACCTGCCCCAGCTCATCACCCAGCTGACCACCTCGCCGGGCGAGGAGCCGTCCGCGATCACACGTTTCGTGCAGCAGTACCTGGTCGACCAGTCGAACTGGGTGCACATCAGCATCTACTTCCTGCTGATCGTGCTGCTGACCTACTTCTACATCTCGATCACGTTCAACACCGAGGAACGTGCCGACGAGATGAAGAAGTTCGGCGGGTTCATTCCGGGCATCCGGCCGGGACGTCCCACTGCCGAGTACCTCACCTATGTGTTGAATCGCATCACACTGCCAGGCTCGCTGTACCTGGGTATCGTTGCCATCCTGCCGAACTTCTTCCTGGACCTGACCGGTGACGGCCAGAACCAGAACTTCCCGTTCGGCGGTACCGCGGTGCTCATCATGGTCGGTGTCGGCCTTGACACCGTGAAGCAGATCGAGAGCCAGCTCATGCAGCGCAACTACGAAGGGTTCCTCCGCTAGTGCGACTCGTTCTCGTCGGCCCGCCCGGTGCGGGCAAGGGCACCCAGGCAGCGATCCTGAGCAAGGAGCTCGGCGTCCCGCACATCTCCACCGGTGACCTGTTCCGGGCTCACGTCGGCCAGCAGACCCCGCTGGGGCTGAAGGCCAAGCAGTACATGGAAGCCGGCGAGCTGGTGCCCGACGCGGTGACCAACGACATGGTCCGGGAGCGTCTGGCCGAACCGGACGCCCAGGCGGGCTTCCTGCTCGACGGGTTTCCGCGGAACGTGGCGCAGGCGGACGTGCTCGGTGAGCTCCTCGCCGAGCGCGGTGTCGCCCTGGACGCGGTCCTGGAGTTCGACGTCCCCGAGGACGTGGTGGTCGAGCGGCTGCTGGCCCGTGGGCGGGCGGATGACACCGAGGAGGTCATCCGTCGGCGGCAGCAGGTCTACCGGTCCGAGACCGCGCCGCTGCGGGAGTACTACGCCGACATCCTGATCACCATCGACGCCGTCGGGGCCGTGGAGGAGATCACCGAGCGCGCGCTCAAGGCCCTCCGCTCCAGGGCGTGAGTGGATAGCGATGTTGCGACGCGGACGCGGAATCGAGATCAAGTCCCGGGGCGAGCTGGAGGCGATGCGGGCTGCCGGCCTGGTCGTCGCACGGGCGCTCGCGGCGGTGGCCGCCCAGGCCAAGCCCGGGGTCAGCACCCTGGAGCTGGACGAGGTGGCCGAGCAGGTCATCCGGGAGGCCGGGGCGATCCCCTCGTTCAAGGGCTACCACGGCTTCCCCGCCACCATCTGCGCCTCGGTGAACGAGCAGGTGGTGCACGGCATTCCGTCGGCGAAGCAGGTGCTCGCGGACGGTGACCTGCTGTCGGTGGACTGCGGGGCGATCCTCGACGGCTGGCACGGCGACTCCGCGATCACCCTGCCGGTCGGCACGGTCGCCGAGCGGGACCTGAAGCTGTCCGAGGCGACCCGGCAGGCGATGCTGGCCGGGATCGCTGCCATCCGGCCCGGCGGGCGGCTGACCGACATCTCGCACGCGGTGGAGACCGCCGCCCTGGAGGCGTCGGCGCGGGACGGCGTCGAGTACGGCATCGTCGCCGACTACGGCGGGCACGGCATCGGCAGCAGGATGCACATGGAGCCGTTCCTGCCCAACTACGGCAAGCCCGGGCGCGGCCCCAAGCTGCGGGTGGGCATGGCCCTGGCCGTGGAGCCGATGCTCACCCTGGGCACCGACGAGACCGAGGAGCTGGAGGACGGCTGGACCGTGGTGACCACGGACGGCTCCAGGGCCGCGCACTGGGAGCACACGGTCGCCGTCACCGAGGACGGTCCCTGGGTGCTGACCGCGCCCGAGGAGTGAGGTTTCCTCCACAGGAAACGAACGCCCGTCTCCGCCCGGTGTGGGGCGGCCCGGCGTTCTTCGTCTCGACGAACCCCGGCACGCGGTGGGTGTGCCGGGGTTCGGCGTGTCCGGGGCCGGCCCGCGTGTCCTCCGGCGGAACGCGGGTCGTCTCTCGGCCTCTCGTGGGTGCGTGTCGGAGCGTCGCCGGTGCCCTGCCGCCCCGGGCCGGCGGCACCGACGTGGCAGGACGTCGTTCGGAGACGGCTTCCGTGCGCGGCCGACGTGGCAGGATGGCAGCGTGACCGAGCCGGTGCGTCCCGAGGACATGCGGGCTTCCGATGCGGACCGAAAGGCGGTCCAGGAGAAGCTGCACGCCGCCCACGAACAGGGGCTGATCGACCTCGCCGAGTTCGACGACCGGGTGCGAGCCGCCTGGCAGGCCAAGACCCGAGGGGAGCTGGCGAAGGTGACCGCCGACCTGCCCGAGCGCCTGCCCGCCAAGCCATCCCGCAGTGCCGGCGAGGTGGCGATGCGGGTGCTCACCACCGTGTGGCTGAGCCTCAGCGCGGTCAACTTCGTCATCTGGGGGCTGGTGTGCCTGGTGGTCGAGGAGTTCATCCACCCCTGGTGGGTGTGGGTGTTCCTGCCTCCGGGTTCGGTGCTCGGGGTGTTGTGGTTCATGGGGATCGGCCGGCCGAGGAAGGACTGATCCGATGGGTTCGGTGGGTCGTGTGTCCGGTGGCCGTCCGACCGCGGCGGACCGGGCTCGGCTGCTGCGCCGGTTGCACGCCGCGTACGAGACGGGGCTGATCGGCCTGGACGAGCTGGACAGCGGGGTGCGTACCGCGTGGCGGGCCGACACCCGGGCCGAGCTGTTGGAGGTGGCGGAGAACCTGCCGGACACCGAGGAGCTGCAGCGGGCGCGTCAGCGGCTCCGGATGGCCCGGGCCGCGCGGGTGGTCGGCTGGCTGGGGGCGTTCTCCAGCGTGGTCAACACCGCGTTGTGGCTGGCCCTGCGATCCACCGGCCGGCGGCGTCTGCATCCGTGGTGGGTCTGGGTGACGCTGTCCTGGGGTTCCGTCTACGGGGTGTTGCGGGCGCTGGCCGCGGGGCGGTTCTCCCGCCGCTGACCCTGTCGTCCCGTCCGGGTTCCCCCGGTCGGGCCACCGCGGTGAGTGACGGCCCCGGTTTGGCTTACCTGGGCTTTTGGCCTACACTGGTTCTTCGGCGCATACCTGGCGTCAGTTTCGTCGTGCGCACGTGATCGTTTTGCGTGTTGCCGACGGCCAGCTCGGGATGTGCCCTCGCCGGGTGGTCGTCTCGAGCGACGCCGGGCGATCCGCCAGTACTCACACCGTCACGAAACGCGGAGGACATGGGCAAGAAAGACGGGGCCATTGAGGTCGAGGGCCGCGTGATCGAGCCGCTCCCCAACGCGATGTTCCGCGTCGAGTTGGAGAACGGCCACAAGGTCCTTGCGCACATCAGTGGCAAGATGCGGCAGCACTACATCCGCATCCTGCCGGAGGACCGCGTCGTCGTGGAGCTCTCGCCCTACGACCTGTCTCGCGGCCGCATCGTCTACCGCTACAAGTGACCTCGGTGTAGTTCCTCCAAGGTGCCCGGCAACAGGTCCCGGGCACGCGGCCGAGCAGGAGAGCACGACCGTGAAGGTCCAGCCGAGCGTCAAGAAGATCTGCGACAAGTGCAAGGTGATCCGCCGGCACGGGCGGGTCATGGTGATCTGCGAGAACCTGCGCCACAAGCAGCGCCAGGGCTGATCACGACCGAGCCTGCACCCCGCGGACAGCCAGGACGCGACAACCAGTAGGCCTCCCCGCTCCTGTCGGGTGTCGGACACGGAGGTGTCCGTACCCAAACACCCCCGGACTCCAGGCCGGGGCCCGGAACAGCACCTGCACGGGTGCGTCGGCGAGTCGTTCCGGGGCGGGTGGGGAGCAGACCTGGAGTGAAAAGTAAGGAGATCACGCCGCATGGCACGACTCGCTGGCGTCGACCTTCCCCGCGAGAAGCGGTTGGAGATCGCGCTGACCTACATCTACGGCATTGGCCGTACCCGCTCCAAGGAGGTTCTGGCCGCCACCGGCATCAGCGGTGACATCCGGGTCAAGGACCTGACCGACGACGACCTCGTCAAGCTGCGGGACTTCATCGAGAACAACTACAAGGTCGAGGGTGACCTCCGCCGCGAGGTCCAGGCCGACATCCGCCGGAAGATCGAGATCGGCTGCTACCAGGGTCTGCGTCACCGCCGGGGTCTGCCGGTGCGCGGTCAGCGCACCAAGACCAACGCGCGCACCCGCAAGGGCCCGAAGAAGACGGTCGCCGGCAAGAAGAAGGCCGGGAAGAAGTAAGACCTCGCCCAGCTAGGAGATCACACAGAACATGCCGCCGAAGTCCCGTACCGGCGCCGGTGTGAAGAAGGTCCGGCGCAAGGAGAAGAAGAACGTCACCCACGGCCACGCCCACATCAAGAGCACGTTCAACAACACCATCGTGTCCATCACCGACCCGATGGGGAACGTGATCAGCTGGGCGTCCGCCGGCCACGTCGGGTTCAAGGGCTCCCGGAAGTCCACCCCGTACGCCGCGCAGATGGCCGCCGAGAACGCCGCCCGCAAGGCCGCCGAGCACGGCATGCGCAAGGTGGACGTGTTCGTCAAGGGCCCGGGCTCGGGCCGCGAGACCGCGATCCGCTCGCTGCAGGCCGCCGGCCTCGAGGTCGGAACCATCCAGGACGTGACCCCGCAGCCGCACAACGGCTGCCGCCCGCCCAAGCGGCGCCGGGTCTGAGGAAGCGGGGAGGAGTAGCTACAGATGGCTCGTTACACCGGACCCGTCACCCGGAAGTCGCGTCGGCTCAAGGTCGACCTGGTCGGTGGTGACCAGGCTTTCGAGCGTCGTCCCTACCCGCCCGGCCAGCACGGCCGTGCCCGGGTGAAGGAGAGCGAGTACCTGCTGCAGCTGCAGGAGAAGCAGAAGGCTCGCTTCACCTACGGCGTGATGGAGCGGCAGTTCCGCCGGTATTACGAGGAGGCGGTGCGCCGCCCCGGCAAGACCGGTGAGAACCTGCTGATCATCCTGGAGTCCCGGCTGGACAACGTGGTGTACCGCGCCGGCCTGGCCCGTACCCGTCGCCAGGCCCGTCAGCTGGTCAGCCACGGCCACTTCCTGGTCAACGGCCAGAAGGTCAACATCCCCAGCTTCCGGGTGTCGCAGTACGACATCATCGACGTTCGGCCCAAGTCGCTGAACACGCTGCCGTTCATCGCGGCCAAGGAGTCCCTGGGCGAGCGGCCGATCCCGTCCTGGCTGCAGGTGGTGCCCTCGAACCTGCGCATCCTGGTGCACCAGCTGCCGGTTCGGGAGCAGATCGACACGCCGGTTCAGGAGCAGCTGATCGTCGAGCTCTACTCGAAGTGACGGGCACCGGGGCGGCCGCCCACCTGGTCGGCCGCCCCGGACCGGTCGTCCGGTGGTGACGTGCGGAAAGCGTCACCGCCTCACCGTCCGGGTCCTGTCGGCCCGGACGGTGCCCACCCCAACGGCGTCATATGGCGGGCGCCGGTAGGAAAGGACAACGACAGTGCTCATCTCCCAGCGACCGGTGCTGACCGAGGAGCCGGTCAACGAGACCCGCTCCCGGTTCATCATCGAGCCCCTCGAGCCGGGCTTCGGCTACACGCTCGGCAACTCGCTGCGTCGTACCCTGCTCTCCTCCATCCCGGGCGCGGCCGTGACCAGCATCCGTATCGACGGTGTGCTGCACGAGTTCAGCACCGTGCCGGGGGTCAAGGAGGACGTCACCGACATCATCCTCAACCTCAAGGAGCTGGTGGTCAGCTCCGAGGAGGACGAGCCGGTGACCATGTACCTGCGCAAGCAGGGTCCCGGTGAGGTCACCGCGGGGGACATCGTCCCGCCGGCCGGTGTCACCGTGCACAACCCCGACCTGCACATCGCGACCCTGAACGCCAAGGGCAAGCTGGAGATCGAGCTCGTCGTCGAGCGCGGTCGTGGCTACGTTCCCGCCCAGCAGAACAAGCAGGCGGGTGCGGAGATCGGCCGCATCCCGGTGGACTCGATCTACTCGCCGGTCCTCAAGGTCACCTACAAGGTCGAGG
>DATCJU010000088.1:0-3930 GCA_036562635.1 Pseudonocardiaceae bacterium
AACCGGGACTTCAGCTCGGCGATCTGCCGGGCCACCAGGTTCTCCTGCAGCCGGGCCAGCACCCCGGAGACATAGCGCATGTCGTCCTCGGTACGGGCCTGCAACGGCTCCACCGACAGCTCGGTGAGCAGCGAACGCAACACGTCGTACCGGCAGTGCGCGCCGATCGCCTCCAACAGCGCCGGTCCCGCCAGCCCGCACGACACCCCACCCGCGGCCAGGATCGCGCGGTGCAGCTCCACGTAGGCCGGGTGGGTGAAGGCCTCCTCGGGCAACGAGTCGTACATCGGACCGGCCAGGGCCGGCAGCTGCAGCGCCACCTTGAGCGCCTCCCGCTGCACCCACAGCCTCGGGTCGTTCCGGTTCGGGCGGGGCGGCCCGTCCACCTCCACCGCCAGCGCACCCTGGTTCGGATCCACCGGGGGCACCCGACGGGTCCGGCGGGTCGGAGTGACACCCCCCGCGGTCTCCCGGACCCGACGCAGCACGGTGGCGACGTCCTCCCAGCCGACCCACCCGGCGAGCTGCCGGGCGTACTCGTCCCGCAGTGCCACGTCCTTGATCCGTGCCACCAGGGGCACGGTGCGCCGCAGCGCCTCCACCCGCCCCTCGGCCGTGTCCAGGTCGTACTCGGACAACACCGCGCGGATGGCGAAGGCGAACAGTGGCTGCCGCCGCGCCACCAGATCCCGCACGGCCGCGTTCCCCCTAGCCAACCGCAGCTCGCACGGGTCCATTCCGTCCGGGGCGACCGCGACGAAGGTCTGCGCGGCGAACCGCTGCTCGTCCTCGAAGGCCCGCAGCGCCGCCTTGCGGCCCGCCTCGTCCCCGTCGAAGGTGAAGATCACCTCACCGCGGAAGGCGTCGTCGTCCATCAGCAGCCGGCGCAGCACCGCGATGTGTTCCTCACCGAACGCGGTACCGCAGGCCGCCACCGCGGTGGGCACACCGGCCAGGTGCATGGCCATCACGTCGGTGTAGCCCTCGACCACCACCGCCTGGTGCCGACGGGCGATCTCCCGCTTGGCCAAGTCCAGGCCGAACAGCACCTGCGACTTCCGGTAGACCGGGGTCTCCGGGGTGTTGACGTACTTGGCCTGGATCGGGTCGTCGTCGAAGAGCCGCCGCGCCCCGAACCCCACGACCTCCCCGCCGAGGTCCCGGATCGGCCACAGCAGGCGTCGGTGGAACCGGTCGATCGGTCCGCGCTGTCCCTGACGGGACAACCCCGCCTTGATCAGCTCCTCGATCTCGAACCCGCGGCTCAGCAGGTACTTGGTCAGCCGGTCCCAGCCCGCCGGCGCGTAACCGCAGCCGAAGGTGGCCGCCGCCTCGTCGTCGAAGCCCCGGGCCGCCAGGAACTCCCGGGCCGGGGCGGCCTCGGGCGTGTGCCACTGCTCGGCGTAGAACTGCGCGGCGGCCCGGTTGGCCTCCAACAGCCGGGACCGGGTACCCCGATCGCGCTGCACACTGGGTCCGCCGCCGGTGTAGGTGAGCTGGATGCCGGCCTTGGCGGCCAGACGCTCCACCGCCTCCACGAAGCCGATGTGCTCGATCTTCATCACGAAGGCGATGACGTCCCCGCCCTCGCCACAACCGAAGCAGTGGAAGGTGCCGTGGCTGGGCCGCACGTTGAACGACGGAGTCTTCTCGTCGTGGAACGGGCACAGGCCCTTGAGCGAGTTCGAACCGGCCCGACGCAGCGCGACGTACTCGCCGACCACCTCGTCGATCCGGCTGCGTTCGCGAACCTCGGCGATGTCGCTCTCCCGGATCCGTCCCGCCACGCCAGGGAGTCTAGTTTCGCCGACCGACCAGCCGCGGATGAGGGATGATCGTGCCGTGTCCGTCTCCGACGACGTCCTGGCCCGACAGTTCGCCGAACACCGCGGTCACCTGCTCGGCGTCGCCTACCGACTCACCGGGGTCCTGGCCGACGCCGAGGACGCGGTACAGGAGGCGTGGCTGCGGCTGTCCCGGCTGGCCCCGGAAGCGCGAGCCACCATCCAGGACCTGCGGGCCTGGCTGACGACGGTCGTCGGGCGGATCTGTCTGGACCGCATCAGGTCCGCGGCAGCCCAGCGGGAGCGCTACGTCGGCCCCTGGCTGCCCGAACCCATCGTCACCCCGCTCACCCCCACCCCGGGCCGGAACGACGACCCGTTGGAGGAGGTGGTCCGCAACGACGGGGTACGGATGGCCGTACTGGTCGTGCTGCACCGCCTCACCCCCGAGCAGCGGGTGGCGTTCGTCCTGCACGACGCGTTCGGCGTGCCGTTCGCCGAGATCGCCGAGATCCTCGGCTGCTCACCGGCCGCTGCCCGGCAGCACGCCTCCCGGGCCCGTCGGCTGGTCGCCGAGGCCGAGCCGCCCCCGCGGGTCGAACTGGCCGAACAGCAGCGCCTGCTCACCTCGTTCGTGGCCGCCCTGTCCTCCGGGGACACCACCCGGATCGTCCGGCTGCTGCACCCACACGCCCAGGTCTTCGGGGACGGCGGCGGCAAGGCACGTACCGCACGGCGGGTCATCTTCGGCGCGGACAAGGTGGCACGTTTCCTGCTGGGCCTGCTGGGCCGCTACGGCGAGGAGACGCTGCACAGTGCCCGCCCGGTCCTGGTCAACGGGGACCTGGGTCTGGTCTTCAGGACCGGACCGGGCGAGCCCGGTCGGCGTGTGCTGCCGCCCCGGGTGGCCACGTTCGCGTTCCGGGACGGCCGGCTGGCCGCCGTCTACGACATCGTCAACCCGGACAAGCTGGTCCGGGTGCACTTCGACGAGTTCGTCCGGGCCTGACCCGCGTCACGGGGTGCGGTGGGACGGCGGAACAGAGCAGGCGTCGCCGCTGGTGAAGCCCTGGTCGGTGATGCCGAGGGCGTGGTAGCAGCGCGCCCGCATGTTCTCCACCGCGATCATGACGGTGAGCTCCACCAGCCCGTCGTGCCCCAGTTCACGGTCCAGGTGGGCCACCATCTCGTCGTCCACCCGGGGCGGCTGGGCGGTCATGGCGTCGGCGTAGGCGAGCGCCGCCCGCTCCAGCTCGGTGAACCGCGGGGAGTCGTGGTAGGAGTCGAGCTCGGCCAACCGTTCGACGTCCAGGCCCTGCAGCCGCTGCAGCATGGTGCCGAAGTCGACGCACCACGAGCAGCCGACCTGGGTGGCCACCCGGTAGACGACCAGGTCACGCAGGCTGGCCGGGAGTCGCCTGGCCGCACCCAGCAGCTGCTGCTCGAACATCGCCATGGTCCGCAGCAGCTTCGGGTGGTGGGCGAGGACGGCAAAGGGTTCGGGCACCGCCCCGAACCGGCGACGGGACAGCCGGTACAGGACGCGGGTGAAGAAACCGACCTTGCTGGCGGGCAAGGCGGGAATACGCGGCATGTCGGACACCTCCTGGATCCCGGGGCTCGCCGGGTACGAGCCCTCGTACCCGGGACGAGCGGGACCCAGCCGATGTGACACGGCTACGTCCCCCGGCCCGGTGATTCCTCAGCCCCTCGGGTCGGTGACCCGGGCCAGGAAGTACACCGCTCCGCTGCTCCGGTGCCGTACCAACAACAGGAACGGCCGGTCCACCCGCACCACGACCGGTGCCTCCGGCTCGATGACGGCGCTGGTGGGCATCATCAGCATGGCGGTGGCCGCTGCTCCCTCCAGCCCCTGCTCGTCCACCCGGAGCACCGCCTGGTGCACGGCGGCGTCGACCCGCATCGGGGGATCGGCGCTGATCCCGCGCAGATCCGCCCCGTCGGTGAACACGGTGTGGACCCCGAGTGCGCGCAGCGGCTCACCGAGCGAACACCGCGACTCCACCCGCAGCCGCGGCAGGTACAGCTCGACCTGACGCTGACCGGCGGTGTCCAGGAGGCGGGTCAGTACCTCCGCGGTCAACGCCGCCTCGGCCGTGGCCAGGTCGGTGTCGGGCAACAGGAC
>DATCJU010000054.1:0-29966 GCA_036562635.1 Pseudonocardiaceae bacterium
GCTGCGGGCCGGGCCGACGGTGCCCACCGCCACTCCCAGGGCGTCGGCGACCTGCCGGTAGCTCCACTCCGGGGCCGCGGCGAGCACTCCCAGCAGTCGTCGGCACCGTTCGGGGAGCAGGCCGAACGCCCGACGCACGGCGGCGAGCCGTTCGGCGCGTTCCACCCCCTCCTCCGGGTCGCCGAGCCGCACCTGTGGCACCAGCGGCCGGTGTGCCTCGGGCAGCAGCTCGACCGGTAGCTCACGGCGCCGGACGGCGAGCACCCGTAACGACTCGCGGTGGGCCGTGGTGACCAGCCAGCCGGGCAGACGGTCCGGATCGGTCAGACGGTGCAGGTACTGGGTGAGCCGCAGCCAGGTGGCCTGGGACACGTCGCTCGCGTCGGCCTCCCCGAGCCGGTGGCTCCTGGCGACCCGCCAGACCAGCTCGGCGTACCGACGTACCAACTCGTTCCAGGCGCCCAGGTCCCCCTCGGCCGCGGCGTGCACCAGAACTCGCAGGTCGGCCCGGCTCCGACCGGGCCCGGTCGTCGTCTTGTCCACGCCCCTTGGAGGAGGGGTGTCGGGAACCGGCTCCCCGAACCACTCGACCAGGTGGAACGCGGCACCGGCGACCCCGGTCACCCGTCGTTCAGAAGAAGGACCCCGTGACGGCCGGGGCGGGGACCGGGTACCGGGCGATCGCCTGCCGTCGCGCCTCCGCGGGGTCGGCTCCCGCGTGCAACGCCGTGGCCACGGCGGCGGCCACCTGGGGTGCGGCGAACGAGGTACCGCTCCACCGGGCGTAGCCGTAGCGCCGGTGCTCGGTGCCGGGGGCCGTCCCCTCCGGGTCCCGTTCCAGCAGCACGTAGCTGCTGACCACGTCCACTCCCGGTGCGGCTGCGTCCACCCAGGGCCCACGGTTGGAGAACGGGGCGAGTTCCGCCGGGCCCTCGGTCGGCTCCGACGCGGTCGCGGCCACCGCGAGCACCTCGGGCAGGGCGGCCGGCCAGAAGGGCCGTTCGGCGCCGAAGTTGCCGGCGGCGGCCACGACCACCGTGCCCCGGGTGGTGCAGTGCACCAGTTCCCGGCGCAGCACGGGCGGGCACCGGTCGTCGGCGGTCCGGCAGCCGCTGGTCAGCAGGACCACGCCGAGGTGTTCCCCGTACCGGTCGGCGGTGCGGCGCGTCCGGCGCAGACCGGCGGCCACCGTGAGGTCGTCGGTCAGGCCGAGGGAGGACAGCACCCGCTGGTGGCGCAGCACCGCTCCCGGTGCGCCGCGCAGCACCAGGCCGGCGACGAAGGTGCCGTGTCCCGCCTGCGGGTCCTGCCCGTCGACGCCGTCGGAGTCCAGCACCTCGGGCGACAGCCCGTGCTCGGACAGCCAGGGCCGGGACGCGAACCAAGGGTGGGGGTCCAGGCCGGTGTCCAGCACCGCCACCACCACGGGTGGATCCCACGTCTCCGTCGGGGGCGCCGGCACCGGCTCCGCCTCGGCCGGCTCCGACCCGGTGCCGAACAGGATGGGTGTGCCGAAGATGATCGGGCACCCGACGTGGACGTGGTTCGGGGCGACGTACCGGTTGGTGTCCCCGGTGTTCCTTCCGCTCGGTCCGCCGGCGAGATCCGCGGCGATCTCGACGCACCTGGTGCGTTCCGCCGGTCGCAGCCGTAGCCGGGCCACCTGCGGTTCCTCCAGTTCCTCGACCCGGTCGATCCACCGACGCAACCGCTCGGTGATCTCGTCGACGACACGCGGGAGCGAACGATCCGGGCCACCGGTGACCAACAGTTCCCCCGCCCGCACCACACATTCGGTCGGTCCGCCGGGGTCGTGCAGTACCAGGTCGTCCACCTGACGGGACCAGAACTCGACGAGTCGGGCCAGTTCACTCGGTCCTGCCGACCCGTTTCCCTCGGAACGTGATCCGTGAGGGCACGAACACGACCCGGGGTCGTTGAGTCGATCGTTCATGACGCCACCCTGGGGGGCGGGTGACGCACGATCGCCTATACGCGCCGGTGATCAGGAAAACACCACCTGACCCGGTGAAAACCGATGACATGACGCTCCGTGAGCGGTATGTGGTGAAAGGGGCCGGGAGGGCGCAGTTGGGCGCCTTTCCGGGTGTTACCAACCGGAAACAGTCGCGCGCGGAACGCGACCGGCGAAATATGGGAGTCCGACGGTTCCAGGGCACTGGGTAGAGTCCGATCACGCGGTACGAGCGGTGTCGACAGGTGGTGGTGGCGGTGTCTAGCGCCGAGGCCGGGCGCGGCTGGGGAGCCATGTTGCGCCTCGCCGCCATGCGGCTGGCCACCGCCGGTGGTCTGGTCGCAGCCGCCTGGCTGGTCGGCGCGGCGACCGCACACGCCGCCGAGTCCCCGACCCACCCCGGTGATGCCCGGAATCCCTCGGGTGTGGCGAATCCGGGGCAACACCCGGCCGATGTCCCGACGTGGGCCGGTGTCTCCGTTCCCGTTGTTCCCGATGTTCCCGGTCCCGTGGCGGACGGTCTCCCCGAGCTGGGCGTCCTCCCGGCGGCCACCACGGTGCCCACCGGTTCCGGAAGCTGGCGCCCGGACTCCGTCCCCGAGGACGTGCCGGGGCACGGTTCCGCCGAGGCCTGGCTCGTCGCCGAGCCCACGCCTGCCGAGCCGGGCCACGCCGAGTCGGGCGTCCCGTGCCACCACGGTTCGCACGGGTGGCACCTCCACCTCCCGGGGTCGGCGGCCCACCTCTGGTCCGGAATTCCCTCCTGGGTGATCGCCCGGGTTCCGATGCAGTCGCTCGGGCTGCCGATCGCCCTGCCGGAGACGAACACCACGTCGACCACCGCCGCTCCGGCCGCCGCGGCACAGCCGGAACCCGGTGCGCAGACCGAGCCGCAGGTGCTGTCCGCCTCCCAGAGCGGGAACGACACCGCGCAGCCGGTCGGGGACGGGCAGCAGCAGGCGGGTCTCCCGCTGCTGAAGCTGCTGACGGTGGTGCCGCCCCTGCTCGGTGGCGGTTCGGAGCCGCAGGACCGGCCGGTCCTCCCCGTGCCCGTCGACGTGGGCCAGGGGGCCGGTCCGCAGACGCCGAACCGGCCGGTGGCGCCGGAGGAGCCGGCGACGGGCGTGCCGTCGCAGGAACCGCCGCACGACGGGGTTCTCCCCACCGATCCGCAGCTTCCGGGTCTCGAGGAGTCGGACACCCCCGGCGAGGTGGAGGTGTCCCGGCCGACGAGCTCGGGGCGTCACACCACCGGTGTCAAGCGGGTGAAGAAGGCCGCAGCGGTCCCCGGTGCCGGCGTCGAGAAGGATCTCGACCGCACCTCCCCGGCGCGACCGCTGCCCGAGCCGAAGCCGCATCCCGCACCCGTCTCGTCGTCGACCTCCTCCCTGACACAGGGTGAGGGCGGTGGCCTTCGCGTCCTGGTCGCCACGCCGACCTACCAGCCCCTGATGGATCGCCCCTCGGCGATCCACGCCGAATGGCTGGACGTGGCCAGGCTCACGGGCGTTTCGACGCAACGTCCGGTGACTTCTCCCGACTGATCAGTAGGAACCGTGGTACCCGTGTGCCTGAGGCACACGTGGTGCCGGCGGTACCCACCGACGTCCGCTCCCACGTGACGGGGTGGCCGCCGAGCCACCGGCGTCCTGCCCCCTGTCCGGTGCTTCGGTTTCCGGACGGACCGCCCGGGCCGTCACGCGACCGACACGTAGCGGACCGGGTCCAGTTCCAGATCTCCTCTGCTCCGGCCATCCGCGCCCGGCCGGAACGGGGGACCCGGCCCTGGCGCCATGATGCCCCTGTGGCGCCGGGGTGACGTCCCATCGGGCACGACGAGGGGCCGTGCCCGGTTCGTGGACGGTGCAGCGGCCGTGCCGGCCCGCCGAACGCCCCGCCCGCCTGCAGCCACCGGGCGCTGGAGGCGAGCGCGGAGCCGGCGGCCCGCTGCATTGCGGAGGCTGGGGCGGCACCGCCCGCGCGATCCTCGGTGCCGCCCCAGCACCTCACGTGACCTGCAGCGGTTCCCGCGCGAGGTCGCTGGCCGAGTCACCCACCAGTGCCGCCGCGGCGCCCAGGCGGCGAGCCGCCTCGCGCAGCTGTTCCGGGGGAAGGACGTAGGGCAGCCGCAGGTACCCCTCCAGGCCTTGGTGGACGCCGAACCGGGACCCGGGCGCCACCCGTACTCCCAGCCCCTCGGCGGTCACCGCCAGCCGGGTACTCACCGGAGCGTCCAGCTCGCACCACAGCACGAGGCCGCCTCGGGGCACCCGGAACCGCCACTGCGGACAGTGCTCCCGCAGGGCCGCCACCAGGACGTCCCGCTGCTCCCGGTGTCGTTCCCGTTGCCACTGCAGGTCCGCCTCGGGATCGGCGAGCAGCTCGGCCACGACCAGCTGTTCCAGCGAGGGCGTGCCCAGGTCGACACCCGGCCGCACCGCGAGCAGCCGCCGCACCAGCTCGGCGGGAGCCCGCACCCAGCCGACCCGCAGGCCGCCCCAGAACATCTTGCTGGCCGAGCCCACCGTGATCACCAGGTCCTCCGCGAACGCGGCCACCGGCGACGGACCGTCGAGCGGGTCCCCTTCCAGGTCGAGTTCGACCAGGGTCTCGTCGATCACCGCGGGGGTACGGGAGCGGCGCAGTGCCGCGGCGAGCCGCTCCCGGCCCTCGGCGTCCAGGCGCAGGCCGGTGGGGTTCTGGAAGTCCGGTATCAGGTAGGCCAGCCGCGGGGCGGTCTGGCGCAGTGTCGCCTCCAGGGCGTCGAGATCCCACCCCTCGTCGGCCATCGCCACCGGGACGGGGTGGGCGTGGTGGGCGCGCACCGCCTCCAGGGCGTTCGGGTAGGTGGGGTGCTCGACCAGCACCCGGTCCCCCGGCCCGGCCAGCAGGTGCAGGACCAGCACGAACGCGTGCTGCGCCCCGCTGGTGACCAGGATCTGGTCCGGGGTGGTCGGCAGGCCCCGAGCGGTGAACCGGGCGGCGATCCGTTCCCGCAGCACCGTCAGTCCCTGCAGGTGGTAACCCGTTCCGCCCAGCAGCTCCGGCAGCCGCAGGCGTGCCGTGTCGATCGCCGAGGCCACCGCGAGCGGGGCGGGCGTGGCCGCGCGCACCAGGTCCATCTCCCCGGGCATCGGCGGGGAGAGCGGCTCGAGGCCGGCCGAGGCCGTCCCGGGCAGGGTGATCCACGACCCGGAGCCCCGCCGACTGACCAGCAGCCCCTCGTCACGGAGCCGGTCGAACGCGGCCGTGACCAGGGTGCGGCTGGCGCCCAGGGCACCGGCCAGTTCCCGCTCGGCGGGCACCCGGGTGCCGGCCGGCAGGCGCCCGGCCAGGACGAGGCGGCGCACCGCAGCGGCGAGGGCGGCGGCAGTGGGCCTGCGCCCCTGCGGCCACTCACCCAGCATCGCGGCCATTCGTCGACCCGAAATCCGTCCACCTGGTGAGACAGCGAGGCTCATAAGGCCACTTTCTCAGAATTGGCTCTCGTACAGAAGACCACTTGCAGGTCAAGATGGCGCCATGGCTGCTGGTGTCGACCTCTCCCCGCTCCCCACCCGCTACCAGCCGGGGCGGCGCCTTCCCCAGCTCTTCCTCGGCCTGGTCCTGTTCGGGGCCAGCATGGGGTTGATGCTGCGCGGCAACCTCGGCCTCGCCCCCTGGGACGTGCTCGCCGAGGGCATCACCCTGCGCTCCGGACTGAGCTTCGGTGTGGTGACCGCGGTGATCGGTGCGGTGGTCCTGCTGCTGTGGATCCCGCTGCGCCAGCGGCCCGGCCTGGGCACGGTGGCCAATGTCGTGGTGATCGCGTTCTCGGTCGACGCCACGCTGGCCCTGCTGCCCGAGCCGGCCGGTCTGCCGTGGCGGGTGGTGTTGCTGGTCTCCGGGGTCGTGCTCAACGGGGTGGCCACCGCCATGTACATCGGGGCACGCCTCGGCCCGGGGCCGCGTGACGGGCTGATGACCGGTTTCTGCGTACGGACCGGGCTGTCGGTGCGCCTGGTACGCACCTGCATCGAGGTGGCGGTGCTCGCCGCCGGCTGGCTGCTCGGCGGTACCGTCGGAGCGGGCACCGTGCTCTACGCCCTGGGCATCGGCCCGTTGACCCAGCTCTTCCTGGCCCAGTTGACCGTGGCCACCCCCGTCTCGGCCAGCCCTGCGCCCACCCAGGTGTGATCCCCTCGATTCCCACCCCGGTCACGGCCGACTGTCCTAGGGTCGGCGGCGTGCCACTGGTCGAGATCGCCGAACGTCCTGGTGCGGTGCGCAGTGACGACCGGGTGGTCGTCCTGCCCCATGCGGTCGTGTTGCTGGACGGAGCCACCTCCCTGGTGCCCACCGAGCGGGACGGTGGCTGGTACGCCACCCAACTCGCCGAGGTGTTGCGTACCCGGCTGACCGCGGAGCCCACCGCGGATCTCGCGACCCTGTTGGCCGACGCCATCGCGGAGGTGGCCACCCGGTACGAGCTGCGCCCCGGCGCCTCCCCGTCCAGCACGGTCGCCCTGCTGCGCTGGGACACGGACACGGTGGAGGCTCTGGTCCTGGCGGACAGTCCGGTGGTGGTCTTCACCACGTCGGGGGTGCAGGTGGTGTCCGACGACCGGCTGGCTCGGGTGCCCCGGCCACCCGGCGGGTACCGGGAACGTCTCCGTGCCGGAGGCGGATACGGCCCGGAACACCATGAGGCACTGCTGGCGTCCGCGGCCGTGATGAGCCGGTGGCGCAACACCGAGGGCGGGTTCTGGGTCGCCGAGGCCGATCCCGCCGCGGCCCACCAGGCGGTGCGTGCCCGGTGGCCACGTGCGGAGGTGGAGGCGGCGCTGCTGGCCAGCGACGGCGTGTCCTGCGGGGTGGACGACTACGGCCTGTTCGACTGGTCCACGGCGCGGAAGCTGGCCGAGAGTTCGGGGCCGCAGGCGGTGCTCGACGCGGTGCGCGCGGCCGAGGAGTCCGACCCCGACGGCCGGCGCTGGCCCCGGCCCAAGCGGCACGACGACCAGAGTCTGGTGCTGGTGCGCTTCGACGAGAACCGATCCGGGTGAGGAACGACCCATCCCTACGGGCGGCCGGTGCGGCCGGCCGCCTGTAGGGGGTGCACGCCGCCGGAAGCAGCGGTGTTCGCCACCGCTGTGCAGGTGTGGCGAACACGACGAAGGCCGCCCCGGGGCGGCCTTCGTGTCGCACCGGTAGGACCCGGCAGCCAGCACACCCGCCTGACCGGTCGTCCAGCTCCCCGGAACACCTACCGGCAGCTTCGTGTCCCAGCCCCACCACAGTTGTCGGTGACGCCATGTGGCTCGAACCGATGGGCCGTTCATCACACACGAAGACGCTTTTCGGGCGACCGAAGCCATTCTCTTCAGTCTCGACTGACCGACTTTACGAAACTCGGACAACAGTCACCACTCGCAGCACAGCAGAATCACAATCGACCTTGCACCACCAGGTGGACACACTTCCCACGTGGCAAGAATTTGTCGTCAATTCGCCATTGATCATGATTTGTGCCCCCTACTCTGGGCACCCAAGGGTCGCGAGCCCGAGAAAGGGGGTTCTGACTGTTAAGGAGATGTCGAACGGCGGCTGCCTTATTGGCCCTGGCCACTCTCGGCATCCTGGTCGCGCCGTTCCAGGGGCACGCGGCAACGGCGGAAAACCCGCCCCAGGCCATGGGCAGCTGCACCCACCGACCCGGCGTCGTCCACTCCGACCGGGCTTGGGGGAAGGCCTGGTACGGGGACTGGGTCTGCGGAAACGCAGCAGGGACCAACGTCTACGTCTCGCCCCATCTGGACAACTCCCTGGTGAGCGCGAAGCTCGACACCAATCCCAGCTGGTTCGTCTGCTACGTCCGTGGTGACTGGCACGCCGGTGGCAACAACGTCTGGTACCGCACCCAGGGCGACCGCATCGTGGGCTACCCCGGCGCGTACGCCTGGGGATTCGTCCCGGCGGTGAACGTGTGGACGTCGACCGACCCCTGGCCCGGTATGCCGGTCTGCAAGGAGTGACGGTCTCCCGTCACCTCCACACTCCATGATCGGCACCGTCCGAAAAATCACCCGGTGCCGATCGAGAAAAACTGGTCCGGCCCGACCGGGAGAAAAAGAGAACACCGACTGCGAATCTCCCGGTTCGAGAGCGCCGCGCACATCCTCCGCACAATCCGGATAATCCGGTGCGATCGTTGCTGCCCGCGGCCAGGACCTGGCAGGGGTGTTCGGCGAGCCGAGGACACGCGAGGTACACCGGGCCAGCGCATCCCGTCCGGCGATCCCCTTCCGGCTCCCGGCAGGGGATCGCCTCCTGCTGCCGGGGCCGCTCCACCGGACCGCACCAGTGGAGCCGTCCTCCCCACCCGGCGACGGCACCGGTAGGTCGACCCGCACACGGCACCCCCACAGAAAGCTGCCTCGGAAAGCCGTGGAGCCCCCGCGTCGAGGCCGGAGTACGACGCCGCAGTGTCCTCGCGGACCAGACGTGCTCGTCCACAGCTTCTCCGGTGGCCGCGGGACGCACTCCGGGCCGTTGCCCACGAGAGCTGTCCACTCACCCCTCTGCTCGCGGGCCGAACGAGCCGCCGTGACACGCCCGACGTCCTGGTGAGCCTCCGACCCCGGCTGCACGTCAACAGCGATCGGCAAGCGTGAAAGGTGACACGGCGGCGAGATCCGCCGCCACTCCTGTCCACACGCAGGCGCGTCCCCGGCAGCGCACCGACCGGGATGGGCTCGCCCGCGGAACGACCCCGGCCCGACACCCACCAACACCGCCACCGAGCAGACCCGGGAGGCCACGGGCAGCTGGCGGTCCGAGTGACTCATCTCACACCGGAGAGCGCGCCCGTACGACAGGAGCCTCTGCCCTCTCCGCCACGCCCATGAGCCACTAGTGGAGGCCGAGTTGACCAACACCACAGTGATGGAACACACACCCAGGGACACTCCGTCCGGTGGCTTCCCGAGGACAACGACGAGCGCCCCACGTACGCCGAAGGGCCACCCCAGCTGGGGTGGCCCTTCGTCATGCCTTGCAGCGTTGTGGCCAGGGGCGGGGTCGAACCGCCGACCTTCCGCTTTTCAGGCGGACGCTCGTACCAACTGAGCTACCTGGCCGTGCGTCCGGCCTCCTGGCCGACGCTGTGGCGACCCCGACGGGACTTGAACCCGCGACCTCCGCCGTGACAGGGCGGCGCGCTAACCAACTGCGCCACGGGGCCTTACGGCTGGCATTGCTGCCGTGCCCCCAACGGGATTCGAACCCGCGCTGCCGCCTTGAAAGGGCGGAGTCCTAGGCCGCTAGACGATGGGGGCCTGGCCTTCCCGGTATCTCCCGTTCGGGCCTGCCTCCAACGGCTCTCCGTTGGGAGCACCGAAAGCTTACGACACGATCCCCAAAACTCCAAAATCGGGGGTCAACACGCTTCTGACCTGCGCTTTTGCTGCAGCCCACCCCGCGAAGAGGCCACCGGGGAGCACTTCGCGGGGGTGCGACGGGGCCGAACGGGCCCGAATCGCCGTTCCGAGACGGCTTCACGAGCCACCGAGCACCCCGATCCGCCCCGACACCCGAGGGCGGCCCCCGTCGACGAACAGCCTCCATGAACTGCGAAAACGCGCCTCGACGCCGTGGAGGAACCGATACGAGGCACCCTCGAGCTCTCCAGAAGAAAGTGTGGTGAATCACATTTCGCACCGGTTCGGGACCGGCCCGCACGCCCTCACTCCGGATCGGTCGCCGGCCACCGGGCACGCTCGGCGAGCCAGTCCTGGAGCCACGAGTCCCGAGCGATGCCCGGCAGCACCAACGGCCACATCTCGTCGGTGCGCTCCACCAGCCTGGTACAGCGGTCCGTGGTCCAGGAGATCGCGCGGGCACCCGTCACCACGGCATGGAGCATCCGGGCGGCTCGCTCCGGGCGCACCCCCTCGCGTAACAGTCCTTCCTGCTGCGCCTGCTCCAGCAGTCCGGCGAGCACCGGCTCCCACCGGGGGTACAACACGTCCGACCCGAGACCGCTCACCTCACCCTCGGTGGCGAGCCTGACCCCGGCACGCACCACGGTGTCCCCGGCCAACACCCGGGCGGTGTCCGTGATCAGACCGATCATCCTGCGCAACGGGTCGAGACTGCGCTGGTCCCACCGTTTCTGCAGTTCGGGCCAGGTGGCCGCCTGCATCTCGACCAGGGTGGCGGCCAGCGCCTCCTTGGACGGGAAATGGAAGTAGAAGGCACCCTTGGTCACCCCGCTGCGGCGGAGGATGGCGCTCAACGGGGTCGCGGCATAACCGGAACGGTCGAACTCCTCCGCGGCAGCCGACAGGATGGCATCGCGAGTGGCGTGCGCACGGTGCTGCTGGGGCATGACGGCTCCGGCTCGTCAACCTGGAGCGGCGGAACCCCGGCCGTCTCAACAGGAACACCGCCGCCCATGTGATCACCAACAGCACGAAAAGTTACATCTTTTCGCGAGGGTGACGCACACCACCACTGAATGAGAGGATAGACGGCGGTAGCCTAGCTACGTTCCGTGACGGAAATCGCACGTATTGCCGAGAAAGCGACCGATCGGTATGTTTTTTGCGTCCCCTCCCTGGGCGCGTTCCGGGGGGTACGCGCCCAGGGAGGGGTTGGTTCTCCACGCTCCGCTCCCTTACCGGCTCACCTCGGCCGACCACCGGGCGGAAGCCATGTTCGCACCGATCAGACCGCGCGGTCCGTACTACCGGTAGTCAGGGCACTCACCACGGCCTGATCGGAAGTCACACTCCCGGGCGGATCACACCTCAGGACCTAGCGCCGTACCGGCGGTACGCCGTCGTGCCCGGGCACCAACCCGAGCATGTCCAGCAGCATCCGGCAGTCCTCGGCGTCCACCGCGTTGCGCGCCACCGCCACCCGAGCCCGCCGCACCTGTTCCGGGGACACCCGCGACGGTTCCGCCCCACGCTGGGTGGGCAACGCGGCCGACCGCCCCGTGGCACCGGTGTCGTCCTGCTCCCACAGGAGCTTGCGCACGTCCAGAGACCCGTTCACAACGCCTCCCCGACCTCGGCTCAGCGCGCAGGCTATCCATCGCCCTATCGCCCCGCAGCCCCCCGGAGAGTGATTTTCTCGTTACTCTCCGTATTCAACTTACGGGTACGCCCATGGCAGTCCACGTCCACACAGGACGGTCCCAGGGCACCTCTGCACGCCCTCTCCGTCAGCAGGACTCGGGATACCCCCTGAGCGAGTGAGGCAATCGCGCCACCTCTCAGTCCACGCCGCACCACCGCACCGACCGGGCGTCCGCCGGGAGCCGGGGTCCGCCGGGGCGGGAACGGGGACCCCGCACCCTCCGCGAGAGGCACGGCGACACCACCACAGCACCGCCCAGGGCCCACCATCCGGGGGAATCACTTCGACGCTTCTCGGCGCCCCCTCCAGCACCCCTTTCCATTCAGTGAAAGGAGACCGGGAACACCGCCGAAGGCATACTCCCCGTACCTGCTCCGATGCATTTTTTCGACGCAGTTCACTCGCAACAGACATCGGTTCGTGCCACAATTCCCACCGCTGACTCACCCCCGGTCAGCGCCTGTGGAGATCCCCTCCAGCCCCCGCGTTCCTCCCCCTGGCGCGGGGGCCTCTCCACTTCTGGGAGCGACACCCGCAACACCGGCGCAACCGAACCGTTATCGTTCTCGCGTGCCTCTAGGACTACCCAGGATCGGCAAGTCAGGTTCCGGCAAGCCAGGCCCCAAGGGCGGCCGCCACCGCAACGCGCCTCCGGAGAACCCGGAGGCGGTTCCGGACCGCGAACTCGAGTCCTACCTGGCCGCGCTCGCTCCCGAATCCGACGCGGAGACCACCAACACGGGACGCCGGTTCGGCAACGCCCAGGTGTACCAGCTGCGCCTGCCGCTGAAGGCCAACCAGCACCTGCGTCAGCTCGCCCAGGAACTGCAGACCTCCCCGCTCGCCCTGGCCACCGAGTGGATCATCCAGCGGCTGGAGCAGGAGACCCAGCAGTCCCGGGCCGACTGGAAGACCGTCCCGAACCTGCGCCCGGTCGCCGACGAGGACCCCGAACAGTGGGGTGTGCCGGACCACGTGGCCGAGTGGGAGACCGCCGAGCACGACTGGCGGATCCCCTGACCCCGCGGATCCCCTGATCCACGACGGACGCACCGGTGGGCCCGCCCCGCATCCCGTGGGGCGGGCCCACCCCTTCCCGGACGACGCGGGAGCACACCGGGCACACCGGGCGCGTGGCCCTGCGACACGGTGCCGCCGAGCACGTCCCCGAGCACGCGGGCCCGGCCGTCGCCACCGGGGTCCGACACCGCCCGCCGTCCCGCTTCCCGCCACGAGCTGCGCTCCCGGGCCCGTCACGGCCGACCGAGCAGGTGGGACCTGCCCACCACGCGCCGCCGGAGGAGTGAGAGCAGCCCGTTCCCGCCGTCGCGGGCGGTAACGTCGGAGCGTGGCCGGCCGGGGAAGCACGCGGGTGGTGTCGTTTCGGAGGTTCCTGCCGCTCGTCGTGCTGGTGCTGGTGCTGGCCGGTTGCGGTATGCCGGGCCAGACCCTGAACCGCCGACCGGCACCGTCCCCCACGAGCACCGTCACCCAGACCGTCCACCCCGACCCGGACGGGACCACGGCACCGGCCGTGCCCCGGATCACCTGGGAGCCGTGCGGTGACGGTGTGGAGTGCGGCCGGGTCGAGGTCCCGCTGGACCACCACCACCCCGACGGCGACCGGATCAGCATCGCGCTCACCCGGCGTCGCGCCGAGGACCCCACCCAGCGGCGGGGTGTCCTGCTGGTCAACCCCGGTGGCCCCGGGGAGTCCGGCACCCAGCTGGTGTACCTGGAGCCGGACCGCTTCACCCCCACCGTGCGACGCCACTTCGACCTGGTGGGCTACGACCCGCGGGGTGTGGGAGCGTCCAGCGCGGTGCGCTGCCCGGCCACCCCCACCCACACCGAGGTGATTCCCGAGGACGCCGCGGAGTTCGACGAGCTGGTGGCCACCAACCGGGAGTTCGCGGCCCGCTGCGCCGAGCGCACCGGGGACCTGCTGTACCACGTGGACACCCACAGCGTGGCCCGGGACCTGGAACTGCTGCGCCTCGCCCTCGGGGAGGAGCGACTGAACCTGTACGGCTCCTCCTACGGCACGCTGTTCGCCCTCACCTACGCCGAGCTGTACCCGGACCGGGTCCGCACGCTGGTACTGGACGGGGTCGTCGACCCGTCGGCCCCCCTGGACGTCGCGGTGCTGCGCGAGGCGGAGGCCCTGGAGCGGGTGTTCGACAGCTTCGCGTCGTGGTGTGCCCTGGAGCCGGAGTGCGCACTGCACGGCCGGGACGTCCACGCGGCGTGGGACGAGCTGGTGGCCCGGGCACGCCAGTCCCCCCTTCCCGCGGGGAACGTCCAGGTCGACGACGAGATCCTGCTCGGCACGCTCTACCAGCTCATGTACAGCTCGGGGAACTGGCCGGCCGCCGCCGCGTCCATCCAGATGGCGGTGGACGGGGATCCGGAGGCGTTCGGGCCGCCCGCCGAGGGTGATCCCGACACCTCCACGGTCGAGATCACGCCCATCGTGCGGCCGCTCCCCGACCCCGAGTACAACTCCGACGGGCTGCACGCCGCGATGGCGTGCGCGGACCGCCCGCCCCCGTTCACCGAGCGGGAGCGGATCGAGGAGCTGGCACGACGGGCGGCCGAGCGGGCGCCCCGGTTCGGGCCGTACGTGGTGTGGAGCCAGTTCCGTCCCTGCCTGGGCTGGCCGGCGCCCCGCGCCGAGCAGTCGCTGGACGAGGTGCGGGTCTCGGGGCTGCCGCCGGCGCTGCTCCTGGGCAGCACCGGGGACGTGGCGACCCCGCTGGAGGGAACCAGGGCCGTCGCCGGGCAGCTGCCGGGCAGCACCCTGGTGGTGCTCGACGCCGACGTGCACGGTGTCTACGGCGGCATCTCCCCCTGCGTGGACCAGACCGTGGAGCGGTACCTGCTCGACGTGGTCCCTCCCACGGACGGTGAGGCCGTCTGCACGCTGTCCTGAGCAACTCGGTCGAACCCGCCTGCGGAACCCCCTGACCGGAGGCACCATGAACGGGGACGACGCCTGTGCTCGACGGGCCACCACAGCTGCCACTGCCGAGGAGGTCACCGTGCGCAAGGACGTGTTCGGCGAGGAGTTCCGCCAGCCCGCCCCGACCGACGACCCCGCCGAACTGGCCGACGACGGTGCCCGGGTCGTGCCGCTGAGCGCGGATCGGGACCACCTGGATCCCGCCGAACTGGCCGACGACGGCAACCGGGTGGTGCCGACCGATCCCGACCTGCCGGACTTCTGAGACCGCCGCACCGCCACGAGAACGGGTGGTCAACAGCTCCTCGCCCGCAGGTTTACCTGCGCTTCCGGCCGGGGAGGACCATGATGTGACGTGGCACACGACGGTGGCGTCCTGCCTGGTCTCCGGGTCGCCACCGTGTTCCCGCCCACCCAGGAGGTGGCGATGACCGCGGTCTCTCCCAGGCCAGTACTGCTCCGCCCCGGTGCCACCCAGCCCCGGCCCCGGGGGTCGGTCCTGCTCGGGCTCCTGCGGACCACCGATCCGAAGCAGATCGGGATCCTCTACATCAGCACCGCCTTCGTGTTCTTCATGATCGGCGGTTTCATGGCGATGCTGATCCGCGCCGAACTGGGGTGGCCGGGACTCCAGTTCCTGTCACCGGAGCAGTACAACCAGCTGTTCACCATGCACGGCGCGATCATGCTGCTGCTGTACGCGACACCGGTCGTGTTCGGGTTCGCGAACTACATCCTGCCGCTGCAGATCGGGTCGCCGGACGTCGCCTTCCCGCGGTTGAACGCCTTCTCCTACTGGTTGTTCCTGTTCGGCGGGATCGTGACGATATCCGGGTTCGTCACCCCCGGTGGGGCCGCGGACTTCGGCTGGTTCGCCTACACCCCGCTCTCGGACGCCCTCCACTCCCCCGGGCTCGGGGGGAACCTGTGGATCACCGGGTTGATGGTGGCCGGTCTGGGCACCATCCTCGGCGCGGTCAACATGATCACCACCGTGGTGTGCCTGCGGGCGCCCGGCATGACGATGTTCCGGATGCCGATCTTCACCTGGAACATCCTGTTCACCAGCATCCTGGTGCTGTTGGCGTTCCCGGTGCTGACCGCGGCGTTCGCCGGGTTGCTCGTGGACCGGGTGCTGGGCGGCAACGTGTACAGCCCCGACAACGGCGGGGTGATCCTGTGGCAGCACCTGTTCTGGTTCTTCGGCCACCCCGAGGTCTACATCGTCGCGCTGCCGTTCTTCGGCATCATCACCGAGATCGTCCCGGTGTTCAGCCGTAAGCCGTTGTTCGGCTACAAGACGATGGTCTTCGCCACCGTCGGGATCACGGTGCTGTCCATGGTGGTGTGGGCGCACCACATGTACGCCACCGGCGCGGTGCTGCTGCCGTTCTTCTCCCTCACCACGTTCCTGATCGCCATCCCCACCGGCATCAAGTTCTTCAACTGGATCGGCACCATGTGGCGGGGCCAGCTCACCTTCGAGAGTCCGATGCTGTGGGCGGTCGGCTTCATGGTGACGTTCCTGCTCGGCGGGCTGTCCGGGATCATCCTCGCGTCGCCGCCGCTGGACTTCCACGTCACCGACACCTACTTCGTGGTGGCCCACTTCCACTACGTGCTGTTCGGCACCATCGTGTTCGCCACCTTCGCCGGCATCTACTTCTGGTTCCCGAAGATGACCGGCCGGCTCATGGACGAGTCCCTGGCCAAGCTGCACTTCTGGTTGACCTTCGTGGGATTCCACCTGACGTTCCTGGTGCAGCACTGGCTGGGCGCCGCGGGCATGCCGCCTCGGTACGCCGACTACCTGCCCAGCGACGGGTTCACCGGCATGCACCTGGTGTCCACCATCGGCGCGTTCGTGCTGGGGATCTCGATGCTGCCGTTCCTCTGGAACGTGTTCCGCAGCTACCGGTACGGGCAGCAGGTGCACGTGGACGACCCGTGGGGCTTCGGCAACTCGCTGGAGTGGGCGACCTCCTGCCCGCCGCCCCGGCACAACTTCACCTCGCTGCCGCGGATCCGTTCCGAGCGGCCGGCGTTCGAGCTGCACTACCCCGAGTACGCGGACCGGGCCCGGAAGGAACTGCACGTCACCGTGGGCCGGCGGGGCGGCCGGAAGGCGGCGGCCCCGTCCGAGCGGCTGGCGGAGGCCGTGCAGCCCGACGAGACCACCAAGGGAGACCCCACACAGCGCTAGTCACGGTTCGCCGCAGGGTGGGTCGGGGTGCGGTCGGTCGCGGCTCAGCGGCCGACCGCACCGTGGTAGAAGAACTCCCCCAGGCCGACGGTGAACACCAACAGCCCGTACAGGGCGTGCTCCAGCGAGGCCACCAGCAGCGAGCGGCTCCGCTGGTAGCGGGTGGCGAACAGCCACCCGCCGACCGTGCTCAGCACCACCGCCAGCAGGTTGCCGTAGATGATGTGCACGAACCCGAAGGCGGCCGCACTGGCCAGGCGTATCCCGGTTCCCGTGCCGAACACCGGGGCGTACCGGTGGAACAGGAAGCCGCGGAACACCAGCTCCTGCGGATAGACGCTGAACAGCGGGTAGAACACCGTGACCATCGCCCACACCAGTGGGCGTTCCCGGGGGAGCTGGAACAGCCGGTCCGGGCTGATCACGGCGAGGGCGACGACCGCGACGACGACGGCCAGGACCCACAGCCCGAGCATCGCCGGGAGCTGGCCGCGCAGCCCGCCGAGACGACCGAACGCCCGCCGGTCGAAGTCCGGCTGTCGGCGCAGGTACCAGACACTGCCCAGGGCGAACAGCAGCAGCGGCGGAATGGGGTTCCCCGGGCTGCCCGCCAGCTGGTAGACGCCGACCACGCCGAAGAACACCAGGAGGAACTCGGCGAGCAGACGGGCCCGCCGGTCACGGCTCGTCCGGGTGGGCGGGCCGACCACGGGAACCGTCACGGAACCGAGGCTACCGGTGTGGCCCCGGAGTCCGCCGGGCGAACGGCCGGGGAGTGACCCGTGGGGTCAGCCCACGAGACGGGGGTAGGTCCTCCCGGTGGGTGCCGCCGTGTCGGGGAACGGCACCGGTCGCACGTCGAAGACGGTGTCCAGGCCGGTGAGGACGAGCGGGCGGTACACGGCCCGGCTGACGACGAGCGTGCCGAAACGGATCCCGCGGTCCTGCGCCCGTGCGCGTGCCTGGATCAACACGGTCAGGCCGGCCGCGGACAGGAACGACACCCCGGCCAGGTCCAGCTGCAGCTCTTCGGGGTGCTGGTCCAGGCACTCGGTCAGGGCCTGGGCGAGACGCGGGGCCGTGGTCATGTCGACCTCGCCGACCACGGTCAGGACGAGTCGCCCGGAACGCCGGGTGACGTGCAGCTGCAGCGGAGTCGAGTACTCGGAGGGGTCGACGCTGACATCTGTTTCGGGAACGGGCTTGCACATGACGTGCTCCCTCGAACAGCCCGAGGGGGAGCGGGAGCCCACTGCCGGACCCCAACGCCGGAGCCCTCATCCTCGCAGACGGAGGTACCCTGCCACAACCAGCTGTTTCTTCCTTCTTCCCCGGGCAGGCGAGGCCCGTGACGATGTGGGACACGGACCGCGGCGCGAACCCCGTGACCGGGACGCTGCGTAGGCTGGCGACGGTGCTACGCGACACCGAGTCGGTCGACGAGGTGCTGCGCCGCATGGCCGACGTCACGGCGGGCATGCCGGGTGTCGACGCCTGCGGCGTCGTCCTCCTCCGGAAGGGACAGGACCGGGAGGAGGTCGTCACGGCCGCCTCGGCGGAGACGGCCCGGGTGCTCGACGAGGCCCAGCACGGCGCCGTAGACGGGCCGTCCCGGCACGCGCTGCGGCACGACGAGGTCGTCGTGGTCGACGACCTGTGCCGGGAGCTGCGCTGGCCAGGGTTCGTGGACGTGGCGGTGGCCCGGGGTGTCCGCAGCGTGTACGCGCACCCGCTGCCCGGCAACCGCCACGCCACCGGGGTGCTCACCTGCTACGGCCACCGGCCCGGTGCCTTCACCGACTCCGAGGCGGCCGAGATTCTCGGCATCCTGGCCGGCCACGTCCAGACGCTGCTGTCCCTGGTGGTCAGGCGGGCCGAGCAGATCGAGCTGGCCAACCAGTTCCGGGCTGCGCTGAACGCCCGGTCGATCATCGACCAGGCGATCGGGATTCTGATGGCCCAGCGGCGGGTCGGCCCGGAGCAGGCCTTCCAGTTCCTGCGTCAGGCGTCCAACCGCAGCAACGTCAAACTGCGTGACCTGGCCGCCCACATTGTCGCCAGCGTGACCCCCGGCTCGGCCGGCGGCACCAGCACGTCCTGACCGCTCCCCGCGCGGATCCGGCGAGGAGCGGGCAGCGCGCCACCGCTCGGGGTGGACGCCGACGTCCGAGCTCGGTCGGACGTCACCGGTACGGCCCGGACCCGTCCTCCGCTCCGGTGTGGTCATCCCTCCCAGCTTGCCGATTCGTGTCCATCGGACCAGTGCATCCGGGTCTTTGGACCCTTAACGCCCGGCGGGGACGGGACCACCCTGGAGACAGGCCACCAACAGGTGAGGCGCAGCAGGCCCGGCGTCCACCCGTCAGAACCGGCGGCCGTGGAACAGGGAGCCACCATGTCGTTCTGGGAAACCTTCTTCCTGCTGTTGATCTGGATACCGCTGGTGCTGATCTGGGCTACAGCACTGTTCGACATCTTCCGCCGGGATGACCTGGGCGGTTGGAGCAAGGCGCTGTGGGTGGTCGCGGTGATCCTGGTGCCCTTCCTGGGCACGCTGATCTACCTCATCGCCCGGCCTGCGGGGGCCACCGCGCAGGAGCGCCAGGCCATCGACGCCGCGAGCCGCGACTTCGTCCAGCGGTACACCCCGACCAACAACGCACAGCAGCTCGCCCTGCTCGCCGACCTCAGGGAGCGAGGTGTGCTGAACGAGTCGGAGTTCGCCGCCGAGAAGCAGCGGGTCCTGACGAGCGCCAACGCCGCCCACTGACCCCTCTCCTCCACGGGGGGAGGACACCCAACCCCGGTGCCGGCAGTGCTGCCTGTACCGGGTGCGGTGGCCGGCTGCGTGGTGACGTGCAGCACGATCTCGGAGTCCACGGCACTGACGACAGCGCCGGCTGACCCGGCTCCGCTCCCGCCGTTTCCGGGGCCGGTGATGTCGGAGTGCGGCGCTAGCCTCCGGCAATGGCCGAGATTCTGCTGTTCCACCACGCGCAGGGACTGACCGAGGGGTGCCGCGCGTTCGCCGGCGAGCTGCGGGCCGCCGGGCACGTCGTGCACACCCCGGACCTCTACGAGGGCCGGATCTTCACCGAATTAGCCGAGGGCGTCGCCCATGCCGAGCGGGTCGGCTTCGACACCGTCGTCGAGCGCGGCCGGGCCGCCGCCGACAGCCTGCCCAGCGAGATCGTCTATGCCGGGTTCTCGCTCGGGGTGCTCCCAGCGCAGATGCTCGCCCAGACACGACCGGGTGCGAAGGGGGCCCTACTCCTGCACAGCTGCGCACCGGTCTCCACGTTCGGGGGATCGTGGCCGGAGGGCGTCCCGCTCCAGATCCACACGATGGACGCCGACGAGTGGGGCGATCTCGACATCGCCCGCCAGGTCGTCGAGACCGTCGAGGGTGCCGAGCTGTTCGTGTATCCCGGCGACCGGCACCTGTTCACCGACCGCAGCCTGCCCGACCACGACGAGGAGGCGGCGGCTCTGCTCATGCGACGGGTGCTCGGCTTCCTCGCCGGCATCCGCTGACGCCGGCGGCGCACCGCCGAGTAGTGTGCGACGCCCTCCCCCACCAACCCGCGTGGCGACCACCCGTGAGCCAGGCCGTGCCCGGGAGGACACGTCGGCGAATGGCGGAGGCGACTGCCATGCACGAGACCCCCAGGTCGGCTGACCTGGGGTCCGGTGGGCCACCAGGGGCTCGAACCCTGAGCCGTGGGGTGGACGGTTAAGTCACCTCGTCATCTCGTGGCGGCTCCCGTCGCGGCGGGCCCACTGACCCGTCTTGTCTGTTCCGCCGGGTGACACGCTGCCACCGACTTGCTGAGCTCCGGCTGTTCCCCCTCATAAGGGCGATGAGGACCTACACCCACCGTGCTGCGGCGCTACATCGCCTTGTTGCGACCCCTCGTAGGGGCGATGAGGACTCGCCCGCGCTGCCCGCCCGCACGGCCTGGAGCTCCTGTTGTGACCCCTCGTAGGGGCGATGAGGACCCCCAGAGTAAAGCACCAGGTCACCGGTGGTACCGCACCCCAGCCGGGGGAAGGACTCTGCAGCGAACCGCCGGTCATGCACGACCACACGGCGAGTCGCTGCAACCACGATGGGCAACACCGGAAACGTCCTACCGCAGAGGGGCCGCACTACGCCATCCCATCCCCACAACACCCTCCGCACGAACAGAACATCCACCAGGAGCCGGACGTGTCCGAACGCTCCAGTGCCCGAACACACGACGGCCGGGGCGGACGAGTCCCGCCCCGGTCGTCACACACCCAGGTCAGCGCAGGTCGAGCCGGCCAGCCTTCACCGCGCCGATGAACGCGGTCCACTGCGGCCGGTCGACGGTGAAGTACCCGCCGGCCGGGTTCTTCGAGTCCCGCACCGCGGCACCCGACGACACCGGAGCGACCTCCACACATGCGCTGCCGGACTGGCTACGGCGGCTCTTGCGCCACTTCAGTTGCTCGGTCATATCGCCTCCAACCCCTTGAGCTGCTGCTCGATGAGTTCGATGGACTCCTCAGGACTCATCGCCCGCTCAAGGACTCTATCCGCCGCTTCCCGGTAGGACTGCACATCGCTTGGCCGATGGACGTACAGACTGGTTGTGCGAACCTCAAGGTGCACGATCGGGTCTGCGGCGGCGAACTCGAACAGGACGAAAGGCCCCTCCATCGCGGGGTTCCACCTGGTAAAGAGAGGGATCACCCGCAGGTCCACGTTGGGCAGTGCGGCCACGCGCAGCAGGTGCCGCAGTTGACCAGCCATCACCTGTGGGCCGCCCACTCCGGCGCGCAGCGCGGACTCGCCGATCAAGGCCAGGAACTGCACCGGTTGATCCGGTCGGGTCAGCACCTGCTGTCGGCCCTGTCGCACCGCGACCCGCATCTCCACCTCTTCCGGTGGCATGCCCTCCATCACACCGCGTGTGTAGTCGGCGGTCTGTAGCAGCCCGGGGACCAGCAACGGGGACACGTCGACGATCCGGGTGGCCATACGCTCGAACTGAAGTAACGCGGCAAGCTGCCGCTGTAGGTCTGGCATGTCCACGCTGACCCAGATCACGTCACCGGCCCCTGTGGCCATCTCCACGAGCGCGGCGAGCCGATCGTCATCTACACCGACAGCGCGCAGGTAGCGGGCCACGTCCCCGGGGCTGGGTGCGTGCGTACCGCGCTCCCAGTGTACCAAGGTCGTTTGATGCACACCCAGTTGCTCTGCAACGGCGCGTTGGCTCAAACCGGCCGCTTTCCGGGCAGCCCGCAGCTCGGCGCCGAGGGCGCGGGCCTTCGCGGTGCCAGTGGTCATGTCGCACAGCGTACGG
This sequence comes from Pseudonocardiaceae bacterium, assembly GCA_036562635.1. Lineage (GTDB taxonomy): Bacteria > Actinomycetota > Actinomycetes > Mycobacteriales > Pseudonocardiaceae > DATCJU01. The sequence continues at coordinate 21,597 of DATCJU010000054.1, forward strand.
GGTGCCACAGATGGTGATGACACCTGAACGGGGCATTGTTCAAGACATGATTCTTGGGAAAACATGAGTCATGTCACGACCTCCGTCATCTGACCTGCCGCGCTCCGTTCGGAGGCCTGTCGTGAGTCTGCCCGTCGCCTTAGCCATCCTCGCCGGGGCTATTGCTGGCGGGGTCGCCCTGTGGTGTGCCCTGCCTGATGAGCCCTCAACCGGGCGCCACCACGTACGCCCCACTTGTCGCGACCAGCGCTCTGGTCAACCAGTCGCCAGTCCTACTCGGCGCCGTTTGGACCACACTGCCGACACTCTGCGGCTCGTGCCGGTCGACGAGCGCGATGTCGAGCGCACCGATGTAGTGGTCGACGAAGTCCAGCTTGTGCGCCCGTATGTCGTCGGGAGGGGACGATGACTGTTGCCCTCCCGTACCGTTGGGTCCCCATCGAGGGGGGTCGTCACGTCATCTGGCCTCAAGCGGCTGCACCCGATTCTCCGCTTCGGACGTTGTGCGGGGAGTCCGCGCTCACTCATCGTGTAGATGATGAAGCGTGGCTGTGGCCTACGTGCCGCGAATGCGACGTGCGGGTGCACGCCCGGTTGGGGATACCCCTACCGCCACCTCATGGGCAGGAGGCGGCGCGGTGACCACTGGTTGGGCCCATCACACCCCCACGCGCACCGCGCACGCCCTGCGGGAGCAGCCCGCCGGCCGGGAGATGGCGATCGCCTGGTGCGACCGGGTGCTACCGGTCGCCGAGCTGGCCCGTATCTCTGAGGCGACGGTGCGCGACCCGATGTGCCTGGGCTGCCTGGCCTGGGCGCCGCTGCCCTACGACGTCGCCGACTTGCCTCGGCACCCACCAGACCCCCGCGGGCGTGTCGTGACCCCGACTCCGGCACGTCCGCGGGATCCCACTCCCGCCTACCTGCGTACCCAGTCCCCCGGGTAGGCGGGCCCTGGCGGGGGACGGGTGGCCCCCCGCCTTCCCCACCACAACCACGATGAGAGGAGAGGACGAGATGACCGCTGTTCTGGAACCCGCCACCACGGTGGCCGACCCGGCCGCGCTGATCTCCCCTGACCTGTTCGCCCGGTTGGTGCGCCGTATCGAGCGGGACCACCCGGACCTTGCGGCGGGTCTGCCTGAGCGGATCATGCGGGAGGCCTTGGCGTTCCTGGCCGCGTGCGCCCAGAACCCCGGGGCGTCCCTGTCGCCGACGGCGCTGGTGGACATCGGCTGGCACACCTTCATCCTGCACACCCGCGAGTACGCGGAGTTCTGCCAGCGGGTGGCCGGCCGCTTCATCCACCACGTCCCCGACGAGGGGGTCGGGTCGGTGGTCGAGGTGGACGCGGACGGTGTGCCTTCCTGGGCGCGCCGCACGATCGAGGCGATCCGGCGCGCCGGGTACACCCCGGACCTGGAGTTGTGGTCCACTCCTCGCGGCGCGAAGTGCCACCAGTGCCACGAGGTGAACTGCTCGGCGTCCGGCGCGGACGGCAACGAGAATCAGGACAGCAAGAACCCCCGCTGATGAGCTGATCCGGGAGGAGACCCCGATGCCGCGCTACACCTGGGCTGATCTGCCCCCAGTGGTCCGCGACGCGGTGCAGGAGCGGGCGGGGCAGGTCGTGGCCGCGGGCCCGGCCGGTGGCCAGACCTGCGACCTGGCCGCCACCCTGCACCTGGCCGACGGCGGCCGGGTGTTCGTCAAGGGCGTGTGCGGGGTCTGCCCGCGGATGCGGTGGCTGCGCACTGAGATCACCGCGGGCCGGCTGGCAGGCGACCTCGCCCCGGCCGTGCTGTTCGGCCTCGACGTCGGAAAGTGGCTGGTGGTGGGGTTCGAGCACGTGGACGGCCGCCCGGCGCGGCTGGGCCCGGACTCGGCGGATCTGCCCGCCGTGCGCGCGGTGATGGAGCGGCTGGGCCGGCTGCCGGGGGCGGGGGTCCCCGACCTGGCCGACCGGTGGGGCGGTGGGGAGCCGTGGGCGCGGCTCGCCCAGGACCACCCCGACGCCCTGGACGGGCATTCCCGTGCCTGTCTGGACGAGCTGACCCACTGGGAGCGCCTGGCACCCGGCATGGTGGACGGGGACGACCTGCTGCACACCGACCTGCACGGCGACCAGTTCTTGATCACCCCCGAGGGGCGGGTCTACGTCATCGACTGGGCCCGGCCGGCGCGGGGGGCGGCGTGGGTGGACCTGGTGATGCTGGTCATCCGCCTGGTCGGCGCCGGGCATGGCCCGCGGGACGCGGAGGCATGGGCGGGTCGGCTGCCGGCGTGGCAGGCGGCGAGCCCGGAGCAGATCACCGCGGTGGCCTGCTACCTGGCCGGTCTGTGGCTGTATCGGGCGGTTACGGAGGGCGGTCCTGGGGCGCTGTGGCGGGCCAGTGTGGCTCGCCGGTATGCGGCGTACCGGCTGGCTCGTGTCCCGGTGCTCACGCTGTAGGGGCGTGTGCGCTGCATGTCAGAAGGCCCCCGTGCCCAGGTGCGGGGGGCGCTCTGCCGTCTGGGGGTCAGCGGCGCCCGGGTGGTGTGGCCGTCCGGTCGGGTGATCCCCGGGCGCCGGGGTTGCTCGGGTGGGGCGGCGGCCGGAGTCCTGACCCCGCACACGACGAAGGCGCCCCCGCCCTCCCTGCGGAGAGCGGGGGCGCTGTCCTGCCGCTGGGGAACCCGGCAGGCACGGGGTCAGGGTACGGGGCCGGACGGCGACCGCGGCGGGTAGACCGGCTGGCGTGTCGAGCCGAGCAGGACCCGCACCAGCCAGGCCGGCGCCCACGACTGGGCCTCGAGGCGGCGGGCCACCTCGTACACCCCCAGCGCGGCGAGGGGGTAGAGCACGGCTTCGCCGAGCGGGCCGACGTCCAGCCGGTGCCCGTCGCCCGCGGCCTGCTCGACGAGTGGGACACGCTACCGGTCACGCACCGGCGTGAGCTGCTGTCTCGGCTCGCCCGCGCGATCGTGGTCGAGCCGGCCGCGCAGCGGTGGGGACGGGCGACGGTGCGTGTCGTGCCGGTATGGGAGCCGGAGCCGGTCATACCGGCGCCCGGCACCCAGGACGGCACCGGCGGCCCTGGTGAGCCCGAGACCGCCGGCGACCACGACCAGCCTAACCCTGTGCTTTAGGCACCCAGTCGAAGGTGCGGGTCACCGCACGCTTCCAGTCGCGGTACTGGCGCTCCCGCGTCTTCTCGTCCATCTGCGGGGTCCACTGCTTGTCCTGGGCCCAGTTGTTGCGGATGTCGTCCTCCCCGGCCCAGAAACCCACCGCCAGACCGGCCGCGTAGGCGGAGCCGAGCGCGGTGGTCTCGCTGACCACGGGGCGGATCACCGGAACGCCCAGGATGTCGGCCTGGAACTGCATCAGCAGCTCGTTGGCCACCATGCCGCCGTCCACCTTCAACGCCTTCAGCGGCACCCCGGAGTCGGCGTTCATCGCGTCGATGACCTCCCGGGTCTGGTAGGCGGTGGCCTCCAGGACGGCCCGGGCGAGGTGGCCCTTGTTCACGAACCGGGTCAGCCCGACGATCACGCCCCGCGCGTCCGACCGCCAGTACGGTGCGAACAGCCCGGAGAACGCCGGCACGAAGTAGCAGCCGCCGTTGTCCTCGACGGTGCGGGCCAGGGTCTCGACCTCCGGGGCGGACCCGATCAGCCCCAGGTTGTCCCGGAGCCACTGCACCAGGGACCCGGTGACCGCGATGGACCCCTCCAGGGCGTACACCGGCGCCTGGTCACCGATCTTGTAGCAGACGGTGGTGAGCAGGCCGTTCTCGCTCATCACCTTCTGGGTGCCGGTGTTGAGCAGGACGAAGTTGCCCGTGCCGTAGGTGTTCTTCGCCTCGCCGACCGCCAGGCACGCCTGGCCGAAGGTGGCGGCCTGCTGGTCGCCCAGGATGCCGGCGATCGGCACCCCACCCAGCGAGCCGCGCTCCCGGACCCGGCCGTACACCTCCGAGGAGGAACGGATCTCCGGCAGCATCGAGACGGGGATGCCCATCTCGTCGCAGATGTCGTGGTCCCAGGAGAGGGTCTCCAGGTCCATCAGCAGCGTGCGGGAGGCGTTGGTCGGGTCGGTGATGTGCAGACCGCCCTCCACGCCCCCGGTCATGTTCCACAGCAACCAGGTGTCCATGTTGCCGAAGAGCAGGTCACCCGCCTCCGCGCGTTCCCGGGCCCCCTCGACGTTGTCGAGGATCCACCGCACCTTGGGCCCGGAGAAGTAGGTGGCCAGCGGCAGACCGGTCTTGGCGCGGTACCGTTCCTGGCCACCGCCGAGGGCACCCAGCTCGTCACAGATGGTGTCGGTGCGGGTGTCCTGCCAGACGATGGCGTTGTAGACCGGCTCGCCGGTACGGCGGTCCCACACCACGGTGGTCTCCCGCTGGTTGGTGATGCCCACCGCGACGATGTCGCTGGCCCGCAGGTCCGCCTTGGCCAGTGCCCCCGCGGTCACCTGACGGGCGTTGCGCCAGATCTCCTGCGGGTCGTGCTCGACCCACCCGGCACGCGGGAAGATCTGTTCGTGCTCGACCTGGTCCATCGCCACGGCACGCCCGGAGTGATCGAAGATCATGCACCGCGTCGAGGTCGTGCCCTGGTCGATGGCGGCGACGTACTCGGTCATCAGTTCCTCACTTCTTCCTGGATCGGAACCGGCCTGGGCCGGCCTCACACCGGCAGGGCCAGGTACAGCAACCCGGCGAGCGCACCACCCAGCAGCGGACCGACCACGGGAACCCACGAGTACCCCCAGTCGGCGCTGCCCTTGCCTCGGATCGGCAGAACCGCGTAGGCGAGACGCGGGCCCAGGTCGCGGGCCGGGTTGATGGCGTAACCGGTGGGGCCGCCCAGGGAGTGGCCGATCCCCATCACGATGAAGGCCACCGCCGCGTACCCGAGGGCCGAGTTACCGAACTGCGGGACACCACCCGGGCTCTCGGGCTGGGCCGTCGGGCTGAGCAGGATCCAGATGACCAGCACGAACGTGGCGATGAGCTCGGTGACCACGTTCCACGGTTTGTTGGCCACGGTCGGGCCGGTGGCGAAGATGCCCCGGGTGTTGGCCGGGTCGTCGTGTGTGTCGAACTGGAGTTTGTAGACCAACCAGGTCAGTACCGCACCCAGGAACGCACCGATCAGCTGGGCAATGATGTAGACGGGCACCGACGACCAGGGAGTCGACCCCGCCACCGCGAGTCCGATCGTGACCGCCGGGTTGATGTGGGCGCCGCTGGCCCAGGCCACGCTGGCGCCCGCGAAAACCGCGAAACCCCAGCCGAAGTTGATCAGAAGCCAGCCGCCGCCGTTGCCCAACGTGTTCCGCAGAACGACGTTCGCCACCACTCCGCAGCCGAGGAGGGTGAGGGTGGCCGTTCCGAGGAGCTCCCATATGAAGATCTCGGCATTGCTCACAACGGACCTCCTTGTCCGTGTCACGCGACGGCGTTCGTCGCCGAGCGGCGCCGACGCCCATCGGAGCGGGGACGCTACTGATGCCGACATCCACTGTCCACGATTTCTCCAGTTCATGCCGGGGATTGCGACCGGTGCGGGCGAGTTGCTGCGGCAAGTGGCGGTATGCCCCCAGCCATGTTGGGCTAGAGAAAGCGGCAACTGATCGTGGTGTGCATTCGCGGTACGGCGGGTAGCGTGATCTCTGCGAACCGTTCCGACCTGACGCCAGTTGTCGCGGGGAGCAGGGAGGCGGACCGTTGACCAGCAGTGAGCGCGGGGAAGGCGGCCGGTCCGACGTCGTGCCGGGCCGTCTGGGGCCTGCCGAGCGGGAGGAGACCTGGCGACGGCTGGGCTCCGAGCAGTTCGACGTGGTCGTCATCGGTGGTGGGGTCACCGGGGCGGGGGTGGCGCTGGACGCCGCCACCCGCGGTCTGAAGGTGGCGCTGGTGGAGGCGCGGGACCTGGCGTCCGGTACGTCCAGCCGGTCCAGCAAGCTCTTCCACGGCGGTCTGCGCTACCTGGAACAGCTGGAGTTCGGCCTGGTCCGTGAGGCGCTGCGGGAGCGGGAACTGATGCTCACCCGTCTGGCGCCGCACCTGGTCAAGCCGGTCAGCTTCCTCTACCCGCTCACCCACCGCTTCTGGGAGCGCCCCTACGTGGCGGCCGGCCTGGTGCTGTACGACAGCATGGGCGGGGCCCGCTCGGTGCCGGGGCAGAAGCACCTCACCCGGGCCGGGGCGCTACGGATGGCGCCGGCCCTCAAACCCAGTGCGCTGATCGGCGGGGTGCGTTACTACGACGCCCAGGCCGACGACGCCCGGCACACCCTCACCGTGGCCCGGACCGCCGCACACTACGGGGCGGTGGTACGCAACTCCACCCAGGTCGTGGGCATGCTGCGCGAGGCGGACCGGATCGCCGGGGTGCGGGTGCGGGACGTCGAGGACGGCCGGGAGCAGGACGTCAGCGCCCACGTGGTGATCAACTGCACCGGGGTGTGGACCGACGCGATCCAGCGCCTGGCGGGTACCCGGGGCCGGTTCAAGGTGCGTGCCAGCAAGGGTGTGCACATCGTGGTGCCCCGGGACCGGATCGTCTCGGACACCGGGATCATCCTGCGCACCGAGAAGTCGGTGCTGTTCGTCATCCCGTGGCGGAACCACTGGATCATCGGCACCACGGACACCGACTGGTACCTGGACCTGGCACACCCGGCGGCCACCAAGGCCGACATCGACTACATCCTCAACCACGTCAACGCGGTACTGGCCACCCCGCTGACCCACGACGACATCGAGGGGGTGTACGCGGGTCTGCGGCCGCTGCTGGCGGGGGAGAGCGAGGAGACGTCGAAGCTGTCCCGGGAGCACGCGGTGGCCCGGGTGGCACCCGGCCTGGTCGCGATCGCCGGCGGCAAGTACACCACCTACCGGGTGATGGCCGCGGACGCGGTGGACGCCGCCGCGGTGGACCTGCCCGGCCGGATCGCCCCGTCGATCACCGACAAGGTGCCGCTGCTCGGCGCCGACGGCTACCACGCCCTGGTCAACCAGACCGAGCAGCTGGCCTCCCGGCACGGTCTGCACCCGTACCGGGTACGGCACCTGCTGGACCGCTACGGCTCGCTGGTGCACCAGGTGCTGGCGCTGGCCGAGGGACGGCGCGAGCTGCTCAGGCCGATCCCGCACGCCCCGGACTACCTGCAGGTCGAGGTGGTCTACGCCGCGGCCGCCGAGGGGGCCCTGCACGTCGAGGACGTGCTGGCCCGGCGGACCAGGATCTCCATCGAGTACCCGCACCGCGGGGTGGACTGCGCCGAGCCGGTGGCCCGGCTCATGGCGGGGGTGCTCGGTTGGGACGAGGAGACCGTGCGGCGTGAGGTGGAGGTCTACCAGGCGCGGGTGGAGGCCGAACGCGACTCGCAGACCCAGCCGGACGACGAGGCGGCGGACGCCAAGCGTTCCGCGGCGCCGGAGGCCCGGCCCCTGATCGCCGACCCGGCCTGAGCGGCGGTGTCGCTCACCGTCCGGCCAGCTGCTGGGCCGTCCCGAGCAGCTCGTCGACGTGGGCGAGCAGCCGGCGGGTGTCCGCGGGGCTCACCGTGCTCCACGGCGGGGCGCCGTCCTGGCCGCGCCGCAGCTGCAGGTAGCGGCCGTCCGGGGTGTCGAAGAAACCGACCACCCAGCCGGGGCGGTGTCGGCGGCCCCACAGGTCCCGTGCCGCGGCCCCGAACTGTCCGTGGTGCCGGGCCCCGCGGACCATACGGGCCAGGGTGCGGGCGTCGTCGTCGCGTGTTCCCCGCCGCCGCAGCTCCGCGGTCAGGCCCTCCGGGGTGCCGTCGCAGGCGGCGGCCGCCGCGTCCAGGTCCTGGCTGGGCAGGGTGACCGAGTGTCCCGGTCCGGCGGCCACGGGTGGCAGGACCTCCAGCGCGGCCCGGGGCAGCCCGTCCGGGGACGCCTCCTGCAGCAGCAGCCGGTCCCCGTCGAGCACGGCCAGGGTCGCGTCCCCTCCGGTGGCGGCGGCCAGGATCCGCACGCTGCGGCCCAGCCAGATCCGGCCGTCGACCTCCCGCTCCGGGCGGGCCATCACCTCCAGCAGGGTTGCCACACGGTCGTCCGGGCCGTTGCGCCGTCCACCGAGCCCCCTGCGTTCCAGCTCCGCCCAGGCCCGGTCCACCAGCTCCGCCCGTTCCTGGTGGGTCCGTCCCGGGGAGGGCACCCTGACGACCAGTGGCATGGGGCCCAGCCCCAGGTGCTCCCACAGCACGTCGAACTCCAACGCGCTCACGGTGACGGGCGCGCCGGGTACGGGATCGCCGGCGTGGAGTTCCCCGATCCCGTCGAACGGTGTCGTGACGGGATACCCGGGTGGTCCGGCGAACGGTGTCACCAGGGCGTGTCCTCCCCGATC
>DATCJU010000111.1:0-14599 GCA_036562635.1 Pseudonocardiaceae bacterium
ACATCTCCCAGTCCAGGACGGCGGTGATCCGGTCGTCGCCGTCGACCAGCACGTTGTCCAGCCGGTAGTCGCCGTGCACGATCGCGGGTGGCGGTGAGACGGGAACCGAGGCGGCCAGTTGTTCGTGCAGCTCGTCGATACCGGGCACCTCACGACTGCGGGACGCCGCCAGCTGCTTGGCCCACCGTGCCAACTGCCGTTCCAGGAAGCCCCGGGGACGGCCGAAGTCGCCCAGCCCCACCGCTTCGGGGTCCACGGCGTGCAGGGTGACCAGGGTGTCGACCAGGGACAGCACGATCGCCCGGGTGCGCTCGGGCCCGAGGGCGGCCAGTTGCTCCTTCTTGCGGTAGGGGGTGCCGGGCACGTACTCCATGACGTAGAACGGGGCACCGATCACGTCCGGGTCCTCGCACAGCAACAGGGGAGTGGGCACCGGGACCGGGGTGGAACCCAGTGCCCCGATCACCCGGTGCTCCCGGGCCATGTCGTGTGCGGTGGCCAGCACATGGCCCAGCGGTGGGCGGCGTACCACCCAGCGCCGGGAGCCGTCGGTGACCAGGTAGGTGAGGTTGGACCGGCCACCGGGGATCAGCTCACCGCGCAGCGGGCCGGCGACCAGGCCCGGCAGCGCCCGGTCCAGGTGACCGCGGAGCCGTTCCAGGTCGAGCCCGGGAAGGTCGGATCGGTTCATCGACACCCTCCGAACGGGTTGCCGGGGCGGGACGGGACTGCGGCAGGACGATACCGACTGGACGGTATGTCCGGTAGGTGATCGGGGGTGCTCCGTCGTCGGAGCACCCCCGCGCGGTCAGGGGACGAGGAGGACGACCGCCTCGGCCACGCAGGCCGGCTTGTCCTTCCCCTCGATCTCCACGGTGTACCGCATGACCACCTGCTTGCCCTGCGGTACGTCCCGCACCTCCACCAGCTCGGCGCCGGCCCGCACCCGGGAACCCACCGGAACCGGATGGGGGAAACGCACCTTGTTGGTGCCGTAGTTGATCCCCATCCGCAGCCCGTCGACCCGGTAGATCTCCTGGGCCAACTTCGGGATCAGCGACAGGGTGAGATAGCCGTGGGCGATGGTGGTGCCGAACGGCCCCTGCGTGGCCCGCTCGGGGTCCACGTGGATCCACTGGTGGTCGCCGGTGGCGTCGGCGAAGAGGTTCACCTGCTCCTGGGTGACGGTGTGCCAGGTGCTGTATCCCAGGTGCTCGCCCTTGGCCCGGGCGAGCTCCTCCAGATCGGAGAACACACGCATCTGTCGGCTCCTGACGTGGGGTGGGCGTCCGCAGGAGGCACTCAGGCCTTCGGCCCGCCGGCGACGTAGATGACCTGACCGGACACGAACGAGGCGTCCTCGCTGACCAGGAAGGACACCACCCCGGCGATGTCCTCCGGGCGGCCCACCCGCCGCAGCGGGATCTGCTCGGCCGCGGCCTTGACGAAGTCCTCGAAGGACACCCCGATGCGGGCCGCGGTCGCCGCGGTCATGTCGGTGGCGATGAACCCGGGCGCGACGGCGTTGACCGTAACGCCGAACTTGCCCAGCTCGATGGCCAGGGTCTTGGTGAAGCCCTGCAGACCCGCCTTGGCGGCGGCGTAGTTCGCCTGGCCGCGGTTGCCCAGCGCCGAGGTGCTGGAGAGGTTGACGATCCGGCCCCAGCCCTGCTCGGTCATGTACTTCTGCGTGGCCCGACTCATCAGGAACGCGCCGCGCAGGTGCACCGCCATGACGGCGTCCCAGTCGTCGTCGGTCATCTTGAACAGCAGGTTGTCCCGGATGATGCCGGCGTTGTTGACCAGCACCGTCGGAGCGCCCAGCTCGTCGGCGACCCGCTTGACCGCCGCTTCGACCTGCTCGGTGTTGCTCACGTCCACGCCGACGCCGATGGCGCGACCGCCGTCGGCCTCGATCTCCGTGGCGCCCTGGACACAGCTCGCCTCGTCCAGGTCGAGCAGGGCGACGGCGAAACCGTCCCGGGCCAGTCGCCGGGCGGTGGCGGCGCCGATGCCACGGGCGGCACCGGTGACGATGGCCACGCGGGAGTGGGACTCGGTCACGCGTTCCTCCTGTGTTCTCCGTGTGCTGCGCGGCACCCGTGTCGAGCCGGGGGCCGAGGGGTGCCGGGACGGGCGGGTGCGGTGCGCACGCCGCGGTTCGTCCCGGCCGGGTCTGTCGGTCACTGGATCAGGGGCGAGGTGGGTCTGCTTTCCGGTGCCCATCCGCACCCGCACCCGCACCGCTCCCGGGGTCCGTACCCGGCCGGGCGGGGTCGCCGCTTCGGGGATGGCCCGGGGAGGCAGCCGACCTGTCCGGCGGCTGCCCGGTGGCGGTGCGACGCAGTCCGGGGATCAGCTCGGCGAGTCGGCCCCGGGTGGTCGCGGCGTCGACGTGGTGGACGGCCCGCATGCCCACCGCGAGCGCCCCGTCGGTGTTGGGAACAGCGTCGTCGACGAACACGGCCTGCGCAGCGGGGACCCCGGCCAGGTCCAGCGCCAGCCGGTAGATCCGCGGATCGGGTTTGCGCAGGCCCACCTCTCCGGAGATGACCGTGCCGTCGAAGAGCTCCGCCAGCAGCGCCCGCGGGTAGATGTTGCCCCAGCTGTTCGACAGCAGGACGGTGCGCAGCCCCAGGGCGCGCACCTCACGGACCAGCGCCGTCATCGCCGGGTCGGGGCGCATCCCGGCGAACAGTCGGGTCAGGAGCCCTTCTGCCACCACGGGCGAGCCGTCGTGGGTCTCCAGTTCGGCGGCGACCAGGCGCTCGAACTCCTCCGGGGGCAGGGTGCCCGTCTCCAGCCGGTGGATCGGAGTTCCCTCGGGGGCCGAGCGGGACAACCACGCCTTGAGCACCCGGGAGAACGACTCGGGGCGGATACCGTCGGCGGCCAACCATGCGGCGATGCTGTCCCGGACCGGGGTGGTGAGCACTCCGCCGTAGTCGAAGACCACGGCCCGTACGTCGGTGGACCCCGTGCCGGTCGTCACCGTTCGTGCCGGTGTGCTCCCGTCCGGTGCCGTGGGGAGGGCCATGCCACCTCCTCGGTCGACTAAGCGAGCGCTTAGGAAAGTACCGTTTCGACGCCGGCCACGCTGTGACGTACGTCATGTTCGGTGTCCGCGGTGGCCATGGGCACCGGTGTGTCGCAGGGCGGACACCGGACACCCCCGACCGGGTTACACCGGTCAGCGGGTGGTGGCGACCGGAGCTACCGTGGGTCGCGGCCATCGATCCGCGACCTGACCCGAGGGGTTGCGATGAGCGACCGACGAGGTACCCGCCGGGGCGGGTCGACCGGCGGTTCCACCGCGGAACGGATGTGACCCGTGCTGTCGGCAACCACGTTGACCTCGGTCATGGTGGTGCTGGGCGCCGCGGCGTTCGCCCCCTGGCTGGGCGACGTGCTCGGCCGATGGCTCCTGGTGCCCACCGTGGTGCTGGAGGTCCTGCTCGGCATCCTGATCGGTCCCCACCTGCTGGGCTGGGTCCGGGTGGACGAGGCGCTGGAGACCATCTCGGAGCTCGGCCTGGCCATGCTGATGTTCCTGGCCGGGTACGAACTCGACTTCCGTCGCGTCCGGGGTGGTCCGTTGCGGGTGGCACTGCTCACCTGGCTGGCGACGGTGGTGCTGGCCCTGCTCACCTCCCTGGTCGTGCTGGGACCCTCGTTCACCGCGATGGTGGTGGGGCTGGCGCTGACCACCACCGCGCTGGGTGCCGTCCTGCCGATGATCCGGGACCGCGGCGGGCTCGGCACCCCGCTCGGCCGACAGGTGCTGGCCCACGGAGCGGTCGGGGAGTTCGCACCGGTCGTCGCGGTGTCGCTGGTGCTGACCAGCACCAGACCCGCGCACACCGGACTGCTGCTGTTCGGGTTCGCCCTGCTGGCCGCGTTCGGGGTGTGGTGGGCACGCCGACCCCGGTCCCCACGGGTGGCCCGCCTGATGTCGGTCACCCTCGGCACCAGTGTGCAGTTCGCGGTGCGCACCGCCCTGCTGGTGGTGATCGGCATGGTCTGGGCGGCTGCGGAACTGGGGTTGGACGTGTTGTTGGGCGCGTTCGCCGCCGGGATCGTCCTGCGCAGTGCCCTGGAGGTCGGCGACCCCGGTGACGCCGAGGTGGTGCTGGCCAAGTTGGAGGGCATGGGATACGGCTTTCTGGTGCCGTTCTTCTTCGTGGTCAGCGGTGCCCGCTTCGACCTGGCCTCGTTGATGGACGACCCCCTCGACCCGGTGTGGCTCCTCCTGTTCGCGCTCCTGCTGCTCCTGCTGCGGGGCGGCCCGGTGTGGTGGGCGGCCGGACGTGGTCGCGGCCGGTCGCTGGACCAGCGTGGTCGGGTCGCGCTGGCCCTGCTGAGCGCCACCGCACTGCCCCTGATCGTGGTGATCACCACCGTGGGGGTGGAGCGGGGCGCACTGCACTCGGCGACCGCGGCCACCCTGGTCGGAGCGGGCGTGCTCTCCGTCCTGGTGTTCCCGCTGATCGCTCTGCGGGTGTGGCCCGACGAACGGAAGCAGCTCTCCGAGCCTCGGCAGTGAACGCACCGGGCGCGTCCGGCTACGCTGCCTGCATCCAGCACGAGGAGGCACCGGTTCCGGTGGGCAGCACAGCACACACGGGCAGAAGGCGCGGTCCGCGCCGGCCCACGATGGCCGACGTGGCCGCCGAGGCCGGCGTGAGCATCAAGACCGTCTCGCGGGTGATCAACAAGGTGCCCTCGGTGCATCCGGAGTTGGTCCAGCGGGTGACGGCCGCGGTGGCCAAGCTCGGTTTCCGGCGCAACGACATGGCCAGCAAGCTGCGGTCGGGGGTCAGCTCGGCGACCATCGGCCTGATCATCGGCCAGCTCGGCAACCCTTTCTACTCGACGATCGCCAGTGCCGCCGCCGAGGTCGCCCTGGGACACGACACCCTGTTGATCACCGCCAGCTCCGAACAGCGACCGGAGCAGGAACGACGGCTGCTGCAGGAGCTGTGTGAGCGGCGGGTGGACGGTCTGCTGCTGGTGACCGTGGGCGCCGATCCCGCCCTGCTGCGCGAGGAGATGGCCATGGGCATGCCCGTGGTGCTGCTGGACCGTCCGGTCCCCGGGCTGAGTGTGGACTCGGTGCTGTTGGACAACGCCGGTGGTATGGCCGCGGGGGTGGAGCGGCTGCTGGCCGACGGGCACGAGCGGATCGCGCTGCTGCTGGACTCGCTGGCCCTGCTGCCCATGCGGGAACGGCTGATTGGGGCGCAGGCGGCGCTGGCCGGAGCGGGGTTGTCCGCCGAGGACATGATCGTGGTGGACGGGGTCTCCGATCCGCGGTCCGCGGCGGAGGTGACCCGACGGCTGTTGGAACGCCCCGACCCACCGACCGCCTTCGCTTGCGGCACCAACCGGATCACCACGGGTGTGGTGAGCGAACTGTGGCGCAGCGGCCGGCGGGCCGGAGTGGTGGGGTTCGACGACTTCGAGCTGTCCCACCTGGTGCCGATGCCGATCACCGTGATCCGGTACGACGTGCGGGAGATGGGGCGCCGGGGCGCGGAGATGCTGTTCCGGCGTATCGCCGGGGACACCTCGGCGCCGGTGACCACGGTGCTGCCCACCGAGCTGGTGGATCGGGGCAACGCCTACCCGGCCTGACTGGGATCCGACCCGTGGGCCGGGGCACCGGCGTGCGGGTCGGTCAGCCCTGGGCGGTGTCCAACAGGGTGGTGCGCAGCTGCTCGGCGGCCCGTCGCATGGCCGGCACCATCCGGGCCGCGGCGGCCCGGGTCAGCCGACCCTCGGGACCGGAGACCGAGATCGCGGCCAGCGTGGGCCCGGCGGTGACCGGGACCGCCACACAGCGCACTCCCACCTCCTGCTCCCCGTCGTCCAGCGCGTACCCCTGCCGGGCCACCTGGGTGAGCTGCCGCAGCAGCCGGCCGGGGTCGGTGACGGTGCGCGCGGTGTAGGCGGGCATCCCGGTGCGTTCCAGCAGGTCGAGCACCTGTTCCCGAGGCAGCTGGGACAGCAGGGCCTTGCCCACCCCGGTGCAGTGCGGCAGCACCCGGCGACCGACCTCGGTGAACATGCGCATCGAGTGCCGGGAAGGGGCCTGTGCGACGTAGACCACCTCGTCCCCGTCCAGGATCGCCAGGTTCACCGTCTCGCCCACCTGGTCGACCAACTCGGCCAGCACCGGGCGGGCCCATGCACCGAGCTGACGTCCCGCGGTCTCCCCCAACCGGATCAGCCGGGGCCCCAGGGAGTAGCGGCGCGAGCGGTCCTGTCGTACGTATCCGAGCGAGACCAGCGTCCGCATCAGGCGGTGGATGGTGGGCAACGGCAGTCCCGAGGCATGGGCCAGTTCCGACAGTCCCGCTTCGCCCCCCGCGTCGGCCAGCCGCTCCAGGAGCGTGAAGGCTCGTTCGAGCGACTGCACCCCGCCGGAGGAGGTGCGCTGGGTCCTCTGCAATGCCACAGCGTCCCCCCGTCCCTCTGCCCCGGCGGATTCTAGGTGGCCTCGGGGCGTCCGTTTCCGGCCGGCCGGATTCCCGCGGGCGTTCTCACCCGGACGGCGGCCGGGTCATCGTGCCGGCACGCGGGACGGCCCGGTGAGGTGGGTCGTCGATCACGCTCCCGTCGCGCCTGGGGCGGTGAAGACGGCGGGTGGCCGGTGCTGTGGCCGTGGTCCCACGGTCCGGGTCGGTCGCTGCGGCCTCCTCCTCGGCGCTGTCCGGTCGCGCCACCAGGTCGACGAGCTCGTTCGGTGGGGTGGGGGATCGCCTCCGGGCTTCCGGAGCGACGCGTCATCCTTGTTTGTTTGATTGATAATTTCAGTGTTGAGTGAAAAAACTACTCGTTCGTACCCGGTGCAGGAAACGGTGGAACGTGCGCCGCGCACACCGATCGCCCGGATACTCGGCTCATGCCGTCACTGGTGGTCACACGCACCGAGGAGCTCTCGTCGGAGCAGCTGGCCGAGCTCCGCCGGTTCCTGGAGGAAGCGTTCTCGCAGGACTTCAGTGCCGAGGACTGGGAGCACGCCCTGGGAGGTTGGCACTTCCTGCGGCTGGACACGACCGGGGTGCTCGCCCACGTGGCCGTGGTCGAGCGGCGTCTGTGGTCGGGTGAGCGCACCTGGCGTACCGGGTACGTGGAGGGGGTGGCGGTGCGCGCCGACGTCCGTCGCCGTGGGTACGGGCACGAGGTGATGGCCGCGGCCGGTCGGCTGATCGTCGACGGTTTCCAGCTCGGTGCGTTGTCCGCCAGGCCGGGTATCCACGGCTTCTACCGGCGCCTGGGCTGGTGCCGCTGGGACGGGCCGACCCACGTCCGGGACCGGGAGGGTCGGGTGGTGGCCACCCCGGAGGAGGACGGGGGAGTGCTCGTGCTGCCCACGCCGACCACGGGCGAGCTGGATCCGACCGCCCCGCTGATCTGCGACTGGCGGCCGGGCGACGTGTGGTGAGTGGGCCCTGGGGTCAGCGGGCGAGCGCGGCCAGCAGCCGGTCCACCGCGCCGCCCAGGTTCCATCGGCGCTGCAGCTCGGCCACACGCTCGGGATCGGCCGCCCGAGCGGGCACCGTGTCGTCCCGGTCCAGCCGTACCGGGGCGTCCGTGACGACGCGTACCACCTGCGGGGCCGCGGTGAGGTAGTCCCGGGCCGCGGACAACGCCTTGCGTTGGCGGGCGGTGAGCCGGGAGTCGGTCGGATCGTCCAACGCGGCCGTCAGTGCCTCCACCGAGCCGAAGAGGGAGACGAGCCTGGCGGCGGTCTTCTCGCCGATCCCGGGCACGCCCGGCAGACCGTCGGAGGGGTCGCCGCGCAGGGCGGCGAGGTCGGCGTACCCGGCGCCGGCTCGTTCCGGTGGTAGGCCGTAGCGCTCGGCCAGCTCCCGCGGGCCGTACACCTCGGCCTTGTTCATGCCCCGGCCCACGTAGACCACGCGCACCGGGGTGGGGACGTCCCGCACCACCTGGAACAGGTCGCGGTCACCGGTGACCACCTCGACCGGGACGCTGTGTTCCGTGTGGGCGAGGGTGCCGATCACGTCGTCGGCCTCGTGGCCGACGGCCTCCGCGGAGGCGATACCCACCGCGTCGAGCAGCTCGGCGATGATCGGCAGCTGCGGGGTGAGGGTGTCGGGCACCTCCTCGGTACCTCGGGTCGCGTCGGCCACCCGGTGCGCCTTGTAGGAGGGCAGCACACGTACCCGGAACTCCGGGCGCCAGTCGTTGTCCAGGCAGGCCACCAGTCGGCCGGGCCGGCGGTCGGTGATCACCCGGGCCACCATGTCCGCGAATCCGCGCACCGCGTTCACCGGGGTGCCGTCGGGAGCGCGCAACGAATCCGGCAGGGCGAAGTGGGCCCGGAACCACAGGCTGGCTGCGTCCAGCAGCACCAGGGGAGCGTCCACGGCGAGCAAGCCTGCCATCGCCGACAGGGCGCGCGGTACGGCACGACCACGATCGGGTCCATCGGGGCGGGAACGGTGCGAGGCGGGGGTGCGGCTTCCCCGTCTTCCATCAAGAAATAGTCTCCCCTATTTCTTCAGTTCTTAGTAAAATAAACATCACACCGCACACTCCCGTGCTCCGTCCAATCCGCACCCGAAAGCGCGTTAGGCTGCCTGATATGGCGACGACCACCGGAGCCCTCGACGTACCCGCCCTGCGTGCTCGTCTCGACCGCGCCGCGGCGGCCGCGGCCCACGCAGGTGTGGATGCCCTGCTCGTCTCGCCCGGGTCCGACCTGCGCTACCTGCTGGGTGTGGGAGGCGAGTCCTTCGAACGTCTGACCTGTTTCGTGCTCCCGGCCGCGGGTACCTCGGCCCGTCCGGCTCTGGTGGTGCCGAAGCTGGAGGAGCCCGGCTACGGCGGGGTTCCCACCGCCGATCTGGGTGTGGACGTGGTGACCTGGGTGGACGGCGAGGACCCGTACCACCTGGTGGCCGACCTGCTGCGCCGCGGCGGTACCCCGCGGCGGGTCGCCGTGGCCGACCCGATGCCCGCCCTGCACGTGCTCCGGCTGCGGGACACCGTTGACGGCGCCGAACAGGTACTGGCCGGTCCGGTGCTGCGTGAGCTGCGGATGCGCAAGGACGCCGCGGAGGTCGCGGCGTTGCGCAAGGCCGGCGCCGCCATCGACCGGGTGCACGCCAGGATGGGGGAGTGGCTGCGTCCCGGACGCACCGAGGCCGAGGTGGGTGCGGACATCGCCGCCGCGATCGTGGCCGAGGGGCACACCGAGGCCGCTTTCGTGATCGTCGGCTCCGGTCCCAACGGCGCCAGCCCGCACCATGACGTGTCCGGCCGGGTGATCGAGCCGGGCGATGTGGTCGTGGTGGACATCGGCGGTCCGGTGGCCGAGGGCTACAACTCCGACTGCACCCGTACCTACGTCGTCGGTGCGCCCGGCCACGCCGACGTGGTGGACACCTACGAGGTGCTGCGGGCGGCCCAGGAGGCGGCGGTGGCCGCGGTTCGTCCCGGCGTGACCGCGGCATCGATCGACGAGGCCGCTCGCTCGGTGATCGCCGAGGCGGGGTTCGGCGAGTACTTCGTGCACCGCACCGGGCACGGTATCGGCCTGGACGTGCACGAGGAGCCCTACATCGTCGGTGGCAACGACCTGGTGCTCGAGCCGGGGATGGCTTTCAGTGTCGAGCCGGGGATCTACCTGCCCGGGCGGTGGGGTGCGCGGATCGAGGACATCGTGGTGGTGACCGAGGACGGCGTGGAACGGCTGAACAACCAGCCGCGTGAGCTGGTGGAGCTGCCGGCGTGAGCAGGTCGCTGGAACCGATCGACCGGGCCATCCTGCGTGAGCTGGCCAGTGACGGTCGTATCAGCTACACCGAGTTGGCCGAGCGTGTCGGCCTGAGCGTGTCGGCCGTGCACCAGCGGGTGCGTCGGCTCGAGCAGCGCGGTGTGGTGCGTGGGTACGGTGCCAAGCTCGACGGTGAGCAGATCGGGCTGCCGTTGACCGCGTTCATCTCGCTCACCCCGATCGATCCGGCGGCGCCCGACGACTACCCGCAGCGGTTGGAGCACCTGCCGCAGATCGAGGCGTGCTACTCGGTGGCCGGGGAGGAGTCCTACATCCTGCGGGTACGCGTGGCGTCTCCGGCGGCGTTGGAGGACCTGCTCCGGCAGATCCGCGAAGCGGCCAACGTGTCCACACGCACCACCGTCGTGCTGTCCACGCCGTTCGAGGACCGGCCACCTGCGGTCTGAGGGCGACCGTCCTGGGGCGTCCTGGGGGTGGCCGCGTCAGGTGAGCGGCCGGCGGTTCACGGTGCACGTTCCGCGTGTGACACCACCGGTGTCGCTCGTGGTGTCCGGCACCGGTGGTCGGGTCCGACCAGGTGCCTGTCCCGTTCGGTCCGGTCCGGGCGGTCGCGGAACAGGGGGTGTCGACCGCTTTCGGGAACGGGTCCACCCGGTGCGGTGGGCACGGCAGCTCCGGCGTGTGCACCTGGCAGGGCTGTGGCAGTCGTGCCGTCCCGCACCGTGACACCGAGCGTTCCGGTCAGGCCTTCGGCCGGTTCCGCCCTCTCGGGATCCGGTGGTCGCACGTAGCGGTGGCGACCCTGATGCAGGGTCTCCACTCCGGCCTGGTCCACCTGCTCGCCGGCTGTGGACGGGCTGGTGTTCGCGTTCCTGGCCGGCCCCATGGTCCGGGCCGGGCCGTTCGACAGTGCCGGGCCCACCCGGGCACGCGTGGAGGCGGCGAGCACCGTCGTGACGTGGAGCGGAGAGCTGGGTCGGGGCGAACCTTCCGGGGGTGTCGACTGAGTGCTTGACGCTCTCGATCGACATCTTCAATTTGTTAATGATTTCAGTGCTGACCAAAATAAACAACCAACCCGAACGACGAAACGCCCACAGAAAAAGCAACCAGAACAGCAAACCCAGAGAACCGGCCTCCGCAACGATGGAGAGCGAGATGGAACGAGGAACGGTACCGGCACGACAGCGAACGGCCGTGGAACGGTTGGTCCAGGAAGGCGTGCTGTCCGCCGAGCAGGGTGAGGCGGTACTGGGTGCCCTGGCGGACCTGGAGGAGCCGGCACCGCCGGGGACTCGGCGTCTCGTCGAGGTCGTCGGTGCCCTGGGCGGTGCCCTGCTCCTGGCGGGCGGGGTGTTGCTGCTCGGCGCCTCCTGGGACGACCTGGGCCGTGCCGGGCGGGTGACCCTGCTCGGCGCAGCCACCGTGCTCCTGGCCGTGACCGCGATCGTGATCGCCGGCGGCTCTCGGGCCCTACCCGCCGGCTTCAGCGGGCGGAAACCCGGTGCGCGCCCGCAGATCGTCGCGATGTTGCTGGCCCTGGCCGCGGTCACCACCGCCCTGACCGTCGGGGCCGCCGTCAGCGAGTACGAGGCGAGCATCGCCGGCGTCGCCGGAGTGGTGGCAGCTGTTCTGGGGTACGTGCTGGTGCCGGCCGTGCCGCAGCTCTTCGTGGGCGTGCCGCTGAGCATCTTTGCGGCGATCGCGCTGGTGGGTGACCTGTCCACGGGGACGTCGCTCCATATCGGTGGGGGGCTGCTCGCGCTTGCTGCGTTGTGGGCTCTGGCGGCACGGGTAGTGCCACATCCCGAGGTGGCGCTGACGGCCGGGGTGGCTATCGGGTACGTCGGGGCGCAGATCCTGCAGGGGCAGGAGGGCGCGGAGGTGTGGAGCTATGTGCTCACCGCGTCGCTGGCGGCTGCGTGTTTCGCCGGTTATCGCGTGACGGGCCGCCCCGGGTTGCTCGTGGGCGGGATCGTCGGCGTGGCGTTGGTGGTGCCGGAGGTGATCCAGGACTGGACCGGGGGTGCGGTCAGCGGCGCGGTGCTGGTGTTGATCGCCGGGGCGATCCTGTTGGCCGGTGCCGTGCTGCTCTACCAGCGTCGTCGACGGGGGTTGGTGGAACACTGAGGCGTGGGGACACCGGGTGCGGCGTCAGCCTGTGGTGCGGCTGTCGGCGGTGGCCCTGCCCGGGACGGGGTGCAGGTAGCCGTCCGGGCCGGGCAGGCAGGCCGCGGAGGTGTGGGTGGTGGCCAGGAACTCACCCAGGCAGCGGCCGAACTGGCTGTGTCCGCGGGCGTTGGGGTGGAAGGACTCCTGGACGGCGTGCGGGGCGCGTTGCTCGTCCCGCAGTGCGTCCCAGTCCACGGTGAGGCGGGTGAACCACTCCTCCTGGGGGGCGTTCGCCCGGGTGCAGGCCTCGTAGCCGGTGGCGGCATCGGACAGGTCGAGGAAGCGGGCGCCGGCGGCCTGGGCGGCGCGGTGCAACCCGGCGGCCAGTTCGCGCACGGCGGTGCCACGGACCCATTCCAGGTCGGAGGTACGGAAGGGGCAGCCGGACAGGTCCTGCAGTCCGGGGGCGATGTCGGGTCCCACGGGGGTGGCGTAGGACTGCAGGACCAGGGAGTAGCTGTTGTCGGGGTAGCCGGCGCGGCGCATGACCTGACGGATGTCCTGCAGGGCGCGGACGACCTTGGGGACCATGCGGTCGACGCGTTCCTGCCACTGCTCGCCGACGGTGGTGGCGCAGCCGGGGTCGTTGCGTTTGGCCCAGGCCTGCATGCAGTTGAGCACGACGTCCGAGAAGCGGGGATCGTCGTTGGCGCCGACGGCGACGACGATCGCGACGATGCGGTACTGCCGGGCCAGTTCGCCCAGTTGGGCGGCCTGGGAGGGTTCGGTGTTGTGGGTGCCCGGTTCCAGGCTGACGTTGCTGGCGCGGGCTCCGGAGCAGGCCAGGTTGATGGTGTGTTCGATGCCGGGCAGTGCGGTGCGGTGGATGAGGGCGTTGGGTGAGCGGTGGCACCAGTTGCCGTTCTCCCCGTGGGTGCCGGGTTCGTAGTCGCCGGCGCCTTCTCCGGACATGGTGCTGTCGCCCATGCCCACCAACGCGCGGGGTTTGTCCTCGGGTGGGGACGGCAGCGGCGGAACGGGTTGGTCGCTGATGAGGACGGCGAGGGTGAGCAGGGGCAGGACGAACAGGAGCAGCAGTCGGATTCGCGGAGCCCGCATCGGCGATCAGTGTACGGGTGACCGGTGTGGTGGGTGGGGGTCGATGCGGGTCCTGTTCGGTCGGGTGGTGGTTTTACCCCGGGAGGACGCGTCCCTGGTGCAGGCGTAGACGGCGGTCGGCGGCCCGGTACACCTCGTCGTCGTGGGTGGTGATGAGGACAGCGGTGCCGTCCTGGGCGGCGCGGCGCAGGAGGCGGACCACCACGGGTGTGGTGGCGTGGTCCAGGTGTGCGGTGGGTTCGTCGGCCAGGAGCAGTGTGGGTCGGGGGGCGAGGGCGCGGGCCAGGGCGGTGCGTTGGCGTTGGCCGAAGGACAGTTCGGTGGGGTAGCGGTCGGCCAGGTGGTCGATGCCCAGTTCGGCGAGGAGGTCCAGGGCGGTGGTGCGGGCGGCGCGGTGGGAGGCGGGGTCGGCCAGGATCAGGGGCAGGGCGACGTTCTCGGCGACGGTGAGTTCGTCGGCCAGACCCATGGTCTGGGGGAGCACGGCGCAGTCCTGCCAGGCAGGTTGGGGTGGTAGGGGCCGGCCGAGCAGGTGGATGGTGCCGGCGGTGGGGCGGTCGAAACCGCACAGCAGGGAGAACAGGACGCTCTTGCCGGAGCCGGAGGGGCCGGCGAGGGCGACCAGTTCGCCGGCGTGGACGTGGATGTCGGCGCCGGTGAGGACGTCGACGGTGCTGGTGCCCTGGGTGAAGGAGCGGTGGAGGCCGCGGGCGGCGAGGACGGGTTCGGTGGGGGTCACGACTGGGCTCCGGTGTGGGTGATGTCGACCAGTTCGCCGTCGCGGAGGCGGGCGACGGTGTGACCAAGTGCGATGAGGTCGGGGTCGTGGGATGTGGCCACGACGGTGGTGCCCCATTCGACGAGTCGGGTGAGGCTGTCGAAGACCAGGTGTGCGGAGGCGGGGTCGAGTTGGGAGGTGGGTTCGTCGGCCAGGACGATGCGGGCGCCGGTGGCCAGGGCGCAGGCCAGGGCGAGGCGTTGTTTCTGTCCGCCGGACAGGGCGTGGGTGCGTTGGTGGGCGGTGCCGGCCAGGCCGAGGCGGTCCAGGAGGTCGGGGGGTGGGGTGTGGTGGCCGGCGAGTTGGGCGGCGGCGGTGAGGTTGTCGGCGACGGTGAGGTAGTCCAGGAGGTTGTCGGCGGGGTTCTGGAACAGGGTGACGACGTGACGGCGGCGTAGGGCGCGCAGGGTGCGGTGGTTGTGGTTGCTGACCGGTTGTCCGTCGAGGTGGACGGTGCCGGTGGTGGGGCGTTCCAGCAGGCCGAGTATGCGGAGCAGGGTGGACTTGCCGGAGCCGGAGGGGCCGGCGAGCACGGTGAGTCGGCCTCGGGGGATGGCGAGGGTGATGTCGTGCAGGGCGGTGACGGTGCCCGAGGGGGTGTGGTAGCGGACGGTGACGCCCTCGGCCCGTAGCGGGGTGGGGGTGGTGGTGTCCTGGGTGAGCAGTGGTTCAGTCATGCAGGAGCTCCCCCACGTTGACGGCGCGGACCGAGCGGACCGCGAGGGCTGTGGTGATCAGGACGGCGGCGGCGGTGAGGGTGGTGGCACCGAGGAGGAAGGGCAGTAGGTCCGGTGGGCCGGGGGTGGGGGCGAGCCGGGGTG
>DATCJU010000119.1:0-9705 GCA_036562635.1 Pseudonocardiaceae bacterium
GACCGCCAGACCGAACGGCAGGTGCCGGGCGTTGAGCACCAGCCCGGCGAGCACGGCGGCGACCGGGCTGCCTCCGGCGGCCACCACCCCGACCGCCATGAACTGCGAGCCTCCGGCGAAGACCACGAGGGACATGAACACCGGCATCCACACCGGCAGGCCCGAGGCGACGGCGATGGCACCGAAGGAGGCACCCACCACGACCAGGGCGAGGGCGACCGCGCCGATGTCCCGCAGCAGCGCGCGATCTAGAGTTCGCCATATCGAACGCATCGACTCCCATGATGAACAGTACGGGTGCGTTCGTCAAACAGAACAAATTGATCGCTGGAGCGAACACCATGGAGCAGGACGAGGCACGCCGGGGAGCCCCCCTGGCGACCATCGCCGCAGCGCTGCGCCGGGAACGGGAACGCGCCGGCCTGTCCCTGACCGAGCTGGCCAAGCGTGCGGGCATCGCCAAGTCGACGCTGTCCCAGCTCGAGTCCGGGAGCGGCAACCCCAGCGTGGAGACCCTGTGGGCACTGAGCGTGGCGCTGGGCGTGCCGTTCAGCCGGCTTGTCGAGCCCCCCGCCCAGCGGATCCAGGTGATCAGGTCGGACCAGGGGCCCGTGGTGGGGTCGGAACAGACCCGACTGCACGCCACCCTGCTGGCGTCCTGTCCGCCCCACGCACGTCGCGACATCTACCGGATCACCCTGGAGCCCGGATCACCCCGACTGGCCCAGGCACACATCCCGGGCACCGTGGAGCACCTGATCCTCAGCAGTGGACGGCTGCGGACCGGACCGGTGGACCAGCCCGTGGAACTCGACCCCGGCGACTACATCTCGTTCCCCGGTGACGTACCCCACCTGTACGAGGCGCTCGCGCCGGCCACCTCCTACGTACTGGTCATGGAACACATCTGACCACCGGGACGCGGTCACGACACGGAAGCGGCCCCGGTACCCAGGGCACCGGGGCCGCCGAAGCCTGCCGCCGTCGTGTCACCAACCGCGGTTGGCCAACCGCTGCGACTCGGGCAGCTCGGAGACGTTGATACCGACCATGGCCTCACCCAGACCACGGGAGACCTTGGCGATCACGTCCGGGTCGTCGTAGAAGGTGGTGGCCTTCACGATCGCCTCGGCCCGCTTGACCGGGTCCCCGGACTTGAAGATGCCGGAGCCGACGAACACGCCCTCCGCACCGAGCTGCATCATCATCGCGGCGTCGGCCGGGGTGGCGATACCACCCGCGGTGAACAGCACCACGGGCAGCTTCCCGGTCTCGGCGACCTCCTTGACCAGCTCGTAGGGCGCACGCAGCTCCTTGGCCGCCGCGTAGAGCTCGTCCTCGTCCATCACGGTCAGCCGCCGGATCTCCGACCGGATCTGCCGCATGTGCCGGGTGGCCTCGACGACGTTGCCGGTGCCGGCCTCGCCCTTGGAGCGGATCATCGCCGCCCCCTCGGCGATCCGACGCAGCGCGTCACCCAGGTTGGTGGCACCGCACACGAACGGCACGGTGAACGCCCACTTGTCGATGTGGTGGGTCTCGTCGGCCGGGGTGAGCACCTCGGACTCGTCGATGTAGTCCACGCCGATGGCCTGCAGCACCTGAGCCTCGACGAAGTGCCCGATACGCACCTTGGCCATCACCGGGATGGAGACGGCGTTGATGATGCTCTCGATCATGTCGGGGTCACTCATCCGAGCGACCCCACCCTGGGCACGGATGTCGGCGGGCACCCGCTCCAGGGCCATCACCGCGACGGCACCGGCGTCCTCGGCGATCTTGGCCTGCTCGGGCGTGACGACATCCATGATCACGCCGCCCTTGAGCATCTCCGCCATCCCGCGCTTGACGCGGGCGGTGCCGGTCACCTGGGTGACCGTCTCGGACGCATCGGGGGCGGTGGCGGTCTCCGGGGCGTTTCCGGTCTCGGCGCTGGTCACGGCGGAGCCTTTCGACGTACGACTGGAGGACAACCGGGCGCGTCCAGGTTGCGCCCGACGCCATCCTACGTCGATGTGGACCAAACGGGGAGGCTGTTCCAGCTCACTTTCATGGTCCAATCCTGACGGCGACCGGTAGGGAACACCGCTGCCCGACCATGCACGGCACCCCCGCCCGCCAGGGATTCACCCACCCCGCGCTCCCTGATTCCGGTCACCGACTTCGGGTTGTCCCACGCCGCACGACGGTGTGAGATCGACCACATGAACGTGCGGTGAAGGCGGCTGCCCGTCTCGACCCGGGAGGTGGTCCTCATGGGTGTCAAGCACGCCGGCAACGGACAGGCGAAGGCCGCGGTCGTGGTGAACGATCCGGCGAAGGTACGCAACGTGGCACTGGTCGGGCCGTCGGGTGCGGGGAAGACCACCCTCGCCGAGGCACTGCTGGCGGCCACCGGTGTGATCAGCCGGAGCGGTCCGGTCACCGAGGGCACCACCGTCCTCGACCACGACCCGGCCGCGGTCCGGCAACAACGGTCGGTCGGGCTCGCGGTCGCCCCGGTGGTCCACGACGACATCAAGATCAATCTGATCGACACGCCCGGACACGCCGACTTCATCGGCGAGCTGCGCGCCGGCCTGCGTGCCGCGGACGCGGCACTGTTCGTGGTCAGTGCCGCCGCAGGCGTGGACCCCGCCACCGTCGCCCTGTGGGAGGAGTGTGCGGCGGTACGCATGCCCCGTGCCGTGGTGGTGACCCGGCTGGACCACCACCGGGCGGACGTCGACGCCGAGATCGCCGGATGCCAGGAGGCCTTCGGCACCGGTGTCCTCCCGCTCTACCTCCCGGTCCGGAACGCGGCCGGTGCGGTCACCGGACTGGTCGGTCTGCTCACCCGGCGGCTGTTCGACTACTCCGGTGGTTACCCGCCCAGGGTGTCGGAACCGGACCCGACGGACACGGAGCGGATCACCACGGCCCGCAACGCCCTCATCGAGGGGATCATCGCCGAGAGCGAGGACGAGACCCTGATGGACCGCTACCTCGCGGGCGAGGAGATCGACGAACAGACCCTGATCAACGATCTGGAGACCGCCGTGGCCCGGGGCTCGTTCCACCCGGTGCTGCCGGTGTGCGCCGCCACGGGGGTGGGGCTGGCCGAGCTGCTGGAGGTACTCACCCGCGCGTTCCCCTCCCCGCTGGAGCACGAGCTGCCCGAGGTCACCGACCTGACCGGCATCCCCCGCCCCCGGATGGCCGCCGACCCCGCAGGACCGCTGGTCGCCGAGGTGGTGCACACGGCGGTCGACTCCTATGTGGGGCGGGTCTCGCTGGTCCGCGTGTTCTCCGGCACGCTGCGTCCCGAGGGCACGGTCCACGTCTCCGGGCACGGGCTCGCCGACCGGGGACACGAGGACCACGACACCGACGAACGGGTGGCACACATCTACTCGCCGCTGGGGTCCGACCTGCGCGAGGTGCCGTTCTGCGTGGCCGGTGACCTCTGCGCGCTCACCAAGATCGGTTCGGCGGAGACGGGGGACACCCTCTCCGCGCCGAACGACGCGCTGCTCGTCCGCCCCTGGGACATGCCCGAGCCACTGTTGCCGGTGGCGGTGGTCGCCCACACCCGCAGCGACGAGGAGGCACTGGCCCGCAACCTGTCCCGCCTGGTCGCCGGCGACCCGACACTGCGGATGGAGCGCAATCCGGAGACCCACCAGCTGGTGCTGTGGTGCATGGGCGAGGCCCACGCCGACGTGGTGCTCCAGCGGCTGCGGGCCGGCGGGGTCGAGGTGGACACCGAGCCGGTGAAGGTTCCGCTGCGGGAGACCTTCGCCGCACCGGCCAGCGGGCACGGGCGGCACGTCAAGCAGTCCGGAGGCCACGGTCAGTACGGGGTGTGCACCATCGAGGTGGAACCGTTGCCCCGCGGCGCGGGGTTCGAGTTCGTCGACCGCATCGTCGGAGGCGTCATCCCCCACCAGTTCATTCCCAGCGTGGAACGCGGCATCCGCGCCCAGATGGCCAAGGGCCTGGCCTTCGGCTATCCCGTGGTCGACATCCGGGTGACCCTGGTGGACGGCAAGGCGCACAGCGTCGACTCCTCCGACGCGGCGTTCCAGACCGCCGGCGCCCTCGCCCTCAAGGATGCCGCGGCCCGCAGCCGGATCACCCTGCTGGAACCGGTGGACGAGGTGGCGATCGAACTGCCCGACGAGCACATGGGAACGGTGCTCGGCGACCTGTCCGGCCGACGCGGCCGTGTGCTGGGCACCGGAACCGCCCCGTCCGGACGGACCCTGATCCGCGCCGAGGTCCCGGCGGCCGAACTGCTGCGCTACGCCATCGACCTGCGTGCGATGACCTCGGGCACGGCCCGGTTCACCCGCCGCTTCGCCCGGTACGAACCGCTCCCGGAGTCGATGACGGCCAAGGTGGCCGGCTGACCGGTCCCGCCCCGGCACGGGCAGGCTCCCCGTCCGGCCCCACGGGCGGGGAGTCGCACGGTCAGCGGATCGTCCGGGTCACGCCGTCCCACTCCCCGGACGACAGGACCGGCAGCAACTCACCGAGCTGCAACGGGTAGACCGTCTCCTGCGTGGTGCGCAGTTCCTCGGCGCTCCACCAGTGATACCTGTGCACGGTGGCCGCCTCGACCTGGGTGAGCCCCGAGGTGTCGATCGAGGGAGCCACCTGGTCGAGGCGGGCCAGGAAGTACCACTCCTCGGAGTCGTAGGCCACCCCGTCGAAGGTGAACAGCACCCGACGCCGCCACACCGGCCCGGTCAGCGCCTCCGGGTCCAGGCGCAGCCCGGTCTCCTCGTACAGCTCACGCAGGGCCGCGGCACGCAGGTCCTCTCCCGGTTCCACCCCACCGCCGACCGTGAACCAGAACAGCTCCTGCGGGCACGCCGGGTCGCAGCCGCAGAACAGCAGCACCCGGCCCGCTCCGTCGACCAGCACCACCCGGGCGGCCGGGCGGGCACGCGGTGCCTCCCCCGGATCACCGAACGTCCCCGGTTCGGCGATCTCGAAGTAGCTCGGCTGCGGCGCGGTCCCGGCCAGACGCAGCCACCGCACCGGACGCCGGGCACGCAACGCGAGGGTGTCGCGGACCGCGTCGTTGTGCACCCGGCGGGCCAGCACGACGCGCTGTTCGGCGTCCCCCAGCTCCGCGGCCAACGCCGCAGGCAGCCGGTCCCGACCGATCTCGTCGAGCAACCGGCTCAGCTCGTTCTCCGCGCTCTCCCGATCCGGTCGCCCCGCCCGTTCGGCCCGGTCCGCCGCGGCCCGCAACCGCTCGGCGGTGGCGGGGTCCAGATCCGCTGCGGCGGCCACCGCCCGGGCCACCACCGCCCGCCGCCCCAGTGCCGCGTCCAGGGCCGCCCAGGCAGCGTCGGTGCGTACGTGCAACCGATCCAGACGGTTGGCGGTGAGCAACGCCCACGGACCGAGCAGCAGCGCGAGCACCAGAAGGGCGACGAGCAACAGGTCCAGCGGGCTCACGCAGCCGGTCCCTCCCTGACCTCGCCGACCCGGCGCGGGTCAGCCGCCATCGCCGTCTCGTACACCCGCAGCACCTGACCGGCCACGACCGACCAGTCGAACGCCGCCACCCTGCGACGCCCCGCCTCGGCGAGTGCGACACGCCGGGCGTCGTCCGCCAGCAGGGTGTCGAGGGCGGCGGCCAGAGCCTCGGGATCACCCACCGGGACCAGGACACCCGCCTGCCCGTCGTCCAGCACCCGACGGAAGGCGTCCAGGTCGCTGGCGACCACGGCGGCTCCGGCGGCCATGGCCTCGGCCAGGATGATCCCGAAGCTCTCCCCACCGGTGTTGGGGGCGCAGTACACGTCGACACTGCGCAGCATCCGGGCCTTGGTGACGTCGTCCACCTGCCCCAGCAGCACCAGGTTGGCCTCCAGCTCGGGCCCCGCCGCCCGGTGCAGGGCATCGGGGTCACCCCGTCCGGCCACCAGCAGACGCAGGTCGGGCCGCGCCGGGACGATCCGGCGCAGTGCGTCCAGCAGCACCGGCATTCCCTTGCGTGGCTCGGTGTAACGGCCGACGAACCCCACGGTGGGTGCGGCGCAGGGATAACCCTCGAGCGGGTCGGCACCGGCGAAGAACTCCACGTCGACCCCGTTGGGGATCTCCACCGCGTCCCCGCCCAGGTGCTCCACCTGCACCCGCCGGGCCAGCGCGGAGACCGCGATCCGGGCGGTGATCTTCTCCAGGAACGGCTGCAGCAGCCCCTGGAACGCGGTGAGCGCCCGGGAACGGGTGGTGGAGGTGTGGAAGGTGGCGACGATGGGCCCATCGGCCACCATCAACGCCAGCATGGACAGGCTCGGCGCCACCGGCTCGTGCAGGTGCAACACGTCGAAGTCGTTCTCCCGGATCCAGCGCCGGACCCGTGCGAAGGAGACCGGGCCGAACGTCAGGCGGGCCACCGAGCCGTTGTAGGGGATACCCACCGAGCGACCGGCAGCGGTCACGAAGTCCGGCACCGGGGTGTCCTCGTCCGCCGGCGCCAGCACGTTCACCTCGTGACCGAGCCCGCGCAACGCCCGCGCCAGGTCGGCGACGTGGGCCTGCACTCCGCCCGGGACGTCGAACGAGTAGGGGCAGACGATGCCGATCCTCATCCGTGACTCTCCACGGTGGGCTCGTCGGATGCCGGTTGTCGCCGCTCCCGGTCGGGCCGGGCGTCCTCCGCACGCAGCGCCCGGCGCCGCTCCTCCGGAAGGTCGGCCAGCCACAGCGGCTGCATCATGTGCCAGTCCTCGGGATGCTCGGCGATCTCCGCCGCGAAGGCGTCCGCCACCGCCTGGGTCGCGCTGTGCACACCATCCCTCCCCCGGCCCACCGGCACCGGAGGACGGATCCGGACGCCCCACCCCGAGGGGGTGAACCAACAGCTCACGGGGAGCAGCGCCGCCCCGGTGCGCATGGCGAGGAAGGCGGGACCAGCAGGCATGCGCGTGGCCTCCCCGAAGAAGGTGACCGGGACACCGGAACCGGTCAGGTCACGGTCGGCGACCAGGCAGACCACCCCGTTCCGGCGGAGCCGCTCGGTCAGCACCGCCGTCGGGGGCTGTTCACCACCCGTCAACGGCACGATCTCGAAACCCAACGACTCACGGTAGGCCACGAACCGTCGGAACAAGGACTCCGGACGCAGGCGCTCCGCCACCGTGGTGAACCGTCCCACGTGGCGGGTCAGCCACACCCCGGCCACGTCCCAGTTGCCCGAGTGCGGCAGCGCGACCACCGCTCCCTTCCCGGCGGCCAGTGCGGCATCGAGGTGCTCCCTGCCCTCCAGGTGCGGGTCCAGGGCCCGGTAGACGGCATCCAGGTCCATCGCCGGCAGCCGGAAGGCCTCGCACCAGTAGCGGGCGTAGGAGCGGAGGGAGCGGCGTACCAGCTCGTCCAGCTCCGCAGGTCCGGCCTCGGGCACCACCCTGGCGAGATTGCGCCGCAGCTGCCGGGTGCCCGCCCCACCGCGGCGGGCCGCCAGGTCGGCCCCGGCGGTGAACACACCCCGTGCGAGACCCTCCGGGAGGTTCCGGACCAGCCGCCAGCCGGCGGCGTACCCCAGATCGGTCAGTCGTGCCCGCCACGTCACCGGTCCTGTCCCTTCGCCGAGCGGTACACCGCGACCAGGCGCTGCCCCACCGTGACGACGGACAGCACGGCCAGCACACCCAGGGCGACCTCCAACGCGTGCGGTACCCCCAGTCCCTGCAGGCCCGCGCCCAGCAGGGCAATGATGAACCGCTCGGCACGTTCCACCAGGCCGCCGTCCGCCGCCAGGCCGGACGCCTCGGCACGGGCCTTGATGTAGGAGATGACCTGGGCGGTGACCAGACAGACCAGTGCGACGGCCACCAGCAGCCGGCTCCCGCCCACGGTGAACGCCCACCAGGTGAGGGCACCGAAGAGCGCTCCGTCGGCGATCCGGTCGCAGCTGGCGTCGAGCACCGCACCGAACGGCGTGCTGCCTCCACCGGCTCGTGCCATCGCGCCGTCCAACAGGTCGAACACGACGAACGCGGTGACCACGAGGGCGCCGAGGAACAGCTCGTCGCGCGGGAAGAACCACAGCGCGGCCGCGACCGTTCCTACCGTGCCGACCACGGTGATCGCGTTCGGCGTCAGTCCGCGCCGGACCAGCCACGCCCCGACGGGGTCGACGACGCGGGATACCGAGGCTCGGGCGAAGACGTTGAGCATGGGCTGTCGACTGCACCTACCAACCGAGACGATCTGGCTGGGGCAGCCTAACCAACCAGAACGGGATCAGGTGCCAGCCGCATCCCCACCGGCGATCGCGCCCCGGTGTCCGCCCCCGGTACGAGCGGGGACGTCCGACGCCGGTCCCGGCCCGGTTCCCGCCCACACGAGGTGATCCGTGCACCGGGGCTCGACTCAGCGGTCCAGCTTCTGCCACGCCTGGGCGAGCAGTTCCCTGGTCTCGCCGAGCAGCTGTGGCAGCACCTTGGTCTGACCGATCACCGGCATGAAGTTGGCGTCACCGCCCCAGCGGGGCACCACGTGCTGGTGCAGGTGAGCGGCGATGCCCGCCCCGGCGACGGCGCCCTGGTTCATACCGATGTTGAACCCGTGCGGCTCGGACGCCAACCGGAGTGCCCGCATCGCCCGCTGGGTGAACTCGGCGAGCTCGACGGTCTCCTCGGGGGTGAGGTCGGTGTAGTCGGCCACGTGCCGGTACGGCAGCAGCATCAGGTGTCCCGGGTTGTACGGGTACAGGTTGAGCACCGCGTACACCAGCCGTCCGCGCGCGATGATCAGACCGTCCGTGTCGTCCAGGTCGATCACTCGGCAGAACGGGCACCCCGTGGACTGCCCGTCCGAGGGCTTGTTCTCCCCGCGGATGTAGGCCATGCGGTGGGGGGTCCACAACCGCTGCAACGCGTCGGGGACCCCCACACCGTCCTGCGGGGTCAGTTCCGGAAGTCGTCCTTCGGTCACAGGTGATCCACCGAGAAGTTCTCCGCCGAGGGCGAGGCGTTCTCCCGCCGCTGGACCCACTGGGCGATCGCGTCGACGGCCCGGTCCACCGGCACGCCGTTGATCTGGCTGCCGTTCCGGAACCGGAACGACACCGCACCGGCCTCCACGTCCTTGTTCCCCGCCAGCAGCAGGAACGGCACCTTCTGCGTGGTGTGGGTCCGGATCTTCTTCTGCATCCGGTCGTCCGAGGTGTCCACCTCGACCCGGATCCCCCGGGCGCTCAGCGCCTTGGCCACCTGCTGCAGGTGCTCGACGTGCTCGTCGGCGATCGGGATCCCCACCACCTGCACCGGTGCCAGCCAGGCCGGGAACGCGCCTGCGTAGTGCTCGGTCAGGATGCCGAAGAACCGCTCGATCGAGCCGAAGAGCGCGCGGT
Organism: Pseudonocardiaceae bacterium; assembly: GCA_036562635.1. GTDB lineage: Bacteria > Actinomycetota > Actinomycetes > Mycobacteriales > Pseudonocardiaceae > DATCJU01. The sequence goes on from DATCJU010000119.1 coordinate 9,359, forward strand.
GGATCATCACCGGCCGCTTGCGGGAGCCGTCGGGCGCGGTGTACTCCAGACCGAACCGCTCCGGCAGGTTGAAGTCCAGCTGGATGGTGGACATCTGCCAGGTCCGGCCGAGGGCGTCCCTGGCCTGGACGGAGATCTTCGGCCCGTAGAACGCCGCCCCGCCCGGGTCGGGCACCAGCTCGAGTCCACTGGACTCCGCGACCTCCCGCAACGTCTCTGTGGCCTCGGCCCACACCTCGTCCGACCCGACGTACTTCTCCTCGTTACGGGTGGACAGCTCCAGGTAGAAGTCGTCCAGACCGTAGTCGCGCAGCAGGTCGAGCACGAAGGTGAGCAGGGACTTCAGC
>DATCJU010000127.1:0-1876 GCA_036562635.1 Pseudonocardiaceae bacterium
CCATCGGGCGGGCCGTTTTACCCGCCCAAACCATTGGGTCGCATAGGGTACCTGGAAATAGTTATTTGTGTACAGATGGAATGAAGCAGAGCCAATGCGGTGGTGGCTGCTTCTTATTCGTCCGGATATGCCGGTGTTCCGCTACGGATAGTGGCGTGGGCGGCGCTTCGGTAATGCCTGCTGTTGGGCGTGCCGTTCGCGCAACCGCGTAAGGAGGAATGCGCGTCCGGTGCGGGCCGGTTCGCGTGGGCGGAGCCGTTGTCGGCGATGTCGTCCGGCCCGGCATGCAGGGTCCCCGCCACGCTGCGGGGGTGGCGGGGACACCGCAGGGACTTGCGGTGGAATCGGACGCTTGATGCGATGCTGGGCGGAAGCACCCCCCGAAGCGAAGGACGTGTCGCGATGGCCGCCGCTGAGCGCGAGATCACCTCACCCGTCGACCTGTGCCTGCCGGACGGACGCCTCAACCCGGCCGCGGTCGGGTGGACCCGCCGCCCGCTGCACCGGGCCAACCTGCGCGGCTGGGGGCGGTGCAAGCGGTGGGAGTACTGGGGGATCGTCACGCCGACCCACATCGTCGGGCTCGTGGCCTCGTCGTTCGACTACGCGGGCCTGTACGGGGTGTACGTGCTCGACCGGGCCACCGGCGAGGAGATCGCCAAGGACGCGGTGGTGCCGTTCGCCCGCGGGGCCGCCTTCCCCGAGCGCAGCGGGGTGGGGGTGGCCCGGGTGCGCGGCGGCGGGGTGGCGATCGAGCTCGCCCAGGACCCCGACGGCACCTCGATCCGCGCGAGCGCCCCGGGCGTCGACGTGGACGTGCGGGTACCGCTGCCGGACGGCCACGAGTCGCTCGGGGTGGTGGTGCCGTGGGGGCCGAACCGGTTTCAGTACACGGTCAAGGACCTCGGCCGGCCCGTGCACGGGCGGCTGCGCCTGGGGGAGAAGGAGATCGTCGTCGACGAGGCCTCCTCGTTCGCCGTGCTCGACCACGGCCGCGGCAAGTGGCCGTACTCGGTGACCTGGAACTGGGCGGCGGGCTGCGCCCCGGGCCGCGCGATCCAGCTCGGCGGCAAGTGGACCGACGGCACCGGCTCGACGGAGAACGCCCTGTTCCTCGACGGCCGGCTGCACAAGATCGGCGACGAGCTGGAGTGGTCGTACGACCGCACCGACTGGCTGCGGCCGTGGCGGATCACCGGCCCGCGCGTCGAGGTGGAGTTCCACCCGTTCCACGAGCGCAAAGCCCGCACCGAGCTCGGCATCGTGGCCAACGAGACCCACCAGTGCTTCGGCCGTTTCACCGGCCGGGCACGCGCCGACGACGGCACCTGGGTGGACCTCGACGGCCTGGTCGGCTGGGCGGAGGAGGCCCGCAACCGCTGGTAGCGACGACGGCCCGGCCGTGCGGTACGGCTCGCGCGGGCACCCGGCCCGGGGCGGGTCAGCGGTAGCGGCGGGTGAGGGCGAGGTAGCCGAGGCCGAGCACCGCCACGCCGGAGCAGGCGGCCAGCGCGACCGGCACGCTGCTCTCCAGCACGAACCCGCCGAACCCGGTGCCCAGCGCGATGCCGAGGTACAGGGCCGAGGAGTTCAGCCCGATCACCACCGACGCCTCCTGCGGCACCGCGGAGATCAGCCGCACCTGCTGGGCCGTGGTCTGGGACCAGCCGCACACCCCCCAGGCCACCATCAGCAGGGCGGTCAGCGGCAGCCAGTGCACGCCCGCACCGGCCACCAGCGCGGCTCCGGCCATGGTCACCGCGATCGCGGTGAACGAGACGGCCAGCACCCGGATAGGGCCGTACCGGTCGACCGCCGCGCCCGAGACCAGGTTGCCGAGCACCGCGCCCGTGCCGTACAGGGCGAGCAGCCACAT
>DATCJU010000133.1:0-22104 GCA_036562635.1 Pseudonocardiaceae bacterium
AGATAACACTCGTCGGGAACCTCGTCGAGGACCCGAACCTGCGCTTCACCCCTAGCGGACAGGCGGTGGCGACCTTCCGCGTCGCCTCCACGCCGCGCTTTTACGACCGGCAGAGCGGGGAGTGGAAGGACGGCGAAGCCCTCTTCCTGACCTGCAATGTCTGGCGGCAGGCGGCCGAGAACGTGGCCGAGAGCCTGACCCGCGGCATGCGGGTGATCGTGCAGGGTCGCCTGAGGCAGCGGTCGTATGAGACCCGTGAGGGCGAAAGGCGCACCGTCTACGAGGTGGAGGTCGACGAGGTCGGCCCGTCGCTGCGCAACGCCACCGCCAAGGTCAACAAGACCCAGCGGCAGGGTGGCGGCTTCGGCGGCGGCGGCGGGGGCTTTGACTCCGGGGGCGGCTTCGGCGGAGCTCCCGCCGGTGCCGGCGCTCCGGGAGGAGCGCCCGCCGACCCCTGGGCCACCGGCGGCGGTTTTTCCGACGACCCTCCGTTCTAGGCGAGCGCCCGCTGGTCCTGGGCGCGGCCCGGCCGGCCGCCGTCGCAGGACCGGGCGCCGCGAAAGCGGGCTCGCTTTCGTCCGGGTGAGAGCGAGCCGAACGTTCCGCCTTCGGGCGGGACGAGAACCAAGGCCCTCCGGCCGTGGGTCGGCCCGTGAACGGGTCGGCGTGCGGCCTTGCAAGAGGGGTCACTGACCGACAGACCATTCCCGCGCAAGCGGGGCTCTCGAACAGGAGCACCACGATGGCCAAGTCACCGCCGCGCAAGCCCAAGAAGAAGGTTTGCGTGTTCTGCCAGGAGAAGATCTCCTACGTCGACTACAAGGACACCGGCCTGCTGCGCAAGTTCATCTCCGACCGCGGCAAGATCCGTGCCCGCCGGGTGACCGGCAACTGCAGCCAGCACCAGCGTGACGTCGCCACCGCGGTGAAGAACGCGCGCGAGATGGCGCTGCTGCCCTACACCTCGACCGCCCGCTGACCGACCGACCACGAGGGGAGAAGAGTCCATGAAGCTCATCCTCACCGCTGACGTGAGCGGCCTCGGCGGCCCGGGCGACATCGTCGAGGTCAAGGACGGCTACGGCCGCAACTACCTGCTGCCCCGTGGTCTGGCCATCCTGGCCACCAAGGGTGCCGAGCGGCAGGTGCAGGCCATCCGCCGTGCCCAGGAGGCCCGCCGCATCCGCGACCTGGACCACGCGCGGGAGGTCAAGGCCGCGCTGGAGGGCCTGGGCACGGTGAAGCTCACCGCCAAGGCCGCCGAGGGCTCCGGCAAGCTGTTCGGCTCGGTGACGGCCAACCACGTGGTGTCCGCGATCCGGTCCGCCGGTGGTCCGGCGCTGGACAAGCGCGCCGTGGAACTCCCGGGGCACATCAAGACCCTGGGCAAGTACACCGCGACCGTGCGGCTGCACCCGGAGGTCTCCGCCTCCCTGCCGCTGGAGGTCGTGGCCGCCGGCTGAACCACGGCTGCACCAGGTGGCGCGCCACCCGTCCGCTCCGGGGCGAGCGGGTGGCGCGCCACTCACTCCCGGCCCGTCCGTCGTCCGGGACCGAACCGGACGAGCGTGACACGCCGGGTTTTCCCACAACGACACGCCGCACAATCGGGTGCGATCTGTCCACAATTTTGTCCACAGGGCATGACCTGGGCTTTTCCCGCACTCCCGCGGCTTTCATCCACAAGCTGTCCACAGAACTTCCCAAGTCTGTGGTCGGTTGTCTACAGCTGCCCACGGGTTGTCCCCAGGGTTGTCCACAGGTCTGTCCACAGCATGGCTTGCCCGATGTGCGCTCGGGTCCTAGCGTGCCGCCACATTCGCCTCGCTCGTCACACCCGTCCCGGATCGGCACGCCCGGGCCGGAACGGGTCGGGCGACCGGGGCAGGCGAGTCGCAGCAGTACCCGAAAGCGTCGGTGCCCTCAGGTAGAACTCCGACGAACGGAGGAGGAGGCGAGGGCTGTGCGGAGCACTTCGGGGAGGTGTTGGCGCGGTGGCACTGGCAGATGACCGCGGACCGCTGCGGTCGCCGAGCGGGAACGTGTCCGGCGCCGGCTACGACCCGGCCGCCGAGCGGATGCCGCCCCAGGACGTGGCCGCCGAGCAGTCCGTGCTCGGCGGGATGCTGCTGAGCAAGGACGCGATCGCCGACGTCATCGAGATCCTGCGTCCCAACGACTTCTACCGACCGGCCCACCAGGTCATCTACGAGTGCATCCTCGACCTCTACGGCCGGGGTGAACCCGCCGACCCGATCACGGTGTCGGCCGAACTGGAACGACGCGGTGAGCTCCTGCGGGTCGGCGGTGCGCCCTACCTGCACACCCTCATCGCCACCGTGCCGACCGCGGCCAACGCCGCCTACTACGCCGAGATCGTCGCGGAGAAGGCGGTGCTGCGCCGGCTGGTGGAGGCCGGCACCCGGATCGCCCAGCTCGGCTACCAGGGTCAGGACGGCGCGGACATCGACGAGATCGTCGACCGCGCCCAGGCCGCCATCTACGAGGTGACCGAGCGGCGCACCAGCGAGGACTACGCCCCGCTGGAGGAGCTGCTGCAGCCCACGATGGACGAGATCGACGCCATCGCCTCGCGCGGCGGTCTCTCCCTGGGCGTGCCCACCGGGTTCACCGACCTGGACGCGGTGACCAACGGCCTGCACCCGGGCCAGATGATCATCGTCGCGGCCCGTCCCGGCGTCGGTAAGGCACTGGCCCTGGACACCCCGCTGCCCACCCCCGACGGCTGGACCACCATGGGTGAGGTCCGGGTGGGCGACCGGCTCCTGGGCACCGACGGTCGGCCCACCACCGTCGTGGCCGCCACCGAGGTCATGCTGGGACGGCCCTGCTACCGGGTCGAGTTCTCCGACGGCTCGTCCGTCGTCGCCGACGCCGACCACCAGTGGTCGGTGCGTCGTCCCGGCGCGGCCCGCGGCACCGAGCGGGTGCACACCACCGCCGAACTCGCCGCCGAGTTCGCCCGCGAACGGAACCGACACCCCGGGCGGGTGCTGCCCGAGCTCGCCCCGCTGCAGCTGCCGGAGCGGGCGCTGCCCGTGCCCCCGTACGCACTGGGGGCCTGGCTCGGCGCCGGTGCCCCGGGGTCCGCCGAGCTCGTCACCCCGGACCCCGAGATCGCGATGCACCTGGAGGGCGAGGGCCTGGTGGCCGAGCCGGCGGGTCCGGCCGGCCGGCTGCGCCTGCGTCCGCCCACCGGTGCCGCCGACCTGCGCGACCCGCTGCGCGCCCTGGGCGTGCTCGACGACCCCCACATCCCGGGGCGGTACCTGCGTGCCGCGGAGGGACAACGACGTGCCCTGCTGGCCGGCCTGCTCGACACCGCCGGCACCGTGACCACCGACGGGTCGGTGCGCCTGGTGCTGACCGGTGACCGGCTCGCCGAGGACGTCCGGGAACTCCTGGCCGGTCTCGGCCACCACGGCCGGGTCTGCCGCCCGGCCGGGACGGGCGGACGGCGGACGCTGGTCCTCACCGTCGACGAGGACGTCTTCCGGGTGGAGCGGAAGCGGCTGCTGCACAAGGAGCGCCGCCGGGAGGCCGGTACCACGACGGAGCCGCTGCGCATCGTGGCCGTCCGGCCGGTGCCGAGCGTCCCGGTGCGCTGTGTGCAGGTCGACGCTCCGGACCACCTGTACCTGGCCGGCCGGTCGATGGTGCCGACGCACAACTCGACGCTGGGCCTGGACTTCGCCCGGTCCTGCTCGGTCAAGCACGGCATGACCAGCGTGATCTTCTCGCTGGAGATGAGCCGCACCGAGATCGTCATGCGGCTGCTGTCCGCCGAGGCCCGCATCCGCCTGGCGGACATGCGGTCCGGGCGGATGACCGACGACGACTGGACCCGGCTGGCTCGCAAGATGAGCGAGATCAGCGAGGCACCGCTGTTCGTCGACGACTCGCCGAACCTGACCATGATGGAGATCCGGGCCAAGGCGCGGCGGCTCAAGCAGCGGCACGACCTCAAGCTCATCGTGGTCGACTACATGCAGCTGCTCACCTCGGGCAAGCGGGTGGAGTCGCGGCAGCAGGAGGTCTCGGAGTTCTCCCGGAACCTCAAGCTGCTGGCCAAGGAGCTGGAGGTCCCGGTGGTGGCGATCAGCCAGCTCAACCGGGGTCCGGAGCAGCGGACGGACAAGCGTCCCATGCTCGCCGACCTCCGGGAGTCCGGCTGCCTGACCGCCGCGACCCGGGTGCTGCGCGCCGACACCGGTGCCGAGGTGTCCCTGGGCGAGCTGTTGGCCTCCGGGGAGCGGCCCCTGGTGTGGTCGTTGGACGAGCGGCTGCGGATGGTGCCGCGTCCGATGTCCGCGGTGTTCCCCAGTGGGGTGAAGGAGGTCTTCCGGCTGCGGCTGGCCTCCGGCCGGGAGATCGAGGCGACGGCGAACCACCCCTTCCTCACCCGGGACGGGTGGGTTCCGCTCGGGGAACTCGGGATCGGTGACCGGCTCGCGGTACCCCGGCGTGTCCCGGCACCCCAGGCTCCGCAGCCGATGGCCGAGTCCGAGGTGGTCCTGCTGGCCCACCTCCTCGGCGGGGGGACGTCCACCGGCCCGCGGTCCGTCGAGTACACGAGCCGGGACGAGGCGAACCTGCGTGCGGTGGCCGAGGCCGCGGAGCGCGTCGGGATCGCCACGGTCCGCCGGGAGTGCCCCGCGGAGCGGCGCACCGTGCTGCGGCTGACCACCCCGGTGCGGCGGGACGGATCCGACACCCACCCCGCCTGGGCGGACGACCTGTGCCCGCCGGACGGCCGGGAGCGGGCGGTGCCGCAGCGGGTGTTCGCGCTGCCGGACGAGCAGGTCGCGTTGTTCCTGCGTCACCTGTGGGCCGCGGGCGGCTCGGTGCGCTGGGACGACCGGGCCCGTCAGGCCCGGATCCACTACACCTCGGCCGGCCGCCGACTGGTCGACGACCTCGCGCTGCTGCTGGCCCGGCTCGGGATCGTGGGCCGGATCCGCAGGGTACGGCAGGCGGGCCGCCGAACCGTGTGGCGTCTGCTGGTCGACGGTGGGGAGAACCAGCTGCGTTTCCTGGAGGACGTGGGGGTCCACGGGGCACGGGGGCTGGTGGCCGCCGCGGTCGCCGAGCGGCTGCGCACCGTCGACGGCGTGCAGCCGGACACCGTGCCGCACGACGTGTGGCGACGGATGCGGGAGCTGCTGGCCGCCCCACGGCTCACCCACCACGAGTCCGTGGCGGCGCTGGGATCCCGGTTCTGCGGCTCCACCCGGTGGAGGCACGCGCCCAGCCGGGCCCGGCTGGCCCGGGTGGCCGCGCTGCTGGAGGACGCGGAGTTCGACCTGCTGGCGACGAACGACGTGTTCTGGGACGAGGTCGTCGAGATCACCAGTCTGGGCGAGCAGGTGGTCTACGACGGCACCGTCCCCGGTACGCACAACTTCGTGGCCAACGGGATCGCCGTCCACAACAGCCTGGAGCAGGACGCGGACATGGTCATCCTCATCCACCGGCCGGACGCGTGGGAGCGGGACGACCCGCGGATGGGTGAGGCGGACCTGATCCTGGCCAAGCACCGTGCCGGCCCCACCGCCACCATCACGGTGGCGCACCAGCTGCACTACAGCCGGTTCACCGATCTCGCCCAGGGCTGAGTCGACGTACGCCCCACCGCAGAGGACCGAGGTTCTCCGCGGTGGGGAACGCGGGTTCTCCCGGCGGGAGAACCCGCGTTCCCCCCGGCCCGCCGGCTCGGGAGGGCACCGACCCCGCCCGCCGCCTGGATCAGCGCACCCGGGCGAGCAGGGGCAACGGCAGACGGCGCAGCAGGAAGGCGACCGGGGTCCAGGGCCAGGACGGGACGTAGGCGGTGGCCGGTTCCCGCTCGATCGCCCGGACCAGCGCCCGACAGCCGGTCTCGGCGTCCACGGCGAACGGCGTCCGTGGCATGTCCTCGTTGATCGGGGTGCGGATGAACCCGGGGTGGATCGTGGTGACCTTGATCCGGGTGCCGTGCAGGTCGGCACGGATGCTCTCGGCCAGGGTGGCCAGGGCGGCCTTGCTGGCCGAGTAGACAGCCGAGTTGCCGGGCAGGCCCCGGAGCCCGGCCACCGAGGAGATCGCCACCAGGTGCCCGTCCCGCTGCTCGCGGAAGATCTCCATCGCCGCTTCGCACTGGGCGAGGGCGGCGACGAAGTTGGTCATGGCGGTACGCCGGTTCGCGTCGAACCGGCCGGTACCGATCGGCTGCCCGTTGCCGATCCCCGCGTTGACGATCACCCGGTCCAGTCCGCCCAGCTCGTCACGGAAGGCGCGGAACACCGTGAAGACCTGGTCGTGGTCGAGGACGTCGAGCTGCCGGACGGCCACGGTGACACCGGGGTACCGCCGGGTCAGCTCGTCCCGCAGCTCCTCGAGCCGGTCGATCCGGCGGGCGCACAGGGCGAGGTGGCGTCCCCTGGCGGCGAACTCGCGGGCCATACCGAGCCCCAGGCCGGAGCTGGCCCCCGTGATCAGGATTCTCTGGCGCACGTCCGCTCCCCGTCTCCTCACCGTTCCCGTCCCCCGGCGGCGTGACGCCGAGCGGGGTGTTCGGCGCAGCAGACTAGGGCTTCCGGGTTCCGGGGAGACCACCCCGGTCCTGCAGCGGGGTGGCCGGCCCTCCTCCGGCGGGGTGATGCGCGATAACCAGGACGACGGCGACACTGATCGACGATCACGACTCGGCGGTGGGAGGGTGAACGATGGGTGAGCGTCCTGGCTCCGGGAGGACGACGCACGGCGGATCGGTACTCGACCTGGTGCTCCGCCTGATCGGTGCGCTGCTGGTGCTGGGTGGCTTCGCCCTGGTGCTGCTCACGGCGATCGACGTGGCCAAGCGCGTGCTGGACGGGGTCGGGGTGCCGCCCCAGGAACTGACCGGTGTGGTGCTGCGGGTGATGGCCGGGGTGTGGGGCCTGACCACGGGGCAGTACGTCTACCGCGCGGCGGGCCGACGGGGCTGGCGGGACCGGCTGGGCCGGGTGCTGATCGTGACCGGTTACACGGTGCTGCTGGGTGGGGCGGCCCACGTGGTGCGTGAGGTGTCGACGCTGCTGACCACGCTTCCCGAGCAGGGTGCCGAGATGTCGTCGGTGACCAATTTGTTGATCACCGCGTTGCTGGTGCTGGCACTGACCAGTGCTCTGGTGGTGCCGGGAATGCGGCTGGCCGGGGAACGAGCGGTACTCGCCGTGCCGGGTGTGGAGAACGACTGAGCTCGCGTACCGGACGATCGGCGAAATATTCGAACACGGTGAGTCATCGAAGTTCCCCAATTGATCACTCTCTGTGTTCGAATCGGAGAAACCTTCCCATTTTGTCCATGATCCGCCGCTCCCGCACTTCATATTCGCCCGTTCGGTGATGAAACGAGCGTTCTCCGGTGGGCGCACCGGCTATTCACCCGACGGGCAATCGCGGTGAGCCGGAGAATGTGGTTCGGTGCTCGTGGTCGCGTCCGCTTGTGGCGTGTCGTCGCATCCGAGCGATCGCTCTCCACACGCCGACCGAGCGGACGATCGCACCACAGTCATTTCGTCGGTTCTCCCCGGGGAGATCCTTGCCGTCCGCCGCGGGGATCGACCCTGCAGAGATCACGAGAAGGGCAACCGTGAGCACCCATCCCCGGAACAGCCGCCCCTGCGGGTCCGCCACCCCTCGTCGCGCTCACCCGACTCACGTCGGACCACGGGTCCGGGTACACGTCGCCACCGCCGTCCGCCATCGTCCGACGATTCGCCCGACGTCCTCCTCGGTGTCCCGAGCCACCCACCCCGTTCCGCGCACCGACCCGGCGCCGCCGCCCCCACCCCGGCCCCGTACCGAACGATCACCCCAGCACGTCCGCTGCGACACGGTCCTGCCACTGCTGGGCGTGGTGCCCAGCCTGGCCGTCATCGCGCTGAGCTCCGGCCCCCGGGCTGCGCTCGCCGTGCTGGTGTTCGCCGTGTCCCTGCGCGTGCTCTGCCTGATGGGCGAGAGCGACCGGTTCTGTCGGCACCTCCGCCGACCGACGACGTGGTTCCGCAGGATCAGGCGTTCCCGACAGGAAACCGAACCGCCGCGTGACGGAATTCGATAAACCGCAACAGGATCGTGATCTCGCGGATTGACGACCGGACGAAGAGACAGGACCAAGATCGTATTCCGCACCGGCAAAGCTACCGAGCGTCGTTCATATTCGCTGATCGAAAAGACTGAAGATCACCTCTATGGGTGGAAGGAGAAGGCTTGATCTGACCACCTAGTGGAGGGGAGGCTCAATAACGAAGGTCCGATCGGCGGAAGGTGAGAGCCAAATGAGTGCCGTGGACATCGCGGCACCCTCCACCGGGACCATCTGGGACAGGTTCGTCGCCGACCTCCCGGTGGGGGTGCTGCTCGAGAACGAGCGAGGCGAGGTGATCGCCGCCAACGACCGGGCCGCCAGGCTGCTTGGCCTCAGCTATCACGACCTGATCACGGCCAGGCGCCCTCCCGAGTGGGAACTGTTGGACGATTCCGGGGCACCGCTTCCCCACCCGGCACAGATCGCCGACCAGGTACTGCGTATCGGGGCGCCTCTCACCATTCCGGTGGTGGTCACGCGTAACCGCGTCCCGCTCACCCGGCTGTGGGCCGAACACCATCCCGTTCAGTCCCTGTCGCAACAGCGGATTCTGGTGCTGCTGCAACCGGTCGACACGGACGTGCCGCACAGCCGGGGGCTGCTGGACCCGCTCACCGGTCTGCCCAACCGGGCACTGCTGCTGGACCGACTGGAACAGGCCCTCACCCGGGCCCGCACCCTCGGCACCCTCGCCACCCTGGTGCTGGTCGACATCCGGCGCATGGCCGCGGTGAACATCGAACACGGCTTCGCCCAGGGGGACCAGCTGCTGGTCACCCTGGCCGAGCGACTGCGTCAGGGCATGCGCGCCGACCACACCGTGGCCCGCTACAGCGGAGACACCTTCGCCGTGGTGGCCGAACACCCCGGCGGAACCGGGCAGGCGATCGCGGACCGGGTCGAGGAGATCGCCGGACGCCCGCTGCGGCTGGGCCGCCGGTGGTTCCGCCCCGCACTGCGCACGGCGTGGTGCACCAGTGACGGCCAGGCCTCGGTGATGTCCGTGCTGACCAAGGCCGAGGAACAACTCGCTCGCTGCTGAGCCCGGTCCACCGCCTCCGCCCGCCCTGCGGTCCACAGCATCGTACGTACGCGCCACGACCTGACGACGACCCGACGACGACGGGCCCGGGAGCCGATGGCTCCCGGGCCCGTGCCGTCACGACGCGACGGTCGAACGACCGTGCTCAGCCGTTCAGAACCGCTGCTGCTGTTCCTCCTCGGGCGCCCGCCACAACAGGGCCGGCGAGCTCAGGAAGGACAGGTCCGGCTCCATCTGGAGCACCGACATGGCCGGTGCCTCGTTCCGGCCGAGACCGCTCGTGGTGTCCGAGACGAGGTCCTCCACGGCCTGCTCCGCGTGGGAGGTCGTCGGCAGCACCACGTGCTCGAATCCGAGCACCTCGTCCACCTCCCAGACCGGCGGAGTCGCGGTCGGCTCCGGCCGACCACCCTCGGTGGACGGCCCCTGCTGTGGCTGTGTCGCGTCGACCGCGGGTATCAGGTCGGTCAGCGCCTCCCACCCCGTCTCACGCGGCGCGGGCGGCAGCGGCGGCAGGTGCCCGACGGACGGCAGCTTGAGGTCCCCCACCTGCACCCCGGACAGGCTGGCACCGGCCAGGGACGGAACCTGCGGCTCCGCCAGGATGCCCTCGACCAGCTCCACCGCGTCGAGCTCCGTCGACGTCGGGGCGGTCTCCTCGGCCCGCAGGACGAGCAGTTCGGGGAACGCCGGCAGCTCGGTCACCGGCGGCAGGTTCGCTCCGGGGATCTCCAGCGGCTTGACCTCACGCGGCGTCGCCGTCGCGGTGGCCCCCTCGGTCAGCGCCGCGTCGACCAGCGACGCCGGCACCGAGTACAGGTGGGCCACCGGGCTCAGCACCGTGACCGGCTCCAGGGTGACCGGGGCGATCTGGTTCGGCAGCACCTGGGTGGCGTCGGACGGGGCCGTCCCGGTGCCGTGTTCGACGGCGTCCGCAGCCACCGCGCCCGACGTCGCGACGTCCTCGACGGGCCGGGACACCGTCGGGCCGGGCAGCCAGGTGACGTCCTCGGGCCCGAAACCCTCGACGCCGGAGTCGACCCGGTTGCCACCGGTGCTCACCTCGGTGGCCCGCTCCTGCCCCCGGCCGATCGGGGCCACGGGAGCCAGAACCGAGTCGACGCCCGCGTTCTGCAGTGCCGCGAGCGTCCCGGGCAGTACGCCGAGGTCAACGGTGTCCTCCAGGGCCGCCTGGACCTCGGAGAGATCACCGCTCGTCGAGACGGTCGAGACGGTCGGCTCCGAGGGCCGGTCACCGGACCGCGGCAGCCCACCGATCGGGGCCGTCTCCTCCTGGGAGACGGCCTGGAAGTAGGCGGTGTTGAGCCACTCCAGCGCGTCGGCGGGCAGCTCGTCGGCGACCTCCTCGGTCACCTGGGAGAGCTGGTCGGCGGCGGTGTCGACCACTGCACCGGCGGTGTCGACCACGTCCGGGCCACCGAGCACGTCGTCGGACCGCCCCACCGACAGCTGCGTGGTCGGCTCGGAGACCTCGGGCCGGACCACCGGCAGTTCCTGGGTGACCTCCTCGAGAGTCGGCGGCGGAACCACGGGCCGCGGGCGGTCGGCCGTCGGCCGCTCGGCCTGCACCGCGGTGCCCGGCACCGCACCGTACTGCGCGAGGTAGTGGTCGACCCGCGCCGTCAGGTCCTGCAACGCCGCCCGGGTCTGGGCCAGCAGTTCGATGACCTCGTCGGGCACGCTCCAGCTCTGGGTGACGGACATCGTGGTCGGACGGCCCGTGTCGGACGGCCCGGAGGCCGGTGTCGGCGTGTCGTCCACCCGGGGCATCACGATGGTGTCCACCAGCTCGTCGGGAGCGGGGAGACCGACCCCCAGCGGCTGGATCCTGCTGTGCCTGCCGGTCGTTCCGACAGCGGTCCGGTCGACCATGGCCTCGACCTCCCCGGCGCTGGCTTCCTGGCGGCCCTTCGGAGCGTGGGTCTGTCCGTGGGAAACGTCCGCCGCGTCACCGTCGGCACGCACCGGACCGGGAGCCGAGTCACCGGCCGGCGCAGGGTGCCCCTGGTTGCAGTCGGCGGAAGCCACACCGGAACCGATGGCCAACATCCCACCGGTGACGATCGCGGCGTGTACACCGCGCTTCGCCCAGGTGTGCATGAGGTCTCCTTCCGTGTCCCTGTTGGGGATGCCTGTGGGGTGAGGGGGGGTGGCCTGGCGGGGCCGGCGGACGGCACACCGAGCACGGGCCACCCGATCTCGGGGAGGGGCTCCTCCGCACCGGCGGGAAGCCGGACGGGAGCCCGGGAGCGACGCGGCCACAGCGGGGGGAGACGGGACGCGCGGTCACCTCCGCGGTGCGCGCGACGAACCCCGGCTCACCGACCGCGGGCCGGGCAGGACTCAGTCAGGGGTGATTCCGGGCTGCGTGGCACGGCCGACGAGATCGGCCTGTTCCTCGCCACGACCGATGTCGACGTGGTCCGGGAGCCGCGGTGCCGCGAGGGCGGCGTGCACGGCCAACAGGTCACCGGCGGACGGCGAACTGACGTCGCCACGGGCCCCGCCGGAGTGGGGGAGAAACACGGGCTGGCCGACGGGCAGGTCGGTCTCGTCCTGGGGCCACGCCGGCCCTTCCTCGGGCAGTGCGGCGCGACCGCCGGTGCGGCCCCCCGTCGGAACGGAAGTGGCGTCTCCCGGTGCCGCCGGCTCGACCGGCAGCTCCGGGACGAGGTCGTCGAGGGATGCGACGGGCTGGTCCACGTCCGGCCCCACCGGCGAGGACGGCAGCCCATCCGGGCGCACCAGACCACCCAGCCCCAGGTCGACGGGCAACAGCTCCTCCGGCCGCAGCACGTTGCCGACCGGGAGCAACTGCCGGTCGCCGTCCAGGTGCAACACCCCGGCCAGCTGGTGCAGCTGATCCTGCAGCAACGCCCCCGACTGTGGGGCGGAGTCCCGGTCGACCTGCTCGGCGCCGAGCAGGTCGTCCAGTGGCACGACCGCGTCGAGCGCGGCGACCGGCTCGGTCTGTCGCAGCAGGGTGGTCAGTCCGTCGAGGGCCTCCGGTCCACCGCTTCGTTCCGCGGTGGAATCCGTTCCGGCAAGGCCCAGGAGCGTGGAGGAGTCACCGTCCGGCGCCGGCTCGGTGAGCGTGGTCTCGGACGCCGACGGCGCGGAGTCCACGAGGGCCGACTCCGTGTCCGGGGCCGACGGGTGCTCCTCGGCGGCGGCACTGCCCCCACCCAGGAGCCAGGCCACGACCGTGCCGGCCATGGCACCGCCGGCGACCACGGTGGCGCGCACGAGGAGCCGCAGCATGCGGCTACCCGGGTGCGCCACCCACTTCGACATGGTCCGGCTCCTCGTGATGGACGTGCCTCGGGCTGATGCCCGACGGAACGCCTCCACCGGAAGAACATCCGGCGAGACGATGCGCTGCGTACACGATCGGGTACGGAGAGCGCATGCCGAGGTTGACACGCCATCCCGCGGCTGTGCACCTGTCCGAACGCAGTTTTCCCCTATCGAGTGATCTGGACGTGACGTATTCCACGCGCGGAACGAGAGCGGAGAACCGGAGTGGAAATCCACACCCGCCCCGCGGGTGTGACCCCCGATCTCCGCAGTACGTTCACCCGTCCTGACCCCACGTTCGGGGCTACGGTGATCTCGTGACCGATTCGAGGCTGACGCAGCGGCGGAACGCAGCCGACGAAGTTCCCTTCTCGTTGCGGGTCGCAGCCGCCGTGGGTTGGCGGTTCCTCGTGGTAGCCGGGGCGCTGTACGTCCTGGGCTACGTGTTCAGCCACCTGGGCGTGGTGCTCGTCCCGGTGGCCATCGCCCTGCTGCTGGCCGCGCTGCTCGCCCCGGCCGTCGACCGGCTCAGCCGGTGGGGGGTACCCCGCGGGCTGGCCACGGCGGTGGTGCTCGTCGGTGGGCTCGGCCTGGTCGGGGGCGTGCTCACCTTCGTCATCAACGCCTTCACCGACGGTCTGCCGGACATGCAGCGGCAGGTCGCGGCAAGCCTGAACACCATCAGGGACTGGCTGAAGTCCGGGCCGCTCCACCTGCGTGAGGAGCAGCTCGACGAGTACACCCAGCGCCTGGTGCAGGCGATCCAGGAGAACCAGGCCGCCATCACCTCCAGCGCGCTCACCACCGCGGCCACCCTGGGTCAGCTGCTGACCGGTCTGCTGTTGGCGCTGTTCACCCTGATCTTCCTGCTCTACGACGGTCGCCGGATCTGGCTGTTCCTGGTGGGGATGCTGCCGCGTCACGTCCAGAGCCGGGTGGACCTCGCCGGCAGCCGTGCCTTCACCTCGCTGACCCGCTACGTGCAGGCCACCGCCCTGGTCGCGGCGGTGGACGCCATCGGTATCGGCATCGGCCTGTGGATCATCGGGGTCCCGCTGGCCGTCCCACTCTCCGCGCTGGTGTTCCTCGGTGGGTTCGTGCCGATCGTGGGTGCCCTGGTCTCGGGGGCGGTGGCCGTGCTGGTCGCGCTGGTGGCCAACGGCCTGGTGCCCGCCCTGCTGGTGCTCGGCGTGGTGCTGCTGGTGCAGCAGCTGGAGGGACACGTGCTGCAGCCGCTGCTGATGGGGCGTGCGGTGAAACTGCACCCGCTGGCCGTGGTGCTGGCCATCGCGATCGGTGTCCACCTGGCCGGTATCGCCGGGGCGCTGCTGTCGGTGCCGCTGGTGGCGGTGACGAACTCGGCGATCCGCTCGCTGGTGGACAAGGAGGGCGCCACCGCCGTACCCGAGTCCGTGGTCGCCACGGCCCGAACGCGCCCGCTGTCCGGCGGGACCGGCACGGACACCCCCGGCGAGGAGCTGGTGGGCGACGGCGCGACCGTGGCCGACACCCCGGAGTCCCGGACCGAGCCCGAGCGCTGACCCCCGGGACGCCGACGGGGCCCGAGGCTGTCACCCACCGAACCGCAGGGCGACGCCCTCAGGCCCCGTCGGGCAGGACACCGGAGTGCACCGGCTCGGGGGGCGGGGCGCAGGAGACCAGGTTGCGCCCCGCCCCCTTCGCGGCGAGCAACGCCGCGTCCGCCGCACCCAGCAGGTCCACCAGCTCGTACCCGAACCGGTCGGTGTCCGCCACGCCGATGCTGATGGTCAGACCGAACAGCAGGTGCGGACGTCCCTGGGCGGTCGTGGTGCCGACCCGCAGGTCGGCCACCGTCCTCCGGATGCGTTCCGCCACCCCGGTGGCCGTCGCCATGTCCGTGTCCGGCAGCAGTACCACGAACTCCTCACCACCGAACCGGCCCACCAGGTCCCCGCGCCGCACGTTCCGGTGCAGGGTCCGGGCCACGGCCGCCAGTGCGGCGTCCCCGGCCAGGTGACCGACCCGGTCGTTGATCTGCTTGAAGTGGTCCAGATCGGCCAACAGCAACGCCACCGGTGCGCCCCGGGTCCGGGCCCGCTCCAGTTCGGCCCGCGCCGTGCGTTCCCAGTGCACCGCGTTAGCCAGCCCGGTCTTGGCGTCCTGCTGGGCCGAGCGCATCCAGTGCGGCAACTGGGCGGCGCGCTCCAGCATCACCATCGGGCCGAGCAACAGCAGGGCGTACCGCGGGTCGGCCGACACGGCGAGGGCGAGCAGGCCGCCCAGGCTGACCGCGACCACCCCCAGCCCCACGTCGAGCCGACTGCCCACCAGCGACTCCACGGTGGTGCGCACCAGCTCCCGCGACGCCTCCCGGGACACGGCGGAGGCACCGCCGGCCCTGACGACCAGGGGAACAGCCATCCCCGGTCGGTCCAGGTCCTCGGATCGGACGGGGAACGGGTTCCGGGGGTCGGTCCTCGTGGTCAGCAGGATGCCGATCACCACCAGTGCCACGCGCAGAAACACCAGGACGACGGTGGCGAGCACGAAGGTGGGCAGGCTCGTGTCGGGCTGCGTCCACCCCGCGACCATGCGAGCGGCGAAGACGGCCAGCGCTGTGGCCGCGGTGGTGAGCCCCCACTGCGGTCGTGGCCGGTTGCGCAGCAGGTCGTGCAGCACCGGGACCATGAGCAGCAGCACGAGCAGGTTCACCGGGACGACGAAGACGCCGGCCACCAGGTAGCAGACGTGGACGGTCCAGTGGTTGCGCTGCGGCTGCCGGTGGAGCCGGGTGGACCACGCGGTGCCCACGACGACCGCGACCGCCACGGCGGCGATGGCGGCGAACGCCCAGACCTGCGGGGTGCTCGGCGGCGGGGTGTGCAGCAGCACCCAACCGGTGACGGCGAGCGCGAGCACCTCCACGGCCAGCCGATAGACCAGACCCGGACCACTCGGCGTCCCCAGGGACCGGTAACGCACGATCGCCCTCCCCCGACCGGGAAGCGACTGGAACGTGTGTCAACAGCCGCAGCCGATGGACTCGGCAGCGACCGTTCGGAGATTGTTCTGTCACGGAAAGGAGCGCTCCGACGGAACCACGCTGTTCCCGAACGCGATCTCCTCACCCTGTCACACGGAACAGGGAAGCAGAAGACCACTACTGGGGGTTAGCTGACTCACGTTCCCCCGGCAGGATGGGGCTGGGAGGAAACCGACGGTGAAACAAACCCCTGCAGCAACGGTCAATGCACTCTGGCGGGGAGTTGTGGCATTACGGATAGTCACATACCTCTTCGCAGTCGGCTCGTTCTCCGTCCATCACCGGGACTACGTCCGCCCCTGGCTCGGCTGGGTCGTCCTGGGCGTGATGACCGTGTGGACCGTCGTGGTCATCTACTGCTACAGCCGGGACTCAGGGCGGAGGCCCGCCGTGGTGGTCACCGACGTGGTGCTCACCAACGTGCTGATCTCGCTGAGCGCGTTCGTGCTCAGTCCCGAGCAGCTCACCCGCCCCGCTCCACTGGTCACCACGATCTGGGCGCCCGGATGCGTGGTGGCCGCCGGAGTACTGGGCGGGCACTTCGCCGGCACGCTCGTCGGTGGGGCGGTCGCGCTGTCCAGCTACCTGGTGCGCGGGTACTTCAACACGGACATCGCCCGGGACACCATGCTGCTGCTCGGCGTGGGCTTCGTGGTCGGCCTGGCCGCCAGCACCGCCCGACACTCCGCCGAGCAGGTGGCCCGGGCACTCCGGGCGGAGGCCGCCAGTGCGGAACGGGAGCGGCTCGCCCGCGCGGTGCACGACAGCGTGCTGCAGGTGCTCGCCCGCGTCCGGCGCCGCGGCGCCGAGCTGGGCGGGGAAGCCGCCGAACTGGCCCGACTGGCCGGGGAGCAGGAGGTCGCCCTGCGCGCCCTGGTGGCCAGCGCCCCCAGCGACCCCCCGGGGACCTCGGACGCGGACGACGAGGTGGACCTCTGCCCCAGACTGCAGGTCCTGGCGTCCTCCCGGTTCCAGGTCTCGGTACCGGCCACCCCGGTTCCGCTGCCCGCCGGTGTCGTGGACGAGCTGTGCGCGGTGGTCAAGGAAGCCCTGGCGAACGTGGAGAAACACGCCGGACCCGACGCCCGGGCATGGGTGTTGCTGGAGGACCTGGGCGACGAGGTGGTGCTGAGCGTCCGCGACGACGGCCCGGGCATCCCGCCGGGCCGGCTGGACGCCGCCGAGGCCGAAGGCCGGATGGGAGTGTCCCGTTCCATCCGAGGCCGGATCACAGATCTCGGCGGACGTGCCATCCTGCTGAGCGAGCCAGGCGAGGGCGTGGAGTGGGAGTTCCGACTGCCACGCCCCGCCGCGCAGCGAGGCCGGCGCAAGGGGGCGGCGCGATGAGCGAGCAGGTGACGGTGATGGTGGTCGACGACCACCCCATCTGGCGGGACGGGGTGGCCCGGGACCTCACCGAACGCGGGTACGAGGTCGTCGGCACCGCCGGTGACGTCGAATCCGCGGTACGCATCGCCCGTGCCGTACGCCCCAGCGTGGTCCTCATGGACCTGAACCTGGCCGGCGCCTCCGGGGTGGAGGCCATCCGCCGGATCACCACCGAACTGGACCGGACCCGGGTACTGGTGCTCTCGGCCAGCGGCGAGCACAGCGACGTGCTGGAGGCGGTCAAGGCCGGCGCCTCCGGCTACCTGGTCAAGTCAGCCTCGGTGGAGGAACTGGTGGACGCGGTGCGACGCACCGCGGCGGGCGACGCGGTGTTCACCGCCGGCCTGGCCGGGCTGGTGCTCGGCGAGTACCGCCGCATGGCCGCCGCCCCGGACTCCGAGCGCCGCACCCCCCGACTGACCGAGCGGGAGACGGAGGTGCTGCGCCTGGTCGCCAAGGGACTCACGGCCCGACAGATCGCCAAGCGCCTGGTGATCTCGCACCGCACCGTGGAGAACCACGTGCAGTCCACACTGCGCAAGCTCCAGCTGCACAACCGGGTGGAGCTGACCCGGTACGCGATCGAACACGGGCTGGACGTCGAACCCGGGGAGGCGGGCACACGATGACGGCACCATCGAGGCACACCCGTGCCGGACGAGCCGAGGGGGGCGGCGTATGACCGATCAGCAGCAGGGCGCACACCACGAGCCGTCCTCCCCGGCCGAACCCGCTGCGGCGGACCGGGTGGCCCCGGCCCCGGACGGCGCGGTGTCGGAGCAGCCGCCCCCGTCGAGCCCGCCCGCACCGGCCTCCCCGGCGCCGACCACGGCGAACGCCGGCACCCCCGCACCGATCTCCCCACGCGACCTGCGTGTCTCCGACGCCGAACGGGAACACGTGGTGGAACTGCTGCAGAAGGCCACCGGGCGTGGGCTGCTCGACCTCGACGAGTTCACCCGGCGAGCGGACGCGGCACTGGCCGCCACCACCCGGGCCGAGCTGAACTCCGTCCTGATCGACCTTCCCGGCCTGGTCAACCGGGAGGAGCTCACCCAGCAGTTCGCTCCCCCGGAGACCGTGGAGCTGAACAACTCGGGCAGCTCGGTGGTTCGCACCGGGCACTGGGTGGTGCCCCGCCGAGTGGTGTTGCGCGGGGCGTTCTGCAACCACGTGCTGGATCTCACCCAGGCCGACATCCGGCACCCCGTGGTCACCATCGAAGTAGACGCCTCGTTCAGCAACGTGCGGATCCTGCTGCCGCCCGGGGCGACCGCGAGCACACACGAGGTGTCGGCGTCCGGCTCCTCGGTGCGCAACCGCGCCGACGGGGCGCCCCGGGCCGGGGAGCTGCACGTGGTGGTGCGGGGCGAGTTGCGCGGCAGCAACCTGGTGGTGACCCGGCCACGCACCCTGGTGCGGCTGGGCCGCAGAACCATCCAGTACCCCTGGCGGGTGGTCCGGGACGAGTGAGCCCGGGCCGCTCGCCCGGCCCGGGCCCGTACGTCCGTTCCGCTCAGGACACCGTGCCGAGCACGGCCCGCGCCGCGGCCCGGGCCGTCGCGGGATCGTCGGCGGACCTGGCGGCGTGCGCGGCGTCCTGGCACTGGTCCAGGGAGACGGTGGCGAGCATGGCGCCGACCCGGGACAGGGCCACCGGGTTCATGGACAGGCTGTTCACCCCCAGGCCGACCAGGACACAGGCCAGCAACGGGTCCGCGGCGGCCTCACCGCACACCCCCACCGGCCTGCCCGTCTCGGCGCCGGCCCGCCCCACCAGCTCCACCACCCGGAGCAGTCCCGGCTGCCAGGGGTCGTTGAGCGCGGCCACCGCCCCGAGCTGACGGTCGGCGGCGAACAGGTACTGGGCGAGATCGTTGGTGCCCAGGCTGGCGAAGTCCACCGCCGCCAGCACCTCCTCGGCCAGCAGCGCCGCCGCCGGCACCTCGATCATCACCCCGGCACGGGGCAGACCCGCGGCCCGGACCCGGGCGGCGAACCAGGCGGCCTCCTCGGGTGTGGCGACCATCGGCGCCATCACCGAGACGTCGGCACCGCTGTCGGCCGCCGCCGCGGCGATCGCCTCCAGCTGCCGGTCCAGCACCCCGGTCAGCCGGCGGGACAACCTGATGCCCCGTACCCCCAGCGCCGGGTTGGGTTCCGCCTCGGTACCGAGGAACGGCAGCGGCTTGTCCGCCCCGGAGTCCAGGGTCCGCACGATCACCCGCTTCCCGGCGAACGCCCGCAGGACCTGGGCGTACGCCGCCCGCTGCTCGTCGACCCCCGGCTCGGTGGGGGCGGACAGGTAGCAGAACTCGGTGCGGAACAACCCGACGCCCTCCGCACCCGCCTCGACCGCCGACCGGGCCTCCTCGGGCTTGCCCACGTTGGCCAGCAGGGGCACCCGCACCCCGTCCCGGGTGCCGCCCTCCCCGGACCACTGCTGCTGGTCGTCACGGGTGGCAGCCCGGGTCGGCACCGAGCTGGGCACCCGTTCCACCACGCCGGTGTCCCCGTCCACCGAGAGTCGCTCGGCCCCCAGGTCGAGCACGCCCCGACAGGCCACGACGGCCGGGATGCCCAGGGAACGGGCCAGGATCGCCGTGTGGCTGGTCGGTCCCCCCTCCTCGGTGACCAGGGCCAGCACCAGGTCCGGGTCCAGGGCGGCGGTGTCGGCCGGAGCCAGGTCGCGGGCCACCAGCACGCTGGGGCCGGTCAGCTCGGGCACGCCGGGCGGGTCGATGCCGAGCAGTTCGGCCACCACCCGGTCCCGCACGTCCTCCACGTCCCGCACCCGCTCGGCGAGATAGCCACCGGCGGCCTCCAGTGCCGCGGTGATCCCACCGGCCGCCTCGTACACCGCGCGGGGTGCGGGCAGCGACCGGGTCCGCACCAGTTGTTCGGCCTCCCGGACCAGGGACGGATCGACCGCCATGAGCGCCGTGGTCTCCAGGACCGACCGCACGTCACCGGTGGCCGCGGCGGCCAGCCGGCGCAGTTGCTCGGCGACCACCTCGGCGGCGGGCTGGATGCGTGCGGCCTCGGCCTCCAGGTCCTCCGGAGCCGGTTCTGCGGCGGGCTCGGGCACAGGATCACTCACCCGCACCACGGGTCCGACCGCCTGACCAGGGCTGACACCAACACCAATGAGCCGATCCGCCACCATGGTCCAGACCATAGCCGCCCACGGGGCCACGCGCTGCCCCCACGAGGGACCAATCCTTCGCGCACCGGCACGCCGCCGACGACCGCACCGGTCCGTCGGCCGAACTTGCACCTCACGTCACGTCAGGTCCTAGCGTCGACGACGTGGACGGGGACCGCGGTGACGAGCGCCGATGGAGCGTGGGGCAACTGGCCGGAGCCACCGGACTGACGGTGCGCACGCTGCACCACTACGACGAGATCGGGCTCGTCGTGCCCAGCGAGCGCACCTGGTCCGGGCACCGCAGGTACACGCCGGAGGACGTACGCCGGCTGTACCGGGTGCGGGCGCTGCGTTCGCTCGGCCTGTCGTTGGAGGAGATCCGCGAGATCCTGGCCGGCTCGCCCGACGACCTCGGGGCACTCCACGACCTGCTGAGCGGCCAGCTGGACCACCTGGACGCGGAGATCCGGCGCCTGAAGGGCGTGCGGGAACACGTCCGGCTGCTCCTGGAGCAGATCGGCTCCGCGGCCATCCCCGACACCGAACAGTTCCTCGACACCTTGGAGGCGATGTCGATGATCGAGTCCTACTACACCCAGGAGCAGCTGGACTACCTGGCGCGGCGCCGGGAGGAGCTCGGCGAGGACACCATCAAGGCGGTGGAGGCCGAGTGGCCGCCGCTGATCGAGAAGATGAAGGAACACTGCGCGGCCGGCACCCCGGTGGACGACCCGGAGGTGCAGGCCCTGGCCCGGCGCTGGGCCGAGCTGGTGGAGATGTTCCACGGCGGCCACGAGGAGGTGAAGGAGGCCACGAAGCGGATGTGGCAGGAGCGCAGCGAGGAGCTGCAGGCCGGCACCGGCTGCGGTCCGTCCCCCGAGCTGATGGCCTACGTCACCGAGGCGCAGCGCGCCGCCGGCATCGAGATGTGACGAGGGGTCCGCTCCCCGTCGACGGGGAGCGGACCCCTCGGTCCGTGTCCGGATCCGAGGAGCTCCCCGAGCCGGACCCGAACAGTTCTCAGAAAGGAACGCCGCAGCGCAACAGCACGTTGGCGTACGGGGTGGCCTCACCGGTACGCACCACCAGCCGCGCCCCGGCCACCAACCGTTTGAACTCCTCGTGCGGCACGCGCTGCGCCCCCGGCAGCCGCTCGGCCACGGCCGCCGCGCACGCCGGGTTCGCCTCGTCGATCTCGGCGGCCACCACCGCCGACTCCACGACCAGCTCGGCGAGCAGTCCGTCCAGCACCGTCAGGAACGGTGGCACCCCGAAGGTGAAGGCCAGGTCGACCACCCGGGGACCGTCCGGAACGGGCAGTCCGCAGTCGGCCACCACCACCTGGTCGGTGTGCCCGAGCCGGGCCAGCGCCCCGCTGAGCTCGCCGTGCAGGATCCCGGAGCGCTTCACGACGACAGCACCTCCTGCAGGGTCGGGTAGGACGGCTGGGCTCCCTGCCGGGTCACCGAGATCGCGGCACTGCGCACCGCGAACCGTGCCGCCGCCACCAGGTCCTCCCCGGCGGCCAGCCGGGCGGCCAGGGCCCCGGCGAACGCGTCCCCGGCACCCGTGGTGTCCACCGGCTGCACCCGGGGCGCGGGCACCAGCACCGCGCCGGACCGGTCCGCCACCAGCGCCCCCCGCTCGCCGAGGGTCACCACCACCGACCCGGGGCCCAGCGCCAGCAGCTGCTCCGCCACGGGCTCCGGGTCGGCGGCCACCTGTTCCCCCGACCGTCCTACGAGCCAGCCCGCCTCGTGCTCGTTGACCACCAGCGGGTCGAGGGCGGCCAGCACGTCGGTGTCCAGCTCGGCCACCGGCGAGAGGTTCAGCACCGGCCGGACCCCGGCCTCCGCGGCCAGCCGCACCGCCTGCGCCACCGTCGGCAGCGGCACCTCCAGCGAGGCGGCCAGCACCCGGGCCGTCCGGATCACCTCCCCGGCGGCGCACACGTCGTCCGGGGTCACCGCCGTGTTCGCCCCCGGCGACACCACGATCGAGTTCTCCCCGTCCGGGGTGACCGTGATGTAGGCGATGCCGGTGGGTCGGTC
>DATCJU010000030.1:0-28234 GCA_036562635.1 Pseudonocardiaceae bacterium
GCTTGACCGCGACGGTGCGGTGCAGGCGTTCGTCGTGGGCCTGCCAGACCACCCCCATCGCGCCGCTGCCGAGGCGCTGCAACAGCCGGTAGCGTCCGGCGACCAGGCGACCCTCGTCGCTCACCGCGGCTCCCCGTCACACTCGCACGGCGACACCGGCGTACCCACGCCGGTGCCCCAACGGACACGGTCAGGTGTCACCCTAGAGGGTGGCTCGCACCGCTGTACTGGGTCAGTCGGGCGGAACCACCGTCCTCTGAGCCAACCATGCGCCCTGGCACACGGTCGAGCCGGGTCCCGTGGTTCTGTGACCTCGACGGTTGCGGCGCCGTTGCTCACCGTGACCCCTGCTCCGGCCAGGACACCCTCAATCTTTCAGGACGAGGGTGGCGTCGTCCACGTTGCTTGCCCGACGAACGAGAACGAACACAGGAACCGTGGCGCCATGTCCCCGACGGAAACGGACGGGTCGGCGGCGGTTTCTCCCCCGAGGTCCTGGCCGGAGTGTGACGTGTGACGTCGGGCGCGGACTCCGTCCGAGTGCGGTGGGGAGAGCTCACGAGCCCCCGGGTACGGCCGGATCACGTCTCCGCGTGCCCACCGGATCACCCTCGGCTCACGACGCCCCGTTGTTGCCGCTCGACGCCGTGTTCTCGCTCGTCGTGGTGGCCGTGGTCGTCGTGGGGGGCTCGCTCGACGGGGGCGTCGTCGTCCTGGACGGTGAGGACTTGGTGGTGCTGGACGTCACATGCCCCGGGTCGCCCGGCTCGGGGTGTTCCGTGGCGGTGGTGGTCGGCTCGACCTGACCGGTGGACTGGGTGTGCTGGGCGGTGGGCACCGCGTCGGGGACGGTGTCGGTCGGCTCCACCTCCTGCTTGCTGGTCAGCTCGACCGGAAGCACCTGCTCCGCCGTCGTGCTGCCCTGGGTGCTGTGGACCGGGGTGGTGCTGTCCTCGCTCGGCGGGGGGCTGGAGAGGTTCGTGCTCAGCAGCAGGATGCCGAGGGCACCCACCACCGCGACGGCGACACCGGACAGCACCAGCGGCCGGCTACCCCGCTGCTCCTCGGGCGGGGCGTCGACCGCGGCGACGGCGGCCTGCTTCCCGGACCTGGTGGGGCGGACGTTCTTCCGGGACGCGGTACCGGCCTTGGCACCCGCGGCCGAACGCCGGGTGACCACCTGGGTCGGCTCGGCGTCGGACTCGGCGCGCTTGGCCTTCGTCACGACCCGGGTGGGCTCCGCCTCGGCCCCCACCACGTCCGGGACGGTGCCGCCGGAGGCGACCACCTCCAGCAGCTCCTGCGCCTCGGCCATGGTGGGCCGGTCGGCGGGATCGGCGGCCAGCAGCCGGGCCAGCACCGGGGTGAGCGGGCCGGCCTGCTGCGGCGGCTGGACCCGACCGGTCGCCACGGCGTGCAGCAGGGCCAGGGTGTTCTCGTTGAGGCCGAACGGCGGGCGCCCCTCGACGGCGGCGTAGAGGGTGGAGCCGAGGGAGAACACGTCGGAGGCGGGAGAGGGGTCCTTGCCGCACGCCACCTCGGGGGCCAGGTAGGCGGGGGTACCGGCCACCATGCCGGTCTTGGTGACGGTGACGTCGCCGCTGGCCCGGGAGATCCCGAAGTCGGTGATCTTGACCGACCCGTTCTCCCCGAGCAGGACGTTGGCCGGCTTGATGTCACGGTGGACAATGCCCGCCTCGTGTGCCGCCACCAGCGCGGCCGCCACGTGGGCACCGATGCGGGCCGCCTCCTCCGGAGGCAGGGGGCCGCGTTCGGCCATGACGGCGGCCAGGCTGCGGGAGGGCAGGTACTCCATCACCAGGCACGGCGCGCCGTTCTCCTCGACCACGTCGAACACGGTGATGGCGTTCGGGTGGTGCAGGCGGGCCGCGATGCGGCCCTCCCGCATCGCGCGCTGGATGGCTTCGTTGGACTCGGTCTCGCTCAGCCCCGGCTGCAGGACGAGTTGCTTGACCGCGACGGTGCGGTGCAGGCGCTCGTCCTCGGCCCGCCAGACGACGCCCATGGCGCCGCTGCCGATGCGCTGCGACAACCGGTAGCGTCCGGCGATCAGGCGACCCTCGTCGCTCACCGGCGACTCCCCGTGGTGCTCACGACGCTCAGACAACTCTCCTCCATCGGCTCAACACCGTGGAAGAACGAGTCCAGGCGCCGGTGGAAACGGACTGTGCACTGCGCAGCGGGTGATATACGCCGCTGACGGACAGCACGTTCGCGTACACGATACGTTGTGGCGTTCGGGACGAAGGTGTCCCCTGGGAAAATGGTCCGGTTGATCCGCCCGAAGAGAGGCACGGCCGTGCCCTCCCCGGCGTGGCCGACCACCGCACCCACCCCGCCGTGCGGTGCGGCTGCGAGGGAACCGGCCGTGACGACACGCTTCCCCCAGACTGCTCCGGACGACGGGCGGGCGTTGGCTGTTCAATACCGCACTCGGGGTACCTCCCGCCACCCGCTCAGCGGAATCGCCCGATCCGCCTGGGCCGTTCGGAGTAGCGCCGGGTGGAGTCCGGGCTAGTCGGGGGCCCGGCCGTCGGACGACGGGGCAGGCGAGAGTCATGGCTCAACTCTCCTGGGCCGACAGCAACCGGGCGTCGATGATCCGCCACGGCCTGTTCGTGCTGACGAAGACCAGTTGCCTGACCCGGAGCGGGCTGCGGTCGATCCGTTCCAGCAGGGCGGTGACCAGGACACTCCCGTCGGGAAGCGCCTGGACGTCCTCGATCCGGACCTGCCGCACCGACTGCCACGACGTGACGAAACCGGTCGGGTCGGCGTCCCGGAGGGCCCGGTCCAGCAGCTCGAGCGCCTTGGCGGGCTGCTCGTCGAGCAGGTCGTAGAACAGGCGTACCACGTCGAGCGGGTTCTCCCCGCCGGTGGTCGTCGGGACGGACGTGACCGTGGCGGACTGCTCGCCGGACGTCAGGGTGGTCGGCGCCGTGGGCTCGTTCGAGGTGGTCGCCACGTCGGTGCCGTACGGCGTGGGGCCCGTGCCCGGGCCCGTCACACCGGTCTGTTCGGTGGTCCCGGATGGCTCGACCGGTGAGGAACCGTCCGGCTGTTCCGTGGTGGAGTGCTGGGCCGTACCGGTGGACCCGGTGGGCGTTCCCGGGTGTCCGAGCTGTTGGTCCAGCAGGTCCGGTCGGAACACGGCGGCGCCGGCGATCTCGTGCATCCGGGAGAGACCCGGCTCGGGCGGCGGCGCGGGCCGGGCCTCGGTGACCGTGGCGACCGCGGCGACCGAGCCGAACAGCAGCAGGATGGCCATGGTCGCGATGGCGACACAGGCGGGACGGGGACCGCAGGGAGCGTCGCTCTCCTCCGGGCTGTCCACGACGTCCCCGGGTGCGGGGGCCTCCCGGTGGGGTGGCGTGGTGCGGCCGGTCCCGGCTGGGGACGTGTGCGTGGGATGGGAAACCCGCTCCATCAGTTCGGCGACGGTGACCGAGCCGGCTCGGGGATGGTGCCGGTGACCGCGCGTCGAACGCTCCACAGACTTGCCTCCGTACGTTCGGTGTTCAGCGCAACTCGTACCGTGACGGGGGCGTACTGGGCCAGCACCCATCGCTGGTTCATCATTTCGTGGCGGTGAACGGTTCCTTTTGTCACTCGCTCGGCGTAATCGGGGGCGGGTGGTGACCATGTGGCGGACGGTCGCCGAGAGGCTGCGGACGGTCACCGGAGAACCCGGGACAGCAGTGTCTCGTCGACCACCCTGGGGTCGTCCCCCTCGGTGAACCGCAGTCGGCGTCGCTCCACGGTGGTGGTGCCGTCCCGGCGCACCACGTCGAGCACCGCCACCGTCGTCCTGGTGCGCTCGTCGACCTCCACCTGTCGTACCCGGGTCCGGGTGACGTCGCCGAACCGCCGTTCCAGCAGGCCGACCTGCTGACCGAGCTCCGCGCCGAGCAGGACACGCGCGTCGTCGACCCCGTCGGCCACCGCGGTGTAGAAGCGGACGGTCGCCTGTTCGAGCACGTCGGCCGTGACGGACACCTGCGCGGCGGGGCCGGAGGTGGGGGCCGAGGACGTGTACGCCTGCGACGGCGCATCCGGCGGCCGGGTGAGGGCGCCGTACGCCGACCCCGGTGCCGGGTCCGACGCGGTGCCCGGGGGTGGAGCGTTCGTGTGCTGGTCCTCCGGCGCTCCGTGTTCCTCGGCGTCGGAGGTGGCACCTCCGACGGAGGGCTCCGGCACGCTGAGCCCTCTCAGGTCCGGGCGTGCCGTGCTGACGGGCTGGTTCGGAACCATGGGCAGGCCACGGAACGGGGGATGACCGGAGGGCTTGGGGACGACGCCCCCGGGATGGGTGGGGGTGAGCACCACCGCGGCGAACGTCAGGGCGGACAGCACGGCTCCCGAGGAGGTGATGGTGAACCAGGCGGCGCGTCGCCAGGTTCGTGGTGGTGTCACCGAGGCGGGGACCGTGCCCAGGTCGAACTGGTGTAGCCCGCCGGGCTCCGTGTCCGGTGTCCGGTGGCGGTCGTCCGTCCGCCCGCCGCCCTGCCCGTTGCCGATGTCCATGACCGTGTCACCCCCAGCCGCGGTGGACCTTCCCTAGGTGATCCGCACCACCTGGAACAGTTCTGCCAGGCGTCCCTCGGGCAGACCGGCGCGTTGCGCGTTGGACGTCAACACCGACCGCATCATGTCGTCCAGGTCGGTCAGGTGACCGACCTGCGACTCGTGCGCACGCAGGGCCGCCATCCTGGCCGTGAGGTACTCGGTGACGTCGACGGCGTGGTTGCGGCGCTCCAGCGGCCCGTCGGCCAGCCACAGTTCGTCGACCACCCACGGTTGCAGCCCCTCGGCGAGCAGCTCCGGGTGCGCGTGCGGGTTACGGGCGTCGGGGTAGACCGCGGCGAACGTCGCCTCGCCGCAGGCACGGTGATCGGGATGGGTGGTCACCACGTGGTCCCAGTTGATCTCCGGGGACCAGGTGAGCACGCGCTGCGGCCGGACCGTGCGGATGACCCGGGTGATGTCCCGCCGCAGGTCCAGGGTGGGCTGCAGGCGACCGTCCGGATGGTGCAGGAACAGCACCTCGTGCACGCCGAGGGTGGCGGCGGCCTTCCGCTGCTCCTGTTCGCGCTGCCGAGCCACCCGGTCGCGCGGTGTGTCGAGATCGCCCGTCGCCTCGCCGGAGGTGCAGACGCAGTAGGTCACCTCGATGCCGGCCGCGACCCACGCGGCGACCGTGCCCGCGCAGCCGAAATCGATGTCGTCCGGGTGGGCGGCCACCACCAGAGCACGCGCCACACCCTCCCCGTGCAGACTCTCGGCGGCCAACACGCGACCGAGCGTAGAGGGCGGCGCAGTGTCATGGGCGGCAGTAGCACAAGGAAACACGCCTGCCACCCGATCGGGGGGACTGGGGCCTCAGCTCTTGCCCCGCGGCTTGCACGGCGCACTCGACCCGACGGGTCGTCCCGGCCGGAGTCCGACGTCCCCGGTCGGACGACCGCTCAGCCGCCGCTGCGGAACCGCTCCCGGGTGGACTGCAGGGCCCTGGCCGCGGTCAGCCCACCGCCCGCGCCCGCGAGGACGGCCAGCACGTCGGCGGCGACACCACCCGAGGTGAGCAGGAGCGCGACCACCGTGACCGCGGTGGTCGCGACGGCGATGCCCGTCCGGCTGCGCACGTACTGCGCCACCGGCTCACCCCCGGCGCGGCGTCGCGCCGCCGAACCCAGCAGGGCCAGGTACCCGTCGTGGGCCAGTGCGGCCAGCAGACCGACCAGTGCCACGACCACCGCTACCAGATGCACCACCGCTCCCATGAGGCCAGTGTGCCCGTCACAACGGCCTCGTGGACATCGGTGACCTCCCTGAGACCACCCTGAGTCCGGGCCGCGTCCGTGGCGCCGGTCGCAGCCTGCCTAGGCTCGCTGTGTGGTGAACACTCTCGACGTGTTCTGGCACGACGCGTGCCTGGGACATGACCCCGGAACGGGTCTGTGGGAGCTCGCCGGCAACTGGCCGTGGCTGGACGTTCCCGAGCAGCACCCGGAGAACCCGGCTCGGCTGCGCACCTTCCGCACCGCACTGCTCCGTGGCCCGGTGGCGCGGCACCTGCGCTGGCGGCAGGGCCGGATGGCCGAGGTCGCCGAACTCGGCATGGTGCACGAGACCGACTACCTGGCCGACCTGCAGCAGGCGTGCTCCGGCCCCGACCGGGTGGCCGTCGAGGACAACACCGTGGTGGGCCCCGGGTCCTGGCCCGCCATCCTGGCCGCCGCCGGCACCTCGCTGGCCGCGGTCGAGGCCGTGCTGGCCGGGGACAGCCGCACGGCGTACGCGTTGGTGCGGCCACCCGGTCACCACGCCCAGCCCGCGGCGGCCGACGGGTACTGCCTGGTCAACAACCCGGCCCTGGTGGCGGCACGAGCCCGCAGGGACGGATTGCGGGTGGCGGTCGTCGACTGGGACGTGCACCACGGCAACGGCACCCAGGAGGTGTTCTACGCCGACCCCGACGTGCTGACCGTGTCCCTCCACATGCGACACGGCCCCTGGGGTGCCAACCACCCGCAGACCGGGGCACCGGACGAGATCGGCACCGGGCCCGGGGCGGGGTATAACGCCAACGTCGAGCTATCACTCGGTGCCGGGGACCGGGCCTACGAGCGGGCGTTGACCGAGGTGGTCGAGCCGCTGCTCCGGGCCTTCCGGCCGGATCTGCTGGTGTGCGCCAGCGGGTTCGACGGGTCCACGTTCGACCCCAACGGGCGGCACAACATCACCGCGACCGGGTACCGGGCGATCGGTGCCTGGGCGGCCCGGACCGCCGCGGACCTCACCGAGGGACGACTGGTGGTCACCCAGGAAGGCGGTTACCTGCGCGGATACAGCGCACTGTGCCTGCACTCGCTGGTCGAGGGCCTCGTCGGCGTGGAGGGCACGCTGCTGGAGGACCCGCTGGCCTACCTGCCCGACGACTCGGCGCTCCACCCGGAACGGACCGACGCCGACCTCGCCGCGGTACGCGCCGCGCTGGCCCCGTACTGGCCGCAACTCGGCTGGTGACCCTCGACTGACCCCTCGGTGCGCCCGAACGGCGCACCGAGGGCGTTGCCGGACGGGCCACGCCCCGCCGACATGTGTCCGGACCACACCGGACCGCGGGGCGATATGGCTCGTCGAGCCATGGGCTGAGACGTGGACCACTTTTACGTTTTCTGCCCATGGAACAACCGTCCACGAGCCTGGTAGGCAAGCGCGCACTGGTCACCGGTGGGGCCAGTGGCATCGGCGCGGCGATCGTCCGGCGACTGGCCGAGCAGGGGGCCGTCGTGGTGGTCGCCGACCGCGACCAGGCAGGCGCCGAACGGATCGCGGCCCAGGTCGGTGGGCAGGCCGTGCAGGTCGACCTCGGCGACCCCGATGCCGCCGCGTCCCTCGGCGAGGGCGCCGACATCGTCGTCAACAACGCCGGCTTCCAACACGTCGCACCGGTCGACTCGTTCCCGCCCGACGTCTTCGCCCGGATGGTGCGGGTGATGCTGGAGTCGCCGTTCCGGATCATCCGGGCCGCGCTGCCCGGCATGTACCGGCGTGGTTGGGGCCGCATCGTCAACATCTCCTCGGTGCACGGCCTGCGCGCCTCGGCCTTCAAGTCCGCCTACGTCGCGGCCAAGCACGGCCTGGAAGGACTGTCCAAGGTCGTCGCCCTGGAGGGCGCCGGGCGCGGCGTGACCAGCAACTGCGTCTGCCCCGGCTACGTGCGCACCGCCCTGGTGGAGCGGCAGATCGACGAACAGGCCCGGGTGCACGGCGTGCCGGCCGACCAGGTGGTGGATCAGGTGCTGCTCGTCCGCAGTGCGATCAAGCGCCTGATCGAGCCGGGCGAGGTGGCCGATCTCGTCGCCTGGCTGTGCAGCCCGCAGGCACAGTCGGTGACCGGCACCTCCTTCGTGATGGACGGCGGATGGACCGCCAGTTGACCACCCACCCCAGCTCCCGTCAGTCCGGATGCGGCGCAAGGAGGCGCGATGAGCACCACTGACCAACCCCGCAGGGCCGGCACCGCGAAAGTGGTCGGCGCGAGTCTGGTCGGTACCACCGTGGAGTGGTACGACTTCTTCCTCTACGGCTCGGCAGCCGCCCTGGTGTTCAACAAGCTGTTCTTCCCGGCCGAGGACCCCCTGGTCGGCACCCTGCTGGCGTTCCTGACCTACGCCCTGGGTTTCGTGGCCCGTCCACTCGGCGGTCTGGTCTTCGGTCACTACGGTGACCGGCTCGGGCGCAAGAAGCTCCTGGTGCTCAGTCTCATGACGATGGGCGTCGCCACCTTCGCCATCGGCCTGCTCCCCACCTACCAGCAGATCGGTGTGCTCGCCCCGATCCTGTTGGTCACGCTGCGGTTGGTGCAGGGTTTCGCCGTCGGCGGCGAGTGGGGTGGTGCCGTGCTCATCGTCTCCGAGCACGGCTCGGCGGAGCGACGCGGCTTCTGGGCCTCCTGGCCGCAGGTGGGGGTGCCGGCGGGCAACCTGCTGGCGACCGCGGTGCTGGCCGTGCTCTCCGCGACGCTGTCCGACGCGGCGTTCCTGTCCTGGGGGTGGCGGGTCGCGTTCCTGCTCTCCGGCCTGCTGGTGGTGATCGGTCTGTGGGTGCGGCTCGCGGTCGACGAGTCTCCGGTGTTCCTGGAGGCCCAGCGCAGGGCCGCGGAGCGGACCGCCGGTCAGGAGCGTCCCCCCATGCTCGTGGTGCTGCGTCGTTACCGGCGTGAGGTGCTGGTGGCCATGGGGGCCAGGTTCGCGGAGAACGTCTCCTACTACGTGATCACCGCGTTCGTGATCACGTACGTGACGCTGCACCTGGAGCTGGACCAGGACATGGTGCTCAACGCCCTGTTGATCGGGTCGGTGGCGCACGTGGTGTGCCTCCCGCTGTGGGGTGCGCTGTCCGACCGGGTGGGGCGGCGGCCGGTGTACCTGATCGGCGCGGTGGGCGTCGGCGTCTGGGCGTTCGCCTTCTTCGCCCTGCTGGACACCAGGTCCTTCCCGGCCACGGCGCTGGCGATCAGCGTCGGACTGGTCTTCCACGGCGCGATGTACGGGCCGCAGGCGGCCTACTTCTCCGAGATGTTCGGTACCCGGGTGCGGTACTCGGGTGCGTCCATCGGCTACCAGCTGGCCTCCATCGCGGCCGGTTCGCTGGCGCCGATCATCGCCACCCAGCTGCTGCGGGACTTCGGCTCCGGTGTCCCGGTCGCGGTGTACGTGGCCGCCGGCTCGTTGCTCACCGTCGTCGCGGTGCTGTTCTCACCGGAGACCAGGGGCCGTGACCTGGCCGCGGACACCGGTGACGACGACGCACCGCTGCCGGGTACGGCACCGGCGGTCAACCCCGTGAGCTGACGGAGCGCCCGGCCGAGGCCGTGGACCGTGACCGATCCGCAACGGATCCGACCACGGTCCACGGCCCTTCGTCCTGGAAGGATGCCCACGTGTCCGTGGAGCCGTACCGTCGGTTGCTCGCCGCGCTGGCCTCGGACGCCGACGCGGCCGAGCTGCGTGCCCCGCTGCACGAGGCGGTGGCCGCCGGGCTGCCGGCCGCGGAACTGGCCCTGCTGGAGGAGGCCGTCCGGGCCGCCGAGCGGGTACGCACCCGGTTGCAGGTGCTGCACCGGCGTGAGCGCGAGCTCACCGCACTGTTCGACACCGCACGGGACCTGGCCGCGCTGCGGGACCTGGACGCGACGCTCAACGCGATCGTGCGGCGGGCCCGGGCACTGCTGGGCACCGACGTCGCCTACATGACCCTGCTCGACCCGCAGCGCGGGGACACCTACATGCGGGTCACCGACGGCGCCATCTCGCCGCGGTTCCGCCGGGTGCGCCTGTCGCTGGGGGACGGGCTCGGCGGGCTGGTGGCCCAGACCTGCCAGCCCTACGCCACGGCGGACTACTTCGCCGACACCCGCTTCGCCCACACCAGGGACATCGACGAGGCGGTGGGCGAGGAGGGGCTGGTCGCCATCCTCGGCGTGCCGCTGGTGCTGGGACACGGCAGCGGCGGGGGGAGCGGCCAGACCATCGGCGTGCTCTTCGCCGCCGACCGCAGCGAGCGGCCGTTCACCCCCGACGAGGTCGCCCTGCTGTCCTCACTGGCTGCGCTCGCCGCGGTCGCGATCGACAGTGCCCGGCTGCTGGACCAGACCGGCCAGCGGCTCCGTGAGCTCGACGACGCCAACACCGCCATCCGTGCCCACGCCGCCGCCGTGGAACGCGCGGCCGAGGCGCACGAGCGACTGGCCGGGGTGGTGCTCGACGGTGGAGGGATGGAGGAGCTGGCCCACGCCGTGGTCGACGTGCTCGGCGGGTCGCTGCTGGTCCGTGATTCCGAAGGTGTCCCGCTGGTCGAGGTGAGCGCCGAAGGGGTCGGTGCCGCGTCCCGGGTGTTCGCGAGCCTGCCACCGGTGGAGTGCGGGGTGGAACGTGAGGTACGGGCGCACCGGGTCGGCGATTTCTGGCTGGTACCCGCGGTGGCCGGAGGGGAGATGCTCGGGGAGGTCGTGCTCGCCGAGCGGGAGGACCTGGACGGCGCCGACCAGCGCATCCTGGAACGGGCCGGCATCGTCACCGCCCTGCTGTTGCTCCTGCGGCGCACCGCGGCGGCGGCCGAGGAACGGGTCCGCGGCGAGCTGCTGACCGACCTGCTGGTCGAGCCCGAGCGGGATCTGCCCGGGGCACGGGACCGGGCCCGGCGGCTCGGGCTGAACCTGGACGCGGCGCACTGTGTGGTGGTGGCCAGCGCCGACGTGCCCCGGGAGCGGCTGGGGCAGGCCGCGGCGCATCACGCCCGGTCCCTCGGCGGACTCGGGGTGCAGCACCAGGGGAGGGCGGTGCTGCTGGTGCCCGGCCAGGACGCCGGGGCCCTGGCGCGGCGCTGCACCCGTGCGCTGTCCGCCGCCCTGCGGCGACCGGTCACCGCCGGTGCGGCGGGCCCGGTCCGAGGACCCTCGGCCATCCCACGCGCCCACCGTGAGGCCGAGCGCTGCCTGCGTGGGCTGCTGACTCTGGGGCGACAGGGGGACGCCGCCTCCGCCGCGGAACTCGGTTTCGTCGGCCTGCTGCTGGCCGACCGGGCCGACCCGAGCTGGTTCGTCCGGTCCACCCTCGGTCCGGTGCTGGACTACGACGCCAGCCGGGGCACCGAGCTGGTGCGCACCCTGCGGGCCTACCTGGACTGCGGCCGCAGCCCCAGCCGGGCGAAGGAACGGCTGAACGTGCACGTCAACACGGTCGTGCAGCGGCTGGAACGGATCACGACACTGTTGGGGGACGACTGGCAGCAGCCGGAACAGCTGTTGCAGATCGAGTTGGCGTTACGCCTGCTGGACCTGCTGCCCGACCCGCCCGCCGGATCGGCGAAGACGGACAGGTGAGCCAGGTCCGCAGGCGGGTCCGGCGCCGGCTCCCGCGGCCGCCCCGGTCCGGCCGCGGTCGCCCACGCGCTCAGCGGCCGAGTTCGCCGCGGCCCAGGCGGAGCAGGATCAGCGCCAGGTCCCGGCCTGCGCGGCCGAGCTCCCGGTAGCGGGCCAGCACGTCCATCTCCCGGTTGTAGACGATGCGCGGACCGCCGGCCGCCATCCGTGCCCTGCCGATCTCCTGCGCCACCTCCGTGCGTCGCTGCACCAGGCGGAGGATCTCGGCGTCCAGCCGATCGATCTCGGCGCGCAGCTTCTCGATGTCGGTGTCCGCAGTGGGTGAGGTGGTGCCGTCCACCGTGGTGCTCATCGATTCCTCCGGGCTCGTCGTGAAGGCCCGGGTCGACGGATCCCGAAGCGACCGACGCCCCGGGGTCCGTGGACTCCGGGGCGTCGGTCGTGGTCTGTCGGTGTGCTCAGGCAGCCACGGGCACCGGAGTCCGGTACCCGTAGAAAAACTCGTAGCTGCGGCTGCGCACGCTGCAAGTCTGCCACAGGCCCGCCGAGGGGGCGAGCGCCGTCCCACTTCCCAGGAATCCGCCCGGTGCCGCAGGGGTGTCACGTCGACGGGGCGGGGACGGGGCCGGCGGGTACGGTGATGGAACGATGGGCACCCTCTTCGATCTGGAACCCGACGCACCGCTCCCCGGCTCCGGACGGCTCACCGATCCGGACACGTTGCTGGAGGGGCTGAACCCGCAGCAGCGCGAGGCCGTGCTGCACACCGGATCGCCGTTGCTGGTCGTGGCCGGCGCGGGATCGGGCAAGACCCGGGTGCTCACGCACCGGATCGCCTACCTGCTGGCCGCCCACGGGGTGCATCCGGGGCAGGTGCTGGCCATCACGTTCACCAACAAGGCCGCCGCGGAGATGAAGGAGCGGGTGTCCGCCCTGGTCGGCCCGCGGGCCGCGGCGATGTGGGTCTCCACCTTCCACTCGATGTGCGTCCGGCTGCTGCGGCGGGAGGCCAAGCAGCTCCAGCGGCTGGTGGAGGCCGGTGGCCGCTCCGAAGCCGTCGGCGAGGGCGAACCCCGACTGAACTCCAACTTCTCCGTCTACGACGCCGACGACTCGCGTCGGCTGATCACCCTGGTGGCCCGGGAACTGGACCTGGACCCCAAGCGCTACCCGGCGCGCAGTCTGGCCGCGCAGATCTCCAACCTGAAGAACGAGCTGATCGACCCGGTCACCGCGGCCGACCGCGCCACGAACGACCTGGAGCGTCGGGTCGCCGAGGTCTACGCCGCCTACCAGCAGCGCCTGGCCCTGGCCAACGCGTTGGACTTCGACGACCTGATCATGCGGACGGTCGAGCTGCTGCAGACCTTCCCCGAGGTGGCCGAGCACTACCGGCGCCGCTTCCGGCATGTGCTGGTCGACGAGTACCAGGACACCAACCACGCGCAGTACGTGTTGGTCCGGGAGCTGATCGGCCCGGAGGAGGGGCCGGGCGACGGTGTGCCGCCGGCCGAGTTGTGCGTGGTGGGCGACGCCGACCAGTCCATCTACGCCTTCCGCGGCGCGACCATCCGCAACATTGTCGAGTTCGAGCGGGACTTCCCGAACGCGCGGACGATCCTGCTGGAACAGAACTACCGGTCGACGCAGACCATCCTGTCCGCGGCGAACGCGGTGATCTCCCGCAACCCCAACCGCCGGGACAAGCGGTTGTGGACCGACGCCGGGGACGGCGACCCGATCGTCGGCTACGTGGCGGACAACGAGCACGACGAGGCCGCGTTCGTGGCGGCCGAGATCGACCGGCTCGTGGACAGCGGGGAGTACCGCAACGGGGACATCGCCGTCTTCTACCGCACCAACAACCAGTCGCGGGTGTTCGAGGAGGTGTTCATCCGCCTGGGCCTGCCCTACCGCGTGGTGGGTGGGGTGCGGTTCTACGAGCGCCGCGAGGTCCGGGACGCCCTGGCCTACCTGCGGGTGTTGGACAACCCCGATGACACGGTGAGCCTGCGGCGCATCCTCAACGTGCCCAAGCGCGGTATCGGTGAACGGGCCGAGGCCTGTGTGGCGGTGCACGCCGAGCAGCAGCGCATCTCGTTCGCCGCGGCGTTGCGGGACGCGGCCGAGGGTCGGGTGGCCCTGCTCAACCCGCGGTCCCAGCGGGCCATCGCCGGGTTCGTCGACCTGCTGGACGAGTTGCGTGGCCTGGTCGCCGGTGGCGCGGACGTGGCGGAGGTGCTGGAGGCGGTGCTGGAGCGCACCGGCTACCGCGCCGAGCTGGAGGCCAGCGAGGACCCGCAGGACGCCTCGAGGTTGGAGAACCTCGACGAACTGGTGACCGTGGCTCGGGAGTTCACCCAGGATCTGGCCGCCGCCGAGGTGGGTGGTGAGGACGTCGACTCCGGTCCGGGGGCGCTGGCGTTGTTCCTGGAGCGGGTGGCCCTGGTGGCCGACTCGGACTCGGTGCCGGACTCCGACGAGGGCGTGGTCACGCTGATGACCCTGCACACGGCCAAGGGCCTGGAGTTCCCCGTGGTGTTCTGCACCGGCTGGGAGGACGGGGTGTTCCCCCACCTGCGTGCCCTGGGGGACCCGGCGGAGCTGGCCGAGGAGCGTCGGCTGGCCTACGTGGGCATCACCCGGGCGCGGCGGCGGCTGTACCTGTCCCGGGCGTTGATGCGCTCGGCGTGGGGGCAACCGACGACCAATCCGGCCTCTCGGTTCCTCGACGAGATCCCGGCCGAGCTCATCGAGTGGCGCCGGACGGAGCCGGAACGGTCCGCCCCGGCTGCGCTCAGCTCGTGGGGCCGACGCCGGGACACCGGGGCGGGGCGTGGGTTCGGCGACGACTCGGCGCAGGCCGCGGTGGCCGCCGGTGGGATGCGGACCACCGGGTTCCGCGGGTGGCGCAGCACGGGGCGTTCGGCTCCGGCGATCGAGCTCAAGGTGGGGGACCGGGTGACCCACGACAAGTACGGTCTGGGCACGGTGATCGCCACGGACGGGGTCGGTGCCCGGGCCACCGCGACCATCGACTTCGGCTCGGCCGGCACCATCCGGTTGATGCTCATCGGGGGTGTTCCGCTCACCAAGCTCTGACCGCCCGGCGGGGCCGGGCCCGACCGGTCGGACCGTGCGGGCCCGGCCCGAGGGCGCCTAGAGCGTGATCCCGCGCTCGTTGAGCCAGGGCAGGGGGTTCATCTTCTTGCCGTTCGGGCTCCAGATCTCGAAGTGCAGGTGGGGCCCGGTGGAGAACCCACGGTTGCCCATGGTGGCGATCTGCTGGCCTGCCTTGACCCGCTGGCCCTCCCGGACCAGGTAGCGGTCCACGTGGCCGTAGACCGAGATCGTGCCGTCCCGGTGGCGGATCTTCACCCACAGGCCGAATCCGCGGGCCGGTCCGGCTTCGATGACGACCCCGTCGGTCACCGCGTAGATGGGGGTGCCGATGCGGTTGGCGATGTCCACGCCGTAGTGGAACTGCCCCCATCGGCCGCCGTAGCCGGAGGTGAACCGTCCGGTCGCCGGTCGCACGAACCGCGGCCGCTGGGCCTCCTCCTTCTTGGCCTGCTGCTCCTTGCGGGTGCGTTCGCTCCTGGTGAGCTTGGCGACCTCGACCCCGGGGTCGACGGTGCGGGAGAGGGGGAGGAAATCGGGGGTGGGGGTGGTGCCGCCCATGCTGTCGAGCGCGGTGCGGACGCCCTGGACGTTCGCTAACCGCACGACGTCGTCGGTGGGACCGTCGGTCGCCCCGGCGGGGAGGGACTGGCCGGCGGCCACGAAGGCACCGGTGGCGACGGCGGCCATCATCATGCGACTGCGCAGGACGGAGGGGTCCGGGTCGGCGCGGTGTGCGCCTGGGCGGCGGGCACCGGTTCTCGCTGTCTGGGGGACGGAAAAGGTCCGCCGACCGCTGGAGGCGCGGTGTCGAGCCACTGTTCGCCCTTCCATCTCGGGGAGTCCGGTGGACGCCGGGCGGGGGAACCCGGTGAGTCGGTCGGGGTAACCAACTCGATGTCCTGGTTGTAACCGGACCGTGACAATGGACCGGGGGACAGTAACCATTTCTCATCGCAACGGGCAAATCCCGTGGCGAAAAATCTTCCGTTCGGGGGAATTCACGGTGCTG
The DNA here is from genome assembly GCA_036562635.1 of Pseudonocardiaceae bacterium. GTDB lineage: Bacteria > Actinomycetota > Actinomycetes > Mycobacteriales > Pseudonocardiaceae > DATCJU01. The sequence continues at coordinate 15,543 of DATCJU010000030.1, forward strand.
CTCGCCGAGTAATTACCTGTAGTGACTCTGACCTGGGAAGTCAGCCTGTCGTGGCGGTTTTGTCACCCTTTTCGGGTGCGTCTGTTCGGGTGAATTCCTGAACGATGAGTTGCAAAGTACGGGGATGCATCGGCAGGGACAGATGTCCCACATCACGGAGACGGTGGACCTTCACCTCGAGGTCGGGGTGCACCAGGATCGCGTTCTCCTGCGGGACCACCACCTGGTCCAGTTCGCTCCACACCACCAGGAAACGGGTCCGGCAGCCGGGGGCGGGCTCGGCCAGTTCGCGGAGCAGGGCCGACCCGGGGCGCAGTTGGCAGACCAGCCGTGTGGGGAGCAGGTAGGCGGCTCTGGTGCCCTGGTGCGGCGTGCCGAGGGTGACCAGGGTGCGCACCCGTTCGTCGCCACCCATCCGTTGGACGTAGTACCGGGCGATCAGCCCGCCGAGGGAGTGGCCCACGACCTGCACCTGATCGGCCCCGGTGATCTCGCAGACCTGCTCGATCTCCGCACGGAGCCGCTCGGCGGCCGTCGGAACGTCCCCGGTGAACGCGGCCAGCATGCCGTAGTTCACCCCGTGCACCAGGAAGAACCCGCGGTTGCGCAGCTCGCGGGCGAGGAGGGCGAACGCCGAACGGTTGTCGGCCGCGCCGTGCACCAACACGATCGGAGTCGTGGCGGCCGCCATGTCGGCGATCAGCAGGCTCCGTTGCATCGGGGGCAGGGCGTCCGTCCGGTAGTACCGGGACGGACGGGGGTGCTGGGCCGCGACACCCCACGGGTACAGCAGGGCGTGGGCGGCCAGCCAGGCCACCTCGACCGCCAGACCGCGCAGGCCCTGCGGGGTCACGACACGGCGTACGGTGCCGGCCGTGAGCTGGGCCGCCTCGCCCAGCAGCGAGACCGCGGCCGTGCCCCAGCCGGCGGCCCGCCCGTCCGCCTCACCCGCTGGGGAAGCCCACCTCGTCATGACTCGACCGTATGTGACATAGGCGACATTGTCACGCTGAGTTAGTTCAGCCTCGAGCTGAACCGCTCTTCTTGTTACGTCTTGTCAGCGGCGCGAGAGGCGTGGTGGACAACTTCGTTGCTCACCGTCATGGTCCGCTCACCCTCGGGGGCACCGCCGTCCCGGTAATCTCCCGGGCCGGTCGGTCCCGGTGACCGGGGCGAGGTTGCTAGCGTCGTGCCGGTGACCGCACGACCTGGTTCCCAGTACCGTGCCCACGAGGGACCGGACGAGCAGCACCCGGTCCCGACCACCGGCGTGGTGTCGGAAGGCGATCCGGCCCGGGAGCACGAACCGGGGCAACCGTTCGACGACACCCGGTCCCCGCTGACCGCTCCGTTGCGCGCGGCCCTGGTCGCCGCATGGCTCTCGGTCCTGCTCCAGACCGCCGGCCCGGCTCTCGGCGTGGTGGAGGGAGCGGAACCGGCGTTCACCTCGTGGCCCCTGTTGGCCGCGGTCGGAGCGCTGCCCGTGATGGCGGCGACCTGGTACGCGACCGGGGGACAGACCGCCGCCGCGGCAGGGCTGCTCGGCGCGCTCGCCGTACTCGCGCCCGGCCGGGCACTGAGCGACCTGCAGATCGTGGTGGACACCGCGGTCACCGCGCGCCCCGAACTGCTGGTGCCCACCACCCTGGAGCCGCTGCCCGCATCCGGAGGTGCGGTGGCCCTGCTCGCCTCGCACCTGGCCACCCTGCTGGCCGGCGTGCTCGCCGCCCTCGGTGCGACGTCCCGGGACCGGGCGGTCCCCGGGGCCGACGCGGTCGGGACACCGGACGGCCGGGCCGACGAACTGCCCGGCACCCGACGGCAGGGGCTGCTGGCCCTCGCCCTGTGCGCCGGGGTGCTGGCCTCCGCCGGGCTGCTCCAGGCGCCGTTCCACTCCGACGACCCGTACCTGTGGCCGCAGATGTTCCTGGACGCGCCGATGCTGGTCGCCTTCGGCGCCATGCTGACCGCGCTCGCGGTGCCCCTGCTCGCCGCGCTGGCCGCCGGCTCCGCGGAACCGGCCACCGCCCGGGGTGGGCTGCTGGGCGTCGCGTTCGGGGTGGTCGCCCTCGCCCTGCCCCCGGTGGTGGCGGCACTGGCCACCCCGACCCTGGACGTCAGCCTCGGTCCGGTGCTCGCGGTGGTCGCGGCCGGCGCGTTGCTGGGACTGGCCGTCCCCGCGGGGCGTACGGAGGGGCCGGCCGTCTCCGACACGCCACCCGGGACGGCCGAGGTCGTGCTGCCGGAGCAGAACCGGCTGCACACCGTTGCCGCGGTGCTGGGCCTGCTCACCGCGGTCGCCGCGGTACTCGGTGCCGTCCTGCCGCAGCTGGAGGTCCCCGAGAACGCCACGCGTCCCCCGGCGTACGCCTTCCGGGTGCTCCTGCTGGCCGGGCTGGTGGTCGGTGGGCTGGCGGCCACGCTGCTGGCCCAGCGGGTGGCGGCCACCGTTCGCCCCGCCTTCGTCGTGGCCTGGACCGCGGTTCCCATGGCCGGTGTCGGGGCGCTCGACGTCGCGATCACCGCCAGTGACCTGCCGGGGGTCGACACCGGCCCCGGCACCTGGGCGGCAGGAGCGGCCCTGGCCCTGGCACTGGCCGCCGGCTGTTGCGCCGCCCTGGCCGGCGGGGTGGAGCGCGACGAGATCGATCTCACCGCCCTGGCCGTGGACCGTCGACTGGCGGCACTGTCCGTGGTGCAGGCCCTGCTGGCGCTCGCGGCGTTCGGGCTTCCCCTGGCCACCTCCGAGACCTACACCGCACCCGGCCTGTGGGTGGGGTTCCGCACCGCCTCCTGGGGGTTGGCGTGCGGTCTGGTGGCCGTCCTGGCCGCCGCCGCGTTGGCCCCACGGAGTCGTCCGGTGCGCGCGGTGTCGTTGTTGCTTGGTGCAGCCGCGGTGCTCCTGGTGCGTCTGGGTGAGCTTCCACTGACCGTGGGTCGTGCTGCGGACCTGCGGCCGGGCCCCGGGGCGTGGGCCGCGGTGCTGTGCCTGGTCGCGTTGCTGGCCGGTGCGGCCCTGGCCGCAACCGGAGCGCGACGCATGTCGCAGGACGCTCCCCGAGGGGTCGGGTGAGGCGCTACCCTCCGCCTGGCGGTCGCTGTTAGCGAGCGTTTGCATCGTGCACGCTCGACGAGCGTGGACATGCTCGTGACGAGTGTGCTGGGAGGAGGCCCACATGGTCCGCGGACACGGTGCCGGACACGTGCGGGCCGACCGGGTGCGGATGCCCCGCAGGAGGAGGAGGAAGTCATGAGCGGTCGGATCCGTGTCGTCGTGGCCAAGCCCGGCCTGGACGGCCACGACCGCGGCGCTAAGGTGGTGGCCAGGGCGCTGCGCGACGCGGGGATGGAGGTCATCTACACCGGTCTGCACCAGACCCCGGAGCAGATCGTGGAGACCGCCCTGCAGGAGGACGCGGACGCGGTCGGCCTGTCCGTGCTTTCCGGTGCGCACATGACCCTGTTCGCCAGGGTCGTCGAGCTGCTCCAGGAGCGGGGTGCCGAGGACGTCGTGGTGTTCGGGGGTGGCATCATCCCCGACGAGGACATCCCTCAACTGGAGGAGATGGGGGTGGCCAAGGTGTTCACCCCGGGCACGCCGACCCAGGAGATCGTGGACTGGGTGCGTGACCACATCGGCCAGCCGGTGTGACGAGTCGGCCGGTGTGACGAGGCGGACACCACCGCGCCCGCCGTCCGATCGGTCCGGAAAGACCTGACCCGGCGGGGTGCCGTGTCCCGGTGGTGATGGACTTCACCGGGTGCAACGGCTTTTCCGTCCTCGCAGGTCGATAGGGTCTTGCCAGTCCGACACCGACGTCGCAGGAGACTCGAGTGGACCTGTACGAGTACCAGGCGAAGGAGCTCTTCGCCAGCTACGGCGTCCCGGTGCTGCCGGGCACCGTGGCCACGAATCCGGAAGAGGCTCGGAACGCCGCCGAGCAGTACGGCACGACCGTCGTGGTCAAGGCCCAGGTGAAGACGGGTGGCCGTGGCAAGGCCGGTGGCGTGAAGCTCGCCGAGACCCCGGAGGAGACCAAGGCCAAGGCCGAAGCGATCCTCGGCATGGACATCAAGGGGCACACCGTGCACAAGGTGCTGGTGACCCCGGCGTCCGACATCGCCGAGGAGTACTACTTCTCGTTCCTGCTCGACCGTGCCAACCGCAACTTCCTCGCGATGGCCTCGGTCGAGGGCGGTATGGAGATCGAGGAGGTCGCCGCCACCAAGCCGGAGGCGCTGGCCAAGGTGTCGATCGACCCGCTGACCGGCGTCGACGAGGCGAAGGCACGGGAGATCGTGGAGGCCGCGAAGTTCCCGGCCGAGGTGGCCGACCAGGTCGCCGAGGTGATCGTCAAGCTGTGGCAGACCTTCGTCGGTGAGGACGCCACGCTTGTCGAGGTCAACCCGCTGGTGCGTGACCCGCAGAACAAGATCATCGCACTGGACGGCAAGGTCACCCTCGACGACAACGCCTCCTTCCGGCACGAGGCGCACGCCGACCTGGTCGACGTGAACGCGGAGAACCCGCTGGAGGCCGCGGCCAAGGAGAAGGGCCTGAACTACGTCAAGCTGGACGGTCAGGTCGGCATCATCGGCAACGGTGCGGGCCTGGTCATGTCCACCCTCGACGTGGTGGCCTACGCCGGTGAGGAGTTCGGCGGCGTGAAGCCGGCCAACTTCCTGGACATCGGTGGTGGTGCCTCCGCCGAGGTGATGGCCAACGGCCTGCAGATCATCCTGGGCGACCCCGACGTGAAGTCGGTCTTCGTCAACGTCTTCGGCGGTATCACCGCCTGTGACCAGGTGGCCAAGGGCATCGTGCAGGCTCTGGAGATCCTGGGTGACCAGGCCACCAAGCCGCTGGTCGTCCGGCTGGACGGCAACAACGTCGACGAGGGCCGGCGGATCCTCGCCGAGGCCAACCACCCGCTGGTCACCATGGTGGACACGATGGACGGCGCGGCTCGCAAGGCCGCCGAGCTCGCTGCGCAGGGGGCCTGAGAGCAATGGCTATCTTCCTGACCGAGAACAGCAAGGTCATCGTCCAGGGGATGACCGGGTCCGAGGGCAGCAAGCACACGCGGCGGATGCTCAAGGCCGGCACCAACATCGTCGGCGGCGTGAACCCGCGCAAGGCCGGGCAGACCGTCGACTTCGACGGCACCGAGCTGCCGGTGTTCGCCAGCGTGGCCGAGGCCATGGACAAGACCGGTGCCGACGTCACGGTGATCTTCGTGCCGCCGCGGTTCGCCAAGGACGCGGTCATCGAGGCCGTCGACGCCGGTATCGGGCTGGCCGTGGTGATCACCGAGGGCATCCCGGTGCACGACACCGCCGCCTTCTGGGCCTACGCCTGCGACAAGGGCAACAAGACCCGGATCATCGGCCCCAACTGCCCGGGCATCATCTCGCCCGGCAAGTCCAACGCGGGCATCATCCCGGCCGACATCACCGGCCCGGGCAAGATCGGTCTGGTCTCGAAGTCCGGCACCCTGACGTACCAGATGATGTACGAGCTGCGGGACTTCGGCTTCTCCACCTGCGTCGGCATCGGTGGTGACCCGATCATCGGCACCACCCACATCGACTGCCTGCAGGCCTTCGAGGACGACCCGGAGACCGCCGCCATCGTCATGATCGGCGAGATCGGTGGTGACGCCGAGGAGCGGGCCGCGGCCTACATCAAGGAGCACATCACCAAGCCGGTGGTGGGCTACGTGGCCGGCTTCACCGCCCCGGAGGGCAAGACCATGGGGCACGCGGGCGCGATCGTGTCCGGTTCCTCCGGCACCGCCCAGGCCAAGAAGGAGGCCCTGGAGGCCGCCGGGGTGAAGGTGGGCAAGACGCCGAGCGAGACCGCCGCCCTCATGCGTGAGATCATGAACTCGTTGGGCTGAGCGTTCCCGCTCGCCGTTATGGTGGGGCCGGTCACCCGACACGGTGGCCGGCCTCTCCTGTCTTCGGACACCGAGTGTGACCGCACCGTCGGGGTTGCCCCCACGACACAACGAGTGATACCTCGACCGTGAGGGAACCCGTGCCTCCCGGTGTGCGTCCCACCACCGCTGATCGGTTAGCGTTCGGCTGCCACCACGCTTCGAGCGGCCTTCGGAGGAGACCCACATGTCCGTGCCCTACGGCGCGCCCCAGGCGCAGCCGCCCCAGCAGCCTCCACAGCAGCAGTTCGGTACCCCGGGCCAGCCCCAGCAGCAGTTCGGTGTTCCGGGGCAGCCGACGGCCGGTGCACTCGACCTGCCGAAGATCCTCTATCTCGTGACGGCCGGCCTCGGCGTGCTGATCCTGTTCCTGGGCTTCGCCCCGTTGACCGGAAGCACCTCGTTCTACGAGGGGTTCTTCTTCGCCTGGGTGCCGACCCTGCTGGCCATCGGTGGCCTGACGGCGCTGCCGGTGATCCTGCCCGGTGACACCAAGCCGGGCTTCCTGCCGGCGGCCATCTCCGTCGGCGCCATCCTGGCGGTGACGTTCAGCACCTTCGCCACCGACGGCGATATCGAAGCCGGTGGGGTGCTGATCCTGATCTTCGGGTGGCTGGAGGCCATCGCAGCCGTGGTCGCCTACCTCGCCGCGATCGGCGTCATCAAGATGCAGCCCAAGCCGGCCGGTTACTCGCAGCCGGGCGGGTGGAACCCGCAGTCCGGTGGTTTCCCCCAGCCCATGGGGCAGCAGCCGGGCCAGTTCGGCCAGTTCGGTCAGCAGCCGGGACAGGCCCCGGGCCAGTTCGGCGCGGGCCCGCAGGGCACCCAGCAGTTCAACCCCACCACGCCGCCGGGTGGGGTCGGCCAGCCCGGCCAGGGCTGAGCTCTCTGCTCGATGCGTTCTCCGGGGCGGTGCCGTGCCGCGGCACCGCCCCGGGCGTGTTCGTTCCCGGGGTGCGCCCAGGCCCGGTGTCCGCGTGATGTCCCGTGCCGTGACCCGAAAGTGTCCCGGCGTGCCTCGATCGAGTGGATCAGCACGGGTGCGAAGGTGACCACGTGACCGCGATCCAGACCACGCCACCGGGGGTCCCGCACAGCGCCCTCGAACCGGAGCCGGATCGGCGGGGTGAGCGCGTCCGGGCGCTGCTCATCGCCGCGGTCGGCCCGTTGTTCGCGGGATACACCGCGGCAGCCACCCTGGTCACCTGCGTGGCGTCCGCAGCCCCCGGGGGCGACTACTCCATCCCCGCCGTGTTGCGGGCCAGCGGGCCGGTGTGGCTGGCCGCGCACCACATCCCACTCTCCATCGGGGGTAGCCCGTTGGGGGCACTCCCGCTGCTGCCCACCCTGGCCGTGGTGCTGGTCCTGGCCCGGTCGGCCGTGCTCGCCGCTGCCCGGCTGCAGGTGCGACGGCCGGAGGAGGCCGGCCCGGTGGTGGCCGTCATGGCGTTGGCGCACGCCGTCTTCGGGGCGGTGCTGGCGGGGTTGAGTGGTGACGGGCCGATGAGCGCGGATCCGGCGACGGCGTTCTTCGGCTGTGGCTTGGTGGCCGCGGGGGCCGCCACTCTCGGGGTGGCCGGGCGGAGCGGTCTGCTGCGTCGGGCACGACGCACCCTGCATCCGGCGACGCTGCTCGGGTTCCGGGTCGCCGCCCTGGCCGTCGCCGGACTGCTGGCCGTCGGCGCGGCGCTCACCACGCTCGGTCTGCTGCTCTCGCTCAACCGGGTGCGGGAGGTGTTCGCGGCCACGGCACCGGACACCGGGAGCGCGTTCGGTCTGCTGTTGCTGTCCGTGCTCTACCTGCCCAACGCGCTGGTCGCGGGTGCTTCCTTCGCCGCCGGGCCCGGACTGCAGATCGGCACCGTGGTGATCGGTCCGTTCCACACCGAGCTCGGTGCGCTGCCCCCGGTACCGCTGCTGGCCGCGCTGCCCTCGGTGCCGCAGGAGCGGTGGTGGGCGACGGCCTGCCTCGCCCCGCTGGCGGTGGGGGTGCTGGTGGGCTGGGCCTTCCGGGACGTGCACCGGCTGCCGCGGGCCCGCTGGCGTGTGGTGAGTGTCGGCGCGGTGGTGACCACGGTGGTGTTCTTCGTGCTCACCACCCTGGCCGGTGGGCGGTTGGGAAACGGCGTGTTCGACCCGGTCGCCATGCCGCCGGGCCTGGTCGCCGCCGCGGTGTTCGGCTGGATCTGGCTACCGGCGACGGTGGTGGTCTGGCTCTGCGGGCCACGCCCCCGGCGGGTGCGGCGGTCCCGGCCGGCCCAGGCGACCACGGACACCACGGACACCGAGGATGCCGCGGACGGGACGCAGGACCGTACCGGTACCGGTACCGCCGATGCCGGGGACGGTGTCGGGAAGGCTGACGAGCACACCGGTGACGGGTCCGGTGCCGGTGCGGACGGAACCGAGGCGGACGACCACCGTCCGGGCACGGGGGAGAACCCACCCGAGTCGGCCGCCACCGGGGACACCGCCGACCCCGAGGCCCCTGGGACCTCCACGGCTCCCGCGGCGCAGCCCGCTCCGGACGACACCTCGGGCGAGGACGCCGCGTCGGACACCGCGGAGGGGAGGACCGACGAGCCGGCCGAGGACGACGTCGACTCCGCCGAGAACGACGCGCAGCCGGACCCCGCTCCGGCGGACTCCGCGCCGGCGGGGGCCGGTCCGAGGACCGAGGGGGAGGGGAAGGACACGGAGGATGACGCGGAGGAGAACGGGCCGCAGGCGGGCGACACGGCCGGTTCGGCGCGCACGGCACAGGAACGGAACCCCGAGGGACGCTGACCTGCGCCCGTTCTCCGGTCGCGCACCGCGGGGACGCGGGTGAGGATGCGCAGGGTGGGCCGGGGGCGTGCCCCACGGCACACCGGGGTGGCCCTGTCCGAACCGGGCCGCCCCGCAGGAACTACCCTGATGACAGTCCGCGTATCGCCCCGCCAGGAGACCACGCTGAGCCTCTCGACCTCGGGCGTCCGCCCGGCACCGCACCAGCTCCGCCTCCCCGTGCCGACACGGATCGTGGCCCTCGTCTCCGGGTCGGGCACCCTGCTCCAGGCCCTGTTGGACGCCGCCGCCCGGCCCGACTATCCCGCCCGTGTCGTGGCGGTCGGAGCCGACCGGACCGGTATCGAGGGGCTGGCACGCGCCGAGCGCGCCGGGGTGCCCACCTTCGTGGTGCGGTTGCGCGACCACGCCGACCGTGCCGCCTGGGACGCCGCGCTCACCGAGGCGACCGCCGCCCACCAGCCCGACCTGGTCGTGTCCGCGGGGTTCATGAAGATCCTCGGCCCCGCCTTCCTGGCCCGGTTCGGCGGCCGGGTGCTCAACACCCACCCTGCGTTGCTGCCGGCCTTCCCGGGCGCGCATGCGGTACGGGACGCGATGGCCTACGGAGTCAAGGTCACCGGCTGCACGGTGCACCTGGTCGACGAGGGAGTGGACACCGGTCCGATCCTGGCCCAGGAGCCCGTCGCCGTGCAGCCCGGGGACACCGAGGACAGCCTGCACGAGCGGATCAAGACGGTGGAGCGGCGGCTGCTGGTCGACATCGTCGCCCGGCTGGCCCGTGAGGGCTGCACCGTGACCGGACGAGAGGTGAACATCCCGTGACCGCGACCCAGTCCACCCCGGACGCCCGGCGGCCCGTCCGTCGTGCCCTAATCGGCGTGTCCGACAAGACGGGCCTGCTCGAACTGGCCACCGGACTGCACGCTGCCGGTGTGGAGATCGTCTCCACTGGCGGGACGGCCCGCGTCATCGCCGAGGCCGGCGTGCCGGTGACCCCCGTGGAGGAGCTGACCGGCTTCCCCGAGTGCCTGGACGGTCGGGTGAAGACCCTGCACCCGCGGGTGCACGCCGGTCTGCTCGCCGACGTGCGGCGCCCCGAGCACGTCGAGCAGCTGCAGCAGCTGGACATCGCCCCGTTCGACCTGCTGGTGGTCAACCTCTACCCGTTCGTGCGGACCGTGGCCTCCGGGGCCGACCCCGACGAGTGCGTCGAGCAGATCGACATCGGTGGACCCGCCATGGTGCGGGCGGCCGCGAAGAACCACGCCAACGTGGCGGTGGTGGTGGACCCGGCCCGGTACGACTGGGTGCTGGAGCAGGTACGGGCCGGTGGTTTCACCCTGGCCGACCGGCGGGCCCTGGCCGCGGCCGCGTTCCGGCACACTGCCAGCTACGACGTGGCGGTGGCGTCCTGGATCGGCGACACGCTGGCCCCCGACGACGAGGGATCCGGTTTCCCTGGGTGGACGGGGGCGACCTGGCGGCGCGGTGCGGTGCTGCGCTACGGCGAGAACCCGCACCAGCGGGCCGCGCTCTACGTCTCCGACCAGGACCGGGGCGGGTTGGCCAACGCCCGCCAGCTGCACGGCAAGGAGATGTCCTACAACAACTACGTGGACGCCGACGCCGCCTGGCGGGCCGCCCACGACCACGACGCGCCGTGCGTGGCGATCATCAAGCACGCCAACCCCTGTGGGATCGCGGTGTCCGACCTGGAGGGCCCGGCCGCGGTCGCCGACGCGCACCGCAAGGCCCACGCCTGTGACCCGGTGAGCGCCTACGGCGGGGTCATCGCGGTGAACCGCGAGGTGACCGTGGAGATGGCCGAGCAGGTCAGCGACGTGTTCACCGAGGTCATCGTGGCCCCGGGCTACGCGGACGGTGCGGTGGAGGTGCTGTCCCGCAAGAAGAACATCCGCATCCTGGTCGCCGAGCCGCCGGTGCGTGGGGGCAAGGAGATCCGGGCGATCTCCGGTGGGCTGCTGGTGCAGACCGTGGACACCGTCGACGCCGAGGGCGACGACCCGGAGAAGTGGATGCTGGCCTGCGGCGACCCGGTGGACGGGCAGACGCTGGCCGACCTGGTGTTCGCCTGGCGGGCCTGCCGTGCGGTGAAGTCCAACGCGATCCTGCTGGCACACCGTGGGGCGACGGTCGGTGTGGGCATGGGTCAGGTGAACCGGGTGGACTCGGCGCGGCTGGCGGTGACCCGTGCGGGCGAGCGCGCCCGGGGGGCCGTGGCGGCCTCCGACGCGTTCTTCCCGTTCCCCGACGGGCTGCAGGTGCTGCTGGACGCCGGGGTGCGGGCCGTGGTGCAGCCGGGTGGTTCGGTGCGGGACGCCGAGGTCATCGCGGCGGCCGAGGCGGCCGGTATCCCGATGTACCTGACCGGCACCCGCCACTTCGCGCACTGATCCGCTGCGCCTGTCGTACTGACGGGGCCCCGGCTCGGCCGGGGCCCCGTTTCCGTTGTGCGGTCCGGGATTCCTTCTCCGTTCTGGACTCGTCCGTCCCCCGATCCCGGGACTTGACGGATCTTCGTCCCCGCGGTTTACTAGCCCTGCTCGTTCGAACATCTGTTCGAACGAGCGGGTGGCTGGCGTCGGGGGTCGGCCACCCGGTGGCACCGGGGCCTCTCCCACGGCAGTGAGGTGTCGATTGGGTGCGGGCACGTTCGTTGCGGGAGAGACCGGTGTCCGGTACGGCGGGTGTCTTGCGGAGCGGGACGCCGGACGGGGCGGCCACGGGGTCCGGGGTAGAGCCGTGGTCTCCGGCGTCCTCTCCGCGGGACAACTGCTGTCGGTGCGGGCGGAAACCGCCGTCCTGCTGCCCTGGGAGTGGCCGTCGCGGGGGCAGCACGGCGACGGTGCGCGGGGCGATCACACTGCTGTCCGCACCGTGGCTGAGGCCACCGCCGCCGGCTCGGGGGCGGTCGTGGTGGGGCTACCGGGGCCGGGCGTGCTCGCCGCGGCTGACGTGGAGTGGTCGGGCAGCGCCTGACTCCGGTACCGCGACCGTGGAACGGGCCGACGGCGGTGGCCGCGCCGTCGGTGGGCTCCGTGCGATCGGACCGTCAGACCATCCCGCACCGGCGCAGGGCCAGCAGGGCGTACACCCGGGCGCAGCGTTCCAGCTCGGTCAGCGGGACGTGTTCGTCGGCGGCGTGGGCGTAGCGCACGTCCCCCGGCCCGTACTGGAGGGTGGGTACGCCCGCAGCGGTGTAGAGCCGCAGGTCCGAGCCGTAGGGCGCACCCCGCACCGCGGGTCCGGCCTCACCGGTCGCGTCGACCACCGCCGTGGCCACCTCGTCGGCGAGCGGATGCCCCTCGGGCAGCCGCCCACTGGCGAACATCCCACCCGGCCAGCTCACCCGCACCGGGTGCTCGGCCAGCCAGGGGTCCGCCGCACACGCCTCGGCCACCGCCTGTTCGAACTCGGCGCACGCCTCGGCCACCGATTCGCCCAGCCGCACCCCGTAGCGGCCCTCCGCCACCGCCAGGTCGGGCACGGTGCTCGCCCAGTCCCCGGCCTGCACGATGCCCACCGACAGCGGGAACGGCACGTCCAGGTGCGCGAACAGTCGGTCCGGCTCGGCGTTGCGCCGGGCCTCCAGGGCCCGCAGGGCCTCCAGCACCAGCATCAACTTCTCCACCGCGTTCACCCCGCGGGTGCGGGTGGAACCGTGCGTGGCCAACCCCGGGGCCTCGAGCCGGAACGTCAGGGCCCCGCCGTTGGCCGGGATGATCGTGCCCGCCGTCGGCTCGGCGATCACACACGCGTCTCCGCGGTGGCCCCGGCGCAGGGTGGCGAACGCCCCCAGCCCGCCGTCCTCCTCCCCGACGACCGTGTGCACGGCCAGCGGGCGACGCAGCCGCACCCCGGCGGCCTGCAGGGCGGCCAGTGCGCCGAGCACCGCGGCGACCCCGCCCTTCATGTCGCAGGCACCCCGCCCGGCGGCCACCC
>DATCJU010000037.1:0-15950 GCA_036562635.1 Pseudonocardiaceae bacterium
GGCCCGACCGGCAGAAGATCCACCGGTCCTCGCGACTCCGCCGCCGGAACGCGCCCGCGGGCAGGCGATGACGGAGATGGTGTGGGGAGATGACAGGTCCAGAACTCAGTGACGAGCAGGCGACCAAGCCGTCCGGGAGAGTCGAGATCCGGGTCGACGCCCACCCTGGGCAGTTGTCCGTGATCAGAGCGGTCGCAGGAGACCTGGCGATGCGCCAGGACTTCGACCTGGACTCGATCTCCGACCTGCGGATGGCGGTGGACGAGGCGTGCACCACGCTGATCCACCTGGCTGCGGTCGGGGCGGTGTTGCGTTGCCAGTTCCAGACCCTGCCCGGGGAGATCCGGGTGATCGCCGAGGTTCTCTCGGCCGACGGGGTGGGCCCGCGCCAGGACACCTTCGGCTGGCGGGTGTTGTCCACGCTCTCCGACGCGGTGTCCGCCTCGGTGGAGCCCGCGGCCGCTGAGCCCGGTGGGCACGTGGTGCGGATCGAACTGGTCAAGAAGCGGGTGGTGGACGGGTGAGCAAGCCGGAGCAACCACGTGATCCGGACGCGCGTTCCCCGGGCCGCTACGACCACCTGGCGCCGCTGTTCCACGAGCTGGCTGCCCTGAGCGAGGACGACCCGCGACGGGCCGAGCTGCGCGACAAACTGGTCACGGAGCACCTTCCGGTGGCCCAGCACATCGCCAGGCGGTTCAGCAACCGGGGAGAGCCGCAGGAGGACCTGGTCCAGGTCGCCACGCTCGGGTTGATCAACGCGGTGGACCGGTTCCAGCCGGACCGCGGGGTGGACTTCCTGTCCTTCGCGGTCCCCACGATCATGGGCGAGGTGCGCCGCCACTTCCGGGACACCGGATGGTCGGTCCGGGTGCCGCGCCGGCTCAAGGAGCTGCACCTGTCGATCAACGCGGCGACCAGCCAGCTCTCCCAGCAGCTCGGCCGGGCACCCACTCCCAGTGAGCTGGCCGAGCACCTGGGGATCTCCAAGGAGGAGGTCTACGAGGGGCTGGAGGCGACCAACGCCTACCGCAGTGCCTCCCTGGACGACCTGCTGCTGGAGGACGACGACACGGTGTCGCTGGGCGACGCGCTCGGGGAGGTCGACGCCGAGCTGGAGCAGGTCGAGTACCGGGAGTCGTTGCAGCCGCTGCTGGCCCGGCTGCCGGAGCGGGAACGGAAGGTGCTCATGTTGCGGTTCTTCGGCAACATGACGCAGACCCAGATCGCCAAGCGGGTCGGGGTGTCCCAGATGCACGTGTCCCGGTTGCTGGCCCGGACCCTCGCGCAGCTCCGCGACGAGCTACGGGACAAGGCCTGATCCCGCCGACGTCGGGTCGACGAGCGGAACACCCCGCATGGTGGTGCTGCGGGGTGCTGAAGCCGGGGGACCTCCTGGTCGTGGTGCCCGCGCTTCGGGTGCTGCGACGTGCGTTCCCCGAGCACCGCGGCCAGCTGGCCGCTCCGTCGTGGCCGGCCCCGGTCGTGACGCTCACCGGCGCGGTGGACGAGCTGGTTCCCGCCTCGACCTGCACCGCCGACCAGTGGGGGCCGCCGGAGTCGGGTCCGCACATCTCGCTGTCCACGGCCGAGCTTCGTCGGGGTGAGCCGTTCGCCGACGACCCCGATCCCGCACTGCTCGGGGTTCCGGTGTCCCAGGTGGTGGCCGCGGCCCGGGGCTGCTGGACGGTACCGGTGCGTTCTCCCGCTGACGTCCCCGGGTGCTCGGTGGGCCCGCTCGGGTCCGGGAGCACCGACACGGCGAGGCTCGACGCGGTTCAACGCAGGCCGAGGAAGGCGATCATCATCCGCGTCTGGTGGTCGAACCACTCGTCCCGGGCGTCGATGGTGTTGTCGAACCGCCCGAACAGCTCGAAGCTGATCGCACCGAACAGCTCGGTCCAGGCGACGAGACCACGGGCCACGACGGGTTCGGGCACCCCGGGCGCGACGAGCTCGGCGATCCGGTGCACCTCGTCGTGCAGTGGTGGCGGCAGCGGCGTGTCCGGGCCCGCCTCCGGATCAACACGTCCGGCGGCGTACGCGTCGACGAGGATGCGGCCGAGCACCGCGGTCGTGCGAGTGGCCGGGCCGACGGTGTCCCTCGGTGCTGCGTACCCGGGCACCGGGCTGCCGTAGGTCAGGGCGTACTCCGCAGGCCGGGCCAGCGCCCAGGCCCGGATCGCGCGGGCCACGGCGAGCCAGCGACCGGGCGCGTCGGTCCGGTCGGCGTGGGCGGCGTCCGCCTCCTCGGCCGCCCGACCCATCGCGTCGTACGCGTCGATGATCAGCGCGGTGAGCAGGTCGTCCCGGCTGGCGAAGTAGCGGTAGACCGCCGAGGAGACCATTCCCAGGTCGCGGGCGACCGCTCGCAGTGACAGGTCGGCACCGTCGGTGGCCAGGCGCCTGCGGGCCGCCGCCTTGATCTCCTCGGTGATCTCGGCCCGCACCCGGGCCCGGATCGAACCGGCGCTGCGCTCCGCCATGAATCCAGACTACTGCACTCTTGTGAGAGCAGTGCTCTTGAAAAAGAACGGCGCCATGGGAACATGGGGTCGACACGAGAGCACCGCTCCCCCCGGACAGGAGGACCAGGGATGTCCCTGCACGTGATCGTCGGCGCCGGCCCGGTCGGCAGCGCCGCCGCGCGCCTACTCGCCGAGCGTGGCGAGCAGGTCAGGATCATCAGCCGGCGGGGCGCCGGCCCCGAGCACCCGACGATCGAGCGGGTGGCCGCCGACGCCACCGACGTGGACCGTCTCAGCGACCTGGCCGACGGTGCGACCGCGCTCTACAACTGCGCCAGCCCGCTCTACCACCGCTGGCTCACCGACTGGCCGCCCCTGGCCGCGGCGCTGCGCACCGCCGCCGAGCGCAGCGGTGCGGTGCTCGCCGCCGTGAACAACCTCTACGGACACGGCCCGGTCGACGGGCCGATCACCGCCGACACCCCGCTCGCCGCCACCCACCCCAAGCTCCGCCTCCGGGCGGACATGTGGCGGGAGGCCCTCGCCGCCCACCAAGCCGGCCGGATCCGCGTGACCGAGGTACGGGCGAGCGACTACATCGAGGACAACTCGATCTTCACCTTCGTACTGGCCCGACCGTTGCGCGCCGGCACCCGGGCCTGGGTACCGGGTCCGCTCGACGTGCCGCACACCTGGACCTCGATCCGGGACGTGGCCCGCACCCTGGTCACCGTGGCGACGGACGAACGCGCCTGGGGGAAGGCGTGGCCGGTTCCGTCGAACCCACCACTGACCGTCCGGGAGATCGCCACCCGCTTCACCCGCGTGATAGGTGCCCCGGAGCCGAAACTGTCGAGCGTGCCCTACCCGGTGCTGTGGGCCGCCGGCCTCGTCTCACCCATGCTGCGCGAGCTGCGCGTCACGCGGTACCAGTTCACCCGGCCGTTCGTGCTGGACTCCACCCTCACCGAGCAGACCTTCGGGCTCGCCCCCACCGACCTGGACACGGCGCTGGCGTCGATCACGGTCTGACGGCCACGACGTCACGCCCGCGTCCGGGTCAGCCCATCCCGGCGTTGTTCCTCGCGTGGTGGGTGCCCCGCCGCGGAGCGGGCACCTCCCCCACGCTGCGCACGGTCCGGCGGCCGTGTCGGCGTCGGCTCCACTCCCACTGCAGGTCACGGAACACGCGCCGGGCCCGCTGCCGAACCCGGACCAGTCCGGCCCCGCTGCGCAGGGCGGCCGCGGCGATCACGGTGCCCACGCTCGTGCCGACCAGACGGGTCCCCGTCCCGCGCAACCCGGCCTGGGCGTCCAGCAACCAGCTCCGCCGCCGGGTGGGCCAGTCGAAACGACCCTCGGCACCGTAGTCGGCGATGTCGTCCGTGGGAGCGTCCAGGTTGCCCTGCCGTCCCTCGGGGCTCACCAGATCTCCGGAGGCACGGGTCACCGCCCGGATCAGGTACCCGTCCAGGAGCCCGGGGGCCAGCACGTCCGCCAGCCGGGTCAGCACGGTGGAACCGTCCACCCAGACATCACGGGGGGCGTGGTCCGCGGCCAGCAGTACCGCCCGGGCCGCCTCCTCCGGTCGGTACACCGGGGGCAGCGGCCGGGGATGACGGGCCGTCCGGACCCGCGCCCACCCGAACCAGGGGGTGTTCGTCGAGGGCAGCCGCACCGTGGACACCCGGACCGCGCTGCCCTCCTGCCGCAGCTCCGCCCGCACCGTGTCGGTGAACCCCTTGACGGCGTGCGCCGCCGCCGAGGAGGCGGCCTGCTGCGGCACACCGTGGAAGGCCTGGACCGAGCTGACCTGGACCACCGTGCCGCTGCCCCGGGGACGCATCCGCTCCAGTGCCGCGAGGGTCCCGTGCACGGTGCCCAGGTAGTTGACCTCCAGCACCCTGCGGTACTCCTCCGGCCGTACGTCCCAGCTGCGGGCGAACATCCCCACCCCGGCACAGTTCACCCACACCCCGATGGGGCCGAGCTCCTCCTCGATCCGCTGGGCCGCCTCCTCCACCTCGTCGGCGTTCGAGACGTCGGCCGCCACGGGCAGCACGGCGGCGGCCCCACGTTCCATCGCGTCGGCGGCGGCTCCCTGCAGGCCCATCTCCCCCCGGGCGATCAACCCGACGGCGTTGCCGCGGGCGGCGAAGGCGTCCACCACGGCACGGCCCACCCCCGCCGAGGCCCCGGTGACCACGACCACTCGTGTTCCCGTCGGTACCGGCATAGTCGGTCGCTCCCCGTCCGTCACGTCCCGTTCGCCGCTGTCCGCCTCCACGCTCCGCCTGGTCATGCAACCGGACCCGCACCTTCGCCAGGTACCACCCGATGGAGCGGTTCGGTGGATCCAGGTCCCTCTCCGTGGGGAACGGAGGTGACGGGGATCCACTCCGGCCGACGGCCGCAGGTTCCCCGTACCACGCGTGCCCGGCGGGCCGCGGCGGGATGCGGCACCCCGATCCCGTTCCCGGACAACACCGCGTGGTCGTCCCGGGTGATCCGGTTCCCGGCACGCATCTCGACGGCGTGCTCCCCCGGCCCGGGCGGTCGCACCTCCGCACGCTGTTCCACGGCGCTCCCTTCTCCGACCGGTGCCCGCAACCCCTGTGGCCTCCGCGGGGCGCCCCGGGCGGTGGGTTCGTCGTCTCCGGGACTACCCGGGTGGTCGGAGCACGACACCTGGGTGCGTCCGCGTTGCTCGGGGCCCCGGGTCGGGTACCCGCCGGGTATGACCTCCTTCCCCGACCCCGATCCCGACAAGACACCGGGGCTGGAACCGGGCGGTGGCGTCGCCCCGGGGGACACCCCGCCGGGAGAGGCGTCGACCTCCGGCGTGTCACACCCCCAGGGGCAGCCCAGCCGGGTCGGTAACCTGGTGACCCTGGTCCTGATCATCCTGGTCACAGTGGCCGTGCTGGCCTTCATCGTGCTGCACCTGATCGGGTGGTTCGACGTGTTGTGACGCCAGGTGCGGCACCCCGCCCCGGCCGGATCGGGTAGGTGGGGAGCATGAGCACCTCATCCGGGTCCGAGACGAACCGGACACACACCCCCGATCCGCAGGACACCCACAGCACCGACGCTCCCTCCACCACACCGCGCACCACCCTGCCCGCCCCCACCCTGTTGGAGCGGGCGGAGGAGGCGCTGCCCCTGGTGGTCGTGCTGCTGATCCTGCTGATCCTGGTACTGCTCAACCTGAACCAGTTCCTCGTGGTCCGTGGCGCGAGCTGACACCGGTGTCGTCCCCGCCACCGGCTGTGTCCCACCGGGGAACCACCGCGGGCGGGCCGACCGCGACGACTCCGACGGCCACGTCCCGGTGATCGACGAGGTGCCGCACCAGTGGCTGTTCGGCGCACGCCCTGGAGGCCCACCGCTGACCGGGACGGCCGACGGGCCCCTCAGCGCGGGAAGAAACGGTCGAGGAAGTCGTTGCGGAACCGGCCCGCCGGGTCAAGGCGGCGCAACAGGTCGTCGAACCGGTCCCAGCACGGGTAGGCGGCGCGGAGCACCTCCGGTGTCACGTGGAAGACCTTGCCCCAGTGCGGGCGGGCGCCGAGCGGGACCAGGTGTTCCTCCACGCGGTCGATCGCCCGTGCCACGGCCTCTGCGTCCGGCAGCCAGGTGAAGTGGACGGCGATGCTGTCCCGGTCGTGGCTGGGGCTGAGCCAGGCGGTGTCGGCCGCCACGGCGCGGATCTCGCAGACCTGCAGCACGGGCACGACGTGCGCGCGGATCCGCAGCAGCGCCTCCAGGGCCTGGGCCGCGTGTGCGACGGGCAGCAGGTACTCGGACTGCAGCTCGTCGCCGGCACTGGGGGTGAACTCGGCCCGGAAGTGGGGCAACCGCTCGTCCCAGGGCCCGGGTTCCCCGAGCTGGGGCGTGCAGTTCCCGACCGGCAGGCCCTCGATGGGGTGACGGGGGCTGTCGGCGGGACGTGCACCGGTCCAGGCCAGGTCCGGCAGGGCGTCCCGGACACGTCGCTTCACCCACAGACGGCTGGTCTCGCCCCAGGTGGTGAAGACACTGACGCTGTAGGCGGCACCGAGGACGTTCCCCGCGTCCTCCAGGACCGGTTCCCAGGGGAGATCCTCGTGGACGTACTGCTCGACGTCGAAGGACGGCACCAGGTCCAGGCCGAGATGGGTGACGATCCCGAGGGCGCCGAGCGAGACGACCATCCCGTCGAACTCCGGTGAACCACGACGGACGGTCCGCACGGTCCCGTCCGCGGTGACCAGCTCGACAGCGTTGACCGCCGCGGCCAGGCTGCCGTTGGCGCGTCCCGACCCGTGGGTGGCGGTGGCACACGCCCCGACCAGGGAGATGTGCGGCAGGGAAGGCAGGTTGTGCAGGGCGAACCCCCGCTTCCGCAGCTGCACGCACAGGTCACCGAGCCGCCAGCCCGCGCCGACCCACGCCGTCATGCGCTCGGCGTCGATCTCCAGGGTGCGTGGGAGGCCGGCGGTGCTCACCAGGGCTCCGGAGGTGTCGGTGACCCGGTTGAACGAGTGACCGGTGCCCAGGGCGTGCACCCGGTCGTACCGTGTGACGATCTCCTGCACCTGTTCCACGGATTCGGGGCGGTGCACGCTCTCCGCGGTGAACGTGATGTTCCCGGCCCAGTTGGTCAGAGGTGCGGCCACGTCGTTCCTCCCGGGGCAGCAGGGACAGGCACGGCCGGGGTGACCGTGGGCCGAATGCTCTCCGACGCCTCCGCCCACCGCAAGGACCGCCCGGGTGACGACCGCCGGGTGGGTCGATCGCCGGCCCCGGCCGCAGCAGCGCGGGGCGTACCGCCACGCATCCCGGGACGGCCACCGTCACGGACACCGCGGCGGTTCCGGTGTCCGCACCGGGAACCCCTGGGGCGGTGGTCGACGCCCACCGTCCACGTGACCGGTGGCATGACTGGGGTGAGGGGAATGGCACGAATGGCACACAGATCCGGCGGGGCCGGTGACACCGCCTTTCGGGCCCGAACGGGGTTCCTGCTGCTGCGCTCGACGGCCCTGGCGGTCGTGATGGTGGTGGCGTACTACCTGGCGCCGCTGGACCACTCGTTGGACCTCAGGGTCACACCCTGGCTCCTGGCCGGGCTGCTCCTCCTCTGGACCGGGCTCGCCCGACAGATCCGGGCCATCAAGCAGTCGGAACACCCACGGCTACGGGCCATCCACACCGTCGCGGTCGGCCTGCCGCTGCTGTTGCTGCTCTACGCCTGGGCCTACTACCTGGTGTCGCTCGAACAACCCGGAAGCTTCACCGAGCCCCTGGACCGGAACGACGCGTTGTACTTCACCCTGATCGTGTTCACCACGGTGGGGTTCGGGGACATCACACCGGTGACCACGGCCACCCGCGCCCTCACGATGACCCAGATGGTGGTGAACCTGCTCGTGCTCGGTGTGGTGGCACGAGCCCTGCTCAAGGCCGTCCGGGTGGGAACCGCCCACCACCCGCACCAGGTCGCCCGACGAGGGCCGGGCTCCCGCTCACCCGGGCCCCGGCCGAGCTGACGGGTCGGGACGTGGCGGGTGACGGTGGTGTCCACGTCCTCGACGACCGGGGCGGCGGACACGCTCATCACCGACGTGTCCAGGGGCGTCAGGAGCCGCCCCGCCGCCAGGGTCGGAAGGACCGTCCTCCCGGTCGGCGCCACCGTTCTCGGCGCGGTGTTCACCCAGGTCATGGGGCGACCGGCTGCTGCCGCGTGTTCGGGCAGGGTCGGCGACACCGGTTCACCGGGGTGTGTGTTTCCCGCTTCGGAAGCGGAAACCCCGTTCCAGGGACCTTCGGCCCTGTCCGGTCCGGTTCCGGAAGGACGAGCCTTGGGGTGACCGACCGGTGGGCATCCCCTGGAGCTGCCTCCGATCACTCACCGGGGCGACACACCGATCGGACCTCTCCCGCGAGGAGGCGGACATGACCGATCACTCGATGGCTTCGGGACGGGTCGGACGTACCCGGGTCCCCGGCAAGGCGATCACGGCTCTGGTGCTGTTCGCCGTCGCACTGGTCTTCATCCTGCAGAACCGCCAGATGGTCGAGATCGTGTTCTTCGTCCCCAAGGTCGTCACACCGCTGTGGGCGGCACTGGGCGGCGTGTTCGTGCTGGGGCTGGCGACCGGCTACCTGGTCGCCCGGCGACGTTGACCCGCCCGGGCGGACGGTCGGGGAACGCCCGGTCGGGCTCGGTCACGGCTGCACCGCCTGTTCCCGGAGCAGGGTGTCGGCCCACCGTGCCCGCGGGTCGATGTCGACGGGCACCACCTGGCCAGCAGGGTCGGCGGGAACCGCGAGGATCGGCCCCAACAGGCCGAGCGCCCGACCCCAGGACACCAGCGAGACGAACGCCACGACGACCGACACCCCACGGCGGCCCCGGTGTGGCGGGACCGGATCAGCACTCGATGACGTTGACGGCCAGACCGCCGCGTGCGGTCTCCTTGTACTTGACCTTCATATCGGCACCGGTCTCCCGCATGGTCTTGATGACCTTGTCCAACGACACGTAGTGGTGCCCGTCGCCGCGCAGCGCCATCCGAGCCGCGGTGATCGCCTTGATCGAGGCCACCGCGTTGCGCTCGATGCACGGGATCTGCACCAGGCCACCCACCGGGTCGCAGGTCAGCCCCAGGTTGTGCTCCATGGCGATCTCGGCGGCGTTCTCCACCTGTTCCGGGGTGCCGCCCAGCACCTCGCACAGCCCGGCGGCGGCCATGGAGCAGGCCGAGCCGACCTCGCCCTGGCACCCCACCTCGGCGCCGGAGATGGAGGCGTTCTCCTTGAACAGCACCCCGATGGCCCCGGCGGTGAGCAGGAAACGCACCACGCCCTCGTCGTCGGCCCCCGGCACGAACCGCCGGTAGTAGTGCAGCACCGCGGGCACGATCCCGGCGGCGCCGTTGGTGGGGGCGGTGACCACACGCCCACCGGCCGCGTTCTCCTCGTTGACCGCGAGGGCGAACAGGGTGACCCAGTCCATCACCCGTAGCGGGTCGGTGGCGTAGTGCTCACTGGTCAGGGTGCGGTGCAGTTCGGCGGCCCGCCGCCTGACCTTCAGCCCACCGGGCAGCACACCCTCCCGCTCGCAACCACGCCGCACACAGTCCTGCATCACGTCCCAGATGCGCAACAGCCCGGAGCGGACCTCCTTCTCGCTGCGCCAGGACAGCTCGTTGGCCAGCATGATGTCGCTGATGGGCCGTCCGGTGACCCGGGTGTGGGCGAGCAGCTCGGCCGCGGTACCGAACGGGTAGGCGACCCGGGTGTCGTCCTCCTTGATCCGGTCCGTGCCGGTGGCGGTCTCGTCGACCACGAAGCCGCCGCCGACCGAGTAGTAGGTGCGGGCGGCAACCTCCGCACCGTGGGCGTCGCGGGCGACGAACCGCATGCCGTTGGGGTGGAACGGCAGCGACCTGCGTCGGTGCAGCACCAGGTCCCGGTCCGGGTCGAAGTCGATCTCGTGCCGTCCCAGCAGAGCGACGCGCCGGGTACGCCGCACGGTCTCGACCCGCTCCTCCACGCTGTCGGTGTCGACCGTTTCCGGGTCCTCCCCCTGCAGGCCCAGCAGCACCGCCCGATCGCTGCCGTGACCGTGCCCGGTGGCCCCCAGGGACCCGAACAGCTCGGCGTGGACCGAAGCCACCTCGGTCAGGCGTCCGGCCCGGTCGATCCCGGTGACGAACAGGGCGGCGGCTCTCATCGGGCCGACGGTGTGCGAGCTCGACGGGCCGATGCCGATCTTGAACAGGTCGAAGACGCTGATCACGGTCACTCCTCGGTGCGTCACTGCAGCCAGGTGTGCAGCGGGGCCAGCCGGTCGCGGCCGAGCCCCGGTCTCCCCGCTCTGTCGGATGACCTGTGAGCTTCGCCGCACGACCGCGCGGCTTGCACCTCGGGTGAGGCGACCGGCGTCGGTCGCCTGCTTTCCAGAGTCGCCTCGCCCGGGCGGTAGGGGTGCCTGAGAGTTTCCGGGGAGTGGTTGCTCCTTCGGCGCCCCGCCACGTCGTCGGGGTCTCTCCCGTCCGAGCTCCAGCGGCGTGATGTTCTGTTGTGTCCGGTTCCTCAGCTTATGCAGCCCCGGCGTGTGACGTCATCTCGGCCCTCGGCGGGGCGATCCCCGACGGGTCCCGGTGCCGACCCGGCCCCGCCCCGGTCCGACACGCCCCACCCACCGGGACGGGCCCCGGGCTCACTCCCCGCCGCAGCCCCCGCCGCCGGAGTCACCCCCGGAACTGCCGCCGTCGCCGCCGTCGAAGGAACCGCCGAGGTCACCACCCCACTGGCCACCGGCGCCGCCGCGCCTGATGACACCGAGCTGCGACATGCGCTCGAACCATCTCCGTACCACCACGGCCGCCATCAGGAACACCGTGACCAACCCCAGTGCCAGGACAAGCCCCCACGTTTCCACCCGATCACCGCTCCCCGACTCGACACCGTTGCGCTGGACCACCGTGACGGTGGTCCAGCGGTGGGATGACCGTGGGGCACGTCCGGTTCCGTCCCGCAGGCCCGGCGAGGCCGGATCCGCGCTGCTCGAGGCGGCGGTGAACCGCTCCGGGATGGACTAGCGTGGCAGGATGCACCGACGTTCACCGAGGCTGCTCCGCCTTGGTCTGGTGCGCAACGCGCAGGCCGAACCCCACCTGATCGCGTTCGTGGTGGCTGGGGTCAGCACGGTGCTGGTCACCCGTGCGTTCCTGGCGCTCACCGGTTATCCCCGGATCGGCGGGCGCAGCCTGCACATCGCGCACGTCCTGCCGGGCGGGCTGTTGATGCTGGTCGCCCTGTTCCTGCTGCTGTCGTACGTCGGCCCGGCGATCCGGACGACGGCCGCCGTGCTCGGCGGGATCGGTTTCGGGCTGTTCATCGACGAGGTCGGCAAGTTCGTCACCAGCGACAACGACTACTTCTACGCCCCGGCGGCCGCGATCATGTACGTGGTGTTCGCCGCGGTGGTGCTCGCGGCGCACGCCCTGCACCGCCGACATCCGCTCGATCCGCGCGAACACCTGGCCAACGCCGTGGACCAGGCGGTGGAGGGCGTGGCCGGCGGGCTGTCCGACCACCGCCGACGCACCGCCCGGGAACAGCTCGGGGTCGCGCACGGCGAACCGGCGGCCCCGGCCGCCTCCGCCCTGCTCGCCGCGTGTCCCGCGGACGAGGTGGCACTGCCCCCACTGCTGGAGCACGCCCGGCGCACCCTGCGCCGCGGCTTCGACCGCCTGGCCGGCACGACGTGGGTCCGCCGGACGGTCGTCGTGGTACTGGTGCTGCACCTGCTGGCCGCGGTGGGGATCACCGCGGCGGCGAAGTTCGGCGACCAGGAGCAGGAGGGCTGGCTGCCGTTCGTCGGGGTGCTGTGCGGCACCGTGGTGTCCGCGGTGTTCGTCGGCCTCGGGATGCGGCAGCTGCGCCGGGACCGGCGGGAGGCCCTGCGGGCCTTCCAGTTCTCGGTGCTGGTGTCCCTCCTGCTGACCCGGGTGTTCCAGTTCGCCGAGGCCCGGTTCACCGCGGTGGGGAGCCTGCTGTTCGACCTGCTGCTGCTCGGGGTGCTCGGCGCCGAGGCCGAGCGGTTGCGGCGCGAGCAGGAGCGCACCGAGCCGCACCCCGCCGAGCTGGCCCGGGCCGCTGGTTCGAGCCGGGTCGCGGGCGACGGATAGCACCACCGGGCCGGCACCGACGCACCGGAACCGGCTCACCGGTCCCGGTTGGCTCGGTGCGTCCCGACGGCTGGGGGTGGGTGGTGACCACCCACCCCCGGCCCGGTGTCACCGCCCCAGGCCGAGCTGGCGGGCGATGAGCATGCGCTGCACCTCGCTGGTGCCCTCGCCGATCTCCAGGATCTTGGCGTCGCGGTAGAACCGGCCCACCGGGTACTCGTTCATGAACCCGTAGCCACCGAAGATCTGGGTGGCGTCCCGGGCGTTGTCCATCGCCGCGTTCGAGGCGACCAGCTTGGCGATCGCGGCCTCCTTCTTGAAGGGCTCGCCGCGCAGCATCTTGGCCGCCGCGTGGTAGTAGGCCAGCCGGGCGGTGTGCGCCCGGGCCTCCATGTCGGCGATCTTGAACTGGATCGCCTGGTAGTGGCCGATCTTGTGCCCGAACGCCTCGCGCTCCTTGGCGTAGCGCACCGACTCGTCCACACAGCCCTGGGCCAGGCCCACGCTCAGCGCGGCGATGGCCACCCGCCCCTCGTCGAGGGTCTGCAGGAACTGGGCGTAGCCACGCCCCCGCTCCCCGAGCAGGTTCTCCGCGGGCACCCGGCAGTCGTCGAAGGACAGCTCACGGGTGTCGGAGGCGTTCCACCCGACCTTGGAGTACTTCTTGGACACCGTGAAACCGGGGGTGCCGGTCGGCACGATGATCGACGAGTACTCCTTGCGACCGTCCGGCAGCTGCCCGCTCACCGCGGCCACGGTGACCAGCGCGGTGATGTCGGTGCCCGAGTTGGTGATGAACGCCTTGGTCCCGTTGATCACCCACTCGTCGCCCTCCAGGCGGGCCGTGGTGCGCATACCGCCCGCGTCGGAGCCGCTGCCGGGCTCGGTCAGGCCGAACGCGGCCAGCTTCTCCCCGGCGCACAGCTGCGGCAGCCAGCGTTCCTTCTGCTCGGGAGTGCCGAAGCGGTAGATGGGCATCGCGCCGAGCGACACCCCGGCCTCCAGCGTGATCGCCACCGACGAGTCCACGCGGGCCAGCTCCTCCAGCGCCAGACACAGCGCGAAGTAGTCACCGCCCATGCCCCCGTACTCCTCGGGGAACGGCAGACCGAACAGTCCCATCCGGCCCATCTTGTGCACGATCTCGTAGGGGAATTCGCCACGCTCGTAGAACTCCCCGATGACCGGGGCGACCTCCTCGCGGGCGAACTCCTCGACGGTCTTGCGGAGGGCCTCGTGCTCCTCGCTCAGACGGTGGTCCAGCATCACGTGCTCCCTGCCTCAGTCCCCACCGGGGTTGCCGGTCGGGGCGACGACTGCCAGCAGTTGGTCCAGACCGACCTGTTGGCCGGCCCGTACGTGGAGTTCGGAGACGACGCCGTCGATCGGAGCGGTGATGGTGTGCTCCATCTTCATCGCCTCCACGATGAGCAGGGGCTGGCCGGCGGTGACCTCCTCGCCCTGCTCCACCTTCACGACCAGCACCGTGCCCGGCATGGGGCTGGTGACCGGGCCGCCGGTCGCGGTGGTCTCGTGTCGCGCCGCGGCGAGCCGCTCGGTCTCGGTCAGCGCCCAGGCCCGGCCACCGGACCCCAGCCAGGTGAGGCCGCCCTCGCGAGCCCAGGCGTACCGGGTGATCCGCCCGCCGTAGGTGACGGCCAGCTCGTCGCCGTGTCGTTCGATCCGCGCGGGAACCGGCTCGCCGTCCCCGATCGCCACCTCGGCGGCCGCGGCCCGTCCCCGGACCCGCACCTCGACCGCCTCCCGGCCGGCGACCTCGATCCGCCAGGTCGCCCAGGCGGGCTCCCCGATGCGCCAGCCCCCGGGCACGTCCCAGGGGTCGACGATCCGGCCGGTAGGTTCCAGCGCCAGCAGCCGTTCCAGGGCGGCCGCCGCCAGGACCTCGTCGGGCACCTCGGTGGTGACCAGGCCGTCCAGCTTGCGCTCCACCAGCCCGGTGTCCAGCCGGCCGGCCACCACGTCGGGGTCGGCGAGCAGTGCCCGCAGGAACGGGATGTTGGTGGTCACGCCGAGCAGCACCGCACGGCCCAGCGCGTCGCGCAGCCGGCGCAGCGCCTCCTCCCGGGTGGCGCCGTGCGCGACGTACTTGGCCAGCATGGGGTCGTAGTCGCTGGTCACCACGCTGCCGGGCTGCAGCCCGGAGTCCACCCGCACCAGTTCGTCCGGCTCACGCAGAGCCAGTACCCGGCCACCGGTGGGCAGGAAACCCCGCGTGGGGTCCTCGGCGTAGATCCGGGCCTCCACGGCGTGCCCGGTCAGGCGCACCTGCTCCTGGGTCAGGCCCAGCGGCTCACCGGCGGCCACCCGCAACTGCTGTTCGACCAGGTCCAGGCCGGTGACCAGCTCGGTGACCGGGTGCTCGACCTGCAGCCGGGTGTTCATCTCCATGAAGAAGAACTCGTCCGGCCGGTCGGCGCTCACGATGTACTCGACGGTGCCGGCGCCGACGTAGCCGACCGCCCGGGCGGCGGCCACCGCCGCGGCACCCATCCGGGCCCGGGTGGTCTCGTCCAGCAGCGGGGACGGGGCCTCCTCGACGATCTTCTGGTGTCGGCGCTGCAGACTGCACTCGCGTTCGCCCAGGTGGATCACGTTGCCGTGCGCGTCGGCCAGCACCTGGATCTCGATGTGCCGCGGGTTGGTCACGAACCGCTCGACGAGCAGGGTGTCGTCCCCGAAGGCGGCCCGGGCCTCCCGCCGGGCTGCGGCGATGGCGTCGGTCAGGGCGCTCGGCTCGGTGACCAGCCGCATCCCCTTGCCACCGCCGCCGGCCGACGGCTTGAGCAGCACCGGGTAACCGATCTCCTCCGCCGCCGCGACCAGGTCCTCGTCGGTCAGTCCGGGCTCGTTGCGGCCAGGCACCACCGGCACCCCGGCGGCGGAGACGGTCTGCTTGGCGCGGATCTTGTCGCCCATGGTCTCGACGGCCTCGGGAGGCGGGCCGACGAACACCAGACCGGCCTCGGTGCAGGCCCGGGCGAACGCGGTGTTCTCGGCCAGGAAGCCGTAGCCGGGGTGCACGGCCTGCGCGCCGGTGGCCAGGGCCGCCTCGACAAGCCGTTCCACGGACAGATAGCTCTCCCGGGCGGCGGCCGGCCCGATCCGCACCGCCACATCGGCTTCCCGCACGTGCCGGGCCCCGGCGTCGGCATCGCTGTAGACCGCCACCGAGCGGATGCCCATCCGGCGCAGTGTCGCGATCACCCGGACCGCGATCTCCCCGCGGTTGGCGACCAGAACGGTGTCGAACATGCTGGTCAACAGCCCCCTCACATCCGGAAGACGCCGTAGCGGATCGGTTCCAGCGGCGCGTTGGCCGCGGCGGACAGGGCGAGCCCGAGCACGGTGCGGGTGTCCATCGGGTCGATGACCCCGTCGTCCCACAGCCGGGCGGTGGAGTAGTAGGGGTGGCCCTGCCGCTCGTACTGCTCGCGGATCGGCTTCTTGAACTCCTCCTCGGCCTCGGCCGACCACTGCTCCCCGCGGGCCTCCAGCTGGTCGCGGCGCACGGTGGCCAGCACCGAGGCGGCCTGTTCCCCGCCCATGACCGAGATCCGGGCGTTGGGCCACATCCACAGGAAGCGCGGCGAGTAGGCCCGCCCGCACATCGAGTAGTTGCCGGCGCCGAAGGAGCCGCCGATGATCACGGTGAACTTGGGCACCCGTGCGCAGGCC
This sequence comes from Pseudonocardiaceae bacterium, assembly GCA_036562635.1. GTDB lineage: Bacteria > Actinomycetota > Actinomycetes > Mycobacteriales > Pseudonocardiaceae > DATCJU01. The sequence goes on from DATCJU010000037.1 coordinate 15,848, forward strand.
ACCGCGGTGACCATCTTCGCCCCGTTCTTGGCGATACCGCCGGCCTCGTACTCGCGGCCGACCATGAAGCCGGTGATGTTCTGCAGGAACACCAGCGGGATGC
>DATCJU010000038.1:0-21190 GCA_036562635.1 Pseudonocardiaceae bacterium
CCCTCCCCGGCCAGCAGCACCCCGGCCCGGGCCAGCTCCTCGTTGTAGCGGCCCATCTCCGCCAGCTCCTCGGTGGTGGGCATCTGCCCCGCCTCGCTGCGCTCGTCCGCCTTGACCAGCACCATGAACCGCATCGTCGCCGTCTCCCTCGTCCGTGACGGAACCGTGTCGGCGGGAACCGGCCCGGCGCCCTCGGACACCACGCAGGAGTCGAAGGGACGGGGCCGGAATCACCACGTCGGGCGGGTTTCTTCCGACGCCGTGCCACCCACTGCCGACTCAGCTGCCCGACCGGCACTCTCGGTCTCCGCGCCCAGGGCCCGGTTCCGCTCCCCACCGTCCCGCACCGGGTACCCGTCCGACCGGCCAGACGCACCCGGCCGGCCCCGTGCTCAGCGGAACAGACCCGCGACGAGCAGGCCGGCAAGCAGGACGGCACCACCCGTCACGACGGCGACCAGTTCGACCCGCACCAGGTGCCGCCGGGACCAGCGCACCCTGGCCAGGTTCCACCCGGCGTGAACAGGGGCGGTGAGCAGCACCCACCACGGCTGGGTCGCGAGCAGCAGGGTGGCCCCGAGGTGGAAGGCGAACGCCGCAACCCGCTCGATCACACGGTGCCAGGGGCGGGCACCGGCGAGCCCGCCGTAGAGAAACAGCAGTTCGGAAGCCCGCCGCCCCTTGACCCCGGGCCGGCCGAGCTGGGCGGCCTGACTCACGGCGCTGATCATGGTGAACACCTGCTCGGCCAGGGCCCACCCGAACCCGGCCCACAGCGCGCCGGAGGGACCCGCGACACCGACCAGCACCAGCCCCAACCGTGCCACCTCGTCGGCGGGACCGGACACCGCGCCGAGCACCGTGAGCTCATTCCGCTGGTCCCGCAGCCGGATCGCCCCGGCGGCGACCGGTACCCGCAACGCCAGTGCCACCAACCAGCCGAGCGCCCCGAGCAGGGCCGCGCCGATGTCCGTCCATCCCTGCCACAGGCTGAGCAGCACCGCACACAGCAGCGGCACGAGCAGGGTCCACCCCACGGTCAGGTGGATCGTCCGTCGAGCCCTGACCGGGTCGTCCGGGGGAAGATCGCCCTCGTCGGCGTGGAACGGTGTGACGATGGGTCCACGCTACCTGCGATGCGGGCACCGGTGGCCAAGACACGGTCGCACATCAGGCTGACGGGTGGAATGAAACCGGCCGATCCGTGGTTGGATGGGGTAGTCGTCGTTCGACAGGATGCGCAAACATCCGAGACGAACTGAAGTTGCAGACGCCTTGCTCGGTCCCCTCCGGGGTGTTGGGAATCGCGATCTGGAGCACGACCGGGGCCCGCGCGGTGCGGGATCCCGTAACCAACCCACCGGAGGAATCGGTATGGACCAGGGCACTGTGAAGTGGTTCAACGCGGACAAGGGCTTCGGCTTCATCGCACGGGACCACGACGCCGGCGACATCTTCGTGCACTACTCGGAGATCGAAGGCCGTGGCTTCCGCACGCTGGAGGAGAACCAGCGCGTGGAGTTCGAGGTCACGCAGGGCGCGAAGGGCCTGCAGGCCAGCAGCGTCCGCGTGCTCTGACACGCACCGCCCGACCACACACTCGAGCCCGAGGCCCCCTCACCACACCGGTGAGGGGGCCTCGCCGTCTCCGACGCCCCCGTGAGCCGGACGGATGCGACCGACCGAGGCGTCACCGGGGCCGGGGAACATCGAGAGGTGCGGGGCCAGCGGCCCCGCACCCCTCGGACAGCTCGACGGCCGCCCTGGTCAGGACGAGAAGAACAGCCGGGCTAGCGGGCCGTGGTGCCCGTGGTGCCCGTGGTGGTAGTAGTGGTGCTGCACCGGCGGCTGCGCGGCACCCCAGGCGGGCTGTGCGTAGCCCGCGGGCGGAGCCGGCGGCGGGGCCTGGTGCATCATGCGACTCTCCAGCTGGGTCAGCGACTCGAGCTCGCCGTAGTCCAGGAAGATCCCGCGGCAGTTGTCGCACTGCTCGATCTGCACGCCGCTGCGGTTGTAGGTCCGCATCAGGCCGTGGCACTTGGGACACTGCATGGGTTCGGTCTCCTCGTCCCGCCATCCCGATCACACGGGCCGGTCTTCGAGACTCACAATACGTCAGAAGGAACCGTGCACGGCCGCGATCCGATGACACGCGTCGATCAGTCTCCGTTCCACCTCGTCCAACGGTCGCCGCTCCCGCCACGAGGCCAGGACACCGAGCGCCGCGTGTTGCACCACCAGGGCACGCGCCGGCAGGTCCAGCACGGGCCACGGATCTCCCTCCGCCGGCACCGCACAACCACCTGCCGCCCGATAGGCCTCCAGGAACGCCCACCAGTCCCGAGGGTCCAGCAGACCGACGGCGTACCAGGCGGCGGGCCGGGCCAGATCCCACGCCGGGTCCCCGAGCCCGAGATCGTCCACGTCGATGAGCACCAGGCCCGTGGGGGACGCGTCCGGTGGCCGGACGAGCTGTCCCAGGTGCCAGTCCCCGTGGGCGAGGGTCGTCGGCCTGCACCCGTCGTCCGTCGGCGCGAGCTCACGATCCCCGCCGCCCCCGGTGACGCCCTGCCCGCCGGGCTCCGCACACACTTCCGGCGGCAGGTGGCGACACGCGTCCCGGATGCGTTCGACCGCGGCACGCTCGTCGGCGCCGAGCACGCCGTCCAGTTCGTCCAGTCGCCGTAGCGCCCGACGCACCCTGGCCGGTCCTCCGGCACGGGGTAGTTCGGCCGGTCCGCTCACCGCGGCGGGTGGGACGGCGTGCAACCGGGCGAGGAGGCGACCGGCCTCCGCCCACGGCACCGCCCCCGGCTGCGCGGGGTCGAGCGGCTGTCCGGCCGGCCAGAGCGTGACCAGACGGTCGCGCACCCGCAGGATCGGTGCGTCCGGCTCGTCCGCTCCCGCGGTCAGGGGTGGGAGCAGGATGCCACGGAGCAGGGGGTGCGTTGCGACCCGCACCCGGGCGGCCAGTTCCGTCCGGTCGGTGTCGGCCGGGTGCGCCTTGGCCACCACGTCCCCGGACCGCACCAGCAGGCCACCACCGCGCGCCGACAGCACCTCCGGTTCGCCACCGCTCCCCGACAGGGACCCTGCGAGCCCGGCCAGTGCGGCGACCAGTTCCGGATCGACGGCGGTGGCACTCACCCGGTCAGTCAAACATTCCGGCTACCGTGCGGGACCGGTGGGAGCGGTCCGGAACACGGGTCGCCGGAAGGGCCCGATTCCGGGGGTGGCTTCATCTCGTCCCCCGCAGCAGGGATCATGGCAGCGCGGGAACGACCTACACCGATGGTGGGACGCCCGACGTCTACGGGAGGAGCAGGAGATGACCGGAGGCGGGGCGACCGCGAACGCACGAACGGCGACCAGGACGGAGCTCCCGGCCCGGTACGTGATCGGCGCGGCGCTGGTGGTGTCGGCGGTGGCCGCGGCACTGGCCGGTACCACCTTCACCGCGGCCGACCCGATCCCGGGACTGCCACAACCCGACACGGCCGTCCGGCTCGGACTCCCCGTGGTACGGGTGCTGATCGACGTGGCGGCGCTGGTCACGGTCGGCCTGAGTCTGTTGCCGAAGCTGATCGGTTTCGAACGTCCGGACCTGAGCGAACCGGTGCTGAACGGTGCCCGCCGAGCCGCGGTGGCGACCGCCTTCGCCTGGGCCACCTGCACCCTGGCCGCGCTCGTCCTGCAGGTGGCCGAGCTGCACCCGGGCAGCGCACCGACCCCAGGACAGGTGGTCGACTACGTGCTGCAGGTGGGGGCGGGCAAGGGCCTGCTGCTGACCGCGGTGTGCGCGCTGGTGTACGCCTGGGTGGCCTCGCTCGCGGTGCGGCACGGGGAGAAGGTGCCCGTCGAGCTGCGGATCGGGATCGCCATGTTCGGCATGCTGCCGATCCCGACCACCGGGCACGCCGTGACCGGTTCCTGGCACGACTACACGATGCTGGCGATGGAGCTGCACGTGCTGGGCTCGGCCGCGTGGACCGGTGGGCTGGCCGTGATGGTGGCGCTGCTGTCCACCCGCCGGACACTGCTGGCCATGGCGATCCCCCGGTTCTCCAGGCTGGCCGCGATCTGCCTGGTGACCGTCGGGGCCAGCGGCACCCTCAACAGCCTGGTGACCATCTCGCTCACCCCCGGTGCCGAACTGCCCGGTGCCCTGCTGACCACCGGCTACGGCCAGCTCGCGGTGCTCAAGCTGGTGCTCATCGTCATGCTGGCCGGGCTCGGCGGACACATCCGGTTCCGCCTGATGCCGTTGATCGCCCAGCACCGGCGCACCGCCCTGCTCGGTTGGGCCACGGTCGAGGTGGCGGTGATGGGTCTGTCCTTCGGTCTCGGCGTGGTGCTCAGTCGGATTCCGGTACTCAGCTGACCACCGACACACACGGGGGCGGGGTGGCCGAACGGCCACCCCGCCCCCGTGTCGCTGTCGGGTTCGTCCGTACAGGCTCGGTCAGGAACCGGTCGCCTCGGCAGCCGGAGCGGAGGTGTTCTCCGGGGTGCTCTCCGAGGTGCTCCCCCGCGCCGGTTCCGTGCCCTGCCACCGGTTCCACCAGTCGCCGGACACCAGACGTTCCCCACCCCACCAGAGGGCGGCGAGCAGCACCGCGGCGACCACGCCCGACGGGTACGAGGACGGCGGCGCCACCAGCAGCAGGGTCTGCGCGGCCAGGGCCGCGTAGGTCACCCCGGTCACCACGACCGCACCGACCACGGCGCGGACGAGCGGCTTCAGCCGGATCAGGAACACCAGGTCCACGGCCAGACCGCTGGCCAGCACGAAGAACGGCACGGCGGACGCCGGGAAGTTGGTCCCCACCAGCAGCGGCCAGATGAGGCACCGGTAGCCGAGATAGGTGCCGGCCACCGCGGTCGCGGTCCACCGCCAGCCCACGGTGCGGCGGGCCAGCACCAGCACCAGCACACCGACCACCGCGGTCCACATCGGGTACACCCAGTCCGGTGTGGGCAGCGAGAAGGCCACCACGGCCTCCCGGTCCACCGGTCGGCCGATCTGCTGTGCGGCGAACTCCAGCAGGATCGGCTCGGCGTAGGGGTCACCCCGGTCCCACGAGGCGATCTCCAGCACGCCGTACTCCTGGTGCTGGGCCGGGAACCACACGTTCTCCAAGAAGAACACCCACAGCGCACCGAACACGAGCGGGCGGTACCGCGTCTGCGGTGCACCCAGGTGCCAAGCGCGGAGGATGCCCGCGATCATCAGCGCGGTGCCGATGTACAGCAGTGAGTGCGACGGGCTCCAGCTCGTGATGTCCAGGCCGTTGATCCGGTGGTTGATCAGGTCCAACGGCACCGCGATGAGGAAGACCCCGGTACCCCACTGGATCAGCCGCAGCGCGCCCCGGTCCACGCCGAGACCCGTGTAGCCGTGCATGATCACCAGGGCCACCACGATGACGGTGCCCACCGAGTTCAGCAGGTGCGGCGGCGCCAGGTCGTCACGCAGCCACCTGAAGTGCCAGGACACGTCCCACGACGCGCCGAGCACCTTGAACGTGAACGCGATCAGCCAGAGCCGGTAGAGCAGCAGGAACAGCTCCGGCGGGGTCGGCTGACCCGCGGGGCCACGTTTCCAGTGCGGCTTCACCAGCTCGACGATGCGGTTAACTCCCCGGGTCGTCACGCGACGGATGATGACACCAAGTAGGGGCTCCGTGACCATGGACCCCGGAACAGCAACCAAGTTGCTCCCACGAGCTGCTCGACACTCCGCGAAATGGAGCCAACAACTACTCTGAACAGAGTAGCTTCGATCACCGTCCGTGGAAGGTCACTGGAGACGAACATCCGGCCGGTACGCCACGGTGTGATGACGCGCAGTCACCGCAGGAACCGGGATCAGATCCGCACCCCCGACTCCACGGTCAGCGTCGCGGTGGTGGTGTCCAGCACGGCCGGCACCCCCAGGGCGATGGTCAGCTGTCCGGAACCGTGTCCGGCGGGCAGCCCCGCCAGGACCGGAACCCCCAGGTCGCCGAGCCGGTCGGCGAGCACCTCCTCGAGCACCTGGGTGCCCGGGGTGTCGGTGCAGTCGGTGAACTGCCCCAGCGCGACCCCCGCGATCCCGTCGAGCGCCCCGGCGCGACGCAGGTTGGTGAGCATGCGGTCGATCCGGTACGGCTCCTCGTTGACCTCCTCCAGGAACAGGATCGCGCCACGCAGGTCCGGAAGGTCCGGTGTGCCCAGGCTGGCGTGCAGCAGGCTGAGGTTCCCGCCCAGCAACCTGCCCTCCGCGCGGCCGGGCACCTCGACCGCAGCCCCCGGCTCGGCGGGGTCACGCACCAGCACCGCCGGCCGGTCGGTCATCAGCGCGGCCCGCAGCGACTCGGCGGAATCGGGTCCGGTGCGGTCGTCGTTCCAGGCCGCCATCGGCCCGTGCACGGTGACCAGCCCGGCGGCCCGCCACAACGCCAGCTGCAGCGCGGTGATGTCGCTGAACCCGACCACCGGCTTGGGGTCACGACGCACCGCCTCGACGTCCAGACCGTCGACGATGCGCTGCACCCCGTAACCGCCCCGGGTGCAGATCACCGCCCGCACGTCCGGGTCGGCCAGGGCGGCGTTGAGATCGGCGAGCCGGTCGGTGTCCGGGGCGGCGTAGTAGCCGTGGCGGCCGAGCGCGTGCGGGGCGAGTTCCACCTCCAGCCCCCAACCGCGCAGCAGCTCGACCCCGCGCCGTACCGCCGCCGGGTCGGGTGGACCCGCCGGGGACACCAGCCGCACCCGGTCCCCGGGACGCAGCGCGGGTGGCCGGACCGGACGGCTCGGCCCGGGGGCGGCAGGGACGGACCGGGTCACCACCCGGTCGTCGGGCTGGTCGGTGTACCGGTCGAGATCACGCACGGCCGATTCCGACATCGGACCTCCACTTCCTCGGGCGGAGCCCGCACTCGACGGGCCGGGAGCATCCCCCGCCCCGGGTCACGACAGTCCGTTCCGTGGCCGCGACACGGGCCGGGAACGCGGTGCGGGCGCCGGGTTCCGGGACCCGGCGCCCGCACCGGGCTGGATCACTCCTCCTCGCCCTCGAAGGCGTCGCCGATCTCGTCGAGCACCTCGCCCATGATCATGCCGCCGAGGAAACCGGCGGCGGCCCCGGCGACCACACCGCCGATCCCGGGACCACGGTGGCCGTGGTGCTCACCGTGCACGGGGTGGGCGGGCGGCGGGTAGGCCTGTGGGGGGTATCCGGGCTGGGCGAGGGGCATCCCGGGCGCCGGGTGGCCGGGCGCGAACCCGGGGGCGGCGTACATGTCGGCCACCTGGGCCAGCCACTGGTTGATGTTCCCGACCCAGTCGATGTGCATCGCCTCGTCCAGGCGGGCGTGGAACCGGCCGAACTGGTCACCGCCGGACCGGAACAGACCACGCCGCTTGTCGGCCTCCAACACCACGACGATCTCGTGCGGGTTGGTCACGAAGGTCAGCTCGACCTCGTTGATGCGGCCGGCGTAGGCGGGCGGCGGGAGGAACTCGATCTCCTGGTAGAACGGCAGCTCCTGGTGCACACCGTAGATCTGGCCCGCCTCCAGGTCGGCCGAGCGGAACTGGAAGCCGAGCTGCGCGAACGCGTTCAGCACCTGCTCCTGGGCGGGCAGCGGGTGGATGGCCACCGGGTCCGCGTCGCTCTTGTCCACGGCCCGGGCCACGGCCAGCTCGGTGTGCAGCCCGATCAGCATGCCGTGCAGGGGGTGCCCCAGGACGTGGGTGAGTGGCGCCTCCCAGGGCACCGGGAACTGGAAGGGGATGACCCGCTGCTCCCTGGCGGCCAGGTGGAACCGCGGCGCCACCACGAGGCGCTGGAACTCCGTCGTGGCGTTGAACTCGTTGTCGCCGCGCTCCACCTCGACCCGGGTGACCAGGCTGAGCGCGATGTGCTCGATCTCGACGTCGTGGTCCCCGCCCTGGACACGGACCTCCCCCGTGAGCATCTCGCCCGGGCGGCAGTTCGGATTGGCGAGCACGGTGTCGACCGCGGGCCCGCCGACACCGAGGGCGCGCAGCATCTTCCTGAAGACCACCTGGTTCCTCCTACTTCCTCCACGTCCCCCGCGCGCCCCGAACGGGGGCGGCGGAACCGGAACGGAAACCCCCTGCGAGCCGTATCACGCCCACACCGGCCGAAGTGGACGGACGAAGGCCCATCCGCGACCCGGGTCGCCGTGACCGTACCGCGTGGGCCTCTCGCCGCCGCCCTTCGGTCACGTCGACCGCCACACCCTGTGCTGCCGGAACCCGTGCCGTCTCCCGTACGGATCCGGGGGAGGCACCCGTCGACACCGGCACCGGGAGGATCGCGGTTCCCCTGGGGTCGCCCCCGCTCCCGTGCCCCCGGCGCGAACCGTTCCGGAGCGGCCGAGGTGACCGACCGGTCGCCGGTCCGGGGATCGACGTCACCCGCAGTCGCACCACACGTGGTGAACGCGGCGACCACGGAGCGGGTTCCCCAGCTGACAGCACGTGTCCGTTTCTATCGGATTTGCCCGGAAGGTCGGAGTCCGGGGGCGGCTCACCGGTAGGCGGGGTGCGACGTCATGGCCTCATGGGCCAGGAGCGTGCCGCCCGCCACCGCCGCGGGCATCACCACGACCGCGGCGAACGGAATCGCACACAGCAGGTAGGCGGGCACCCCCAGCCCCAGGGTGAGTGCGCGGCGCCGACGCAGTGCGTCGTGCCGATCCCCCAGCCGCATACCGCGGCGCTGGAACGGCACACCGACCAGCTCCAACGCCAGCAACCACCCGCCGACACACACCCCGAGCACCGGCACCACGGTCTGACCGACCACCGGGATGAAACCGGCCAGGAACAGCGGAATGCCGGTCAGCACCGACAGCAGGATCAACCACACCGAGTCACGCAGTCCGAGCACCAGGGAGCGCAACCAGGAGGGCCCCTCGGGAACCGGGTGACCGAGGCCGTTCTCCACCGTCTCGGCGATGTGCTCGTAGAAGGGACCGCCGATCAACAGCGTGAGCGTGGTGAAGGTCACCACGCCGATCAGGATCGCCGCGCCGAACACCACGAGGCCGACGAGCACCCGCACGGTCGTACGCAGCCCCTCCGCCCACTCCGCGGCGAAGGGCGTGAGCCAGGCGGTGATGTCCCCCAGGTGCCAGCCCAGCAGCAGCAGGCCGCCCAGCAGCAGAAACGAGGTGATCAGGGCCGGGATCGCCCCGAGCAGCAGCAGTCGTGGGGTCCGGAACACGATCCCGAAGCCGCGGCCCAGCAGCCGTAGTCCCAGACCGAAATCGCGAAGCACACGCCCTCCCTGTCAGTGGCCCATGGGCCGGGGTGAGACGCCGGGGAGCGTCCGCGGGTTCCCGGCCGCGCGTGAGCCTGCCAGAACGGTGTCCGTCTCCGGACCGGATTCGATCGGACGCCCGGCCAGCGCCGGCACGGAACGGCGGACGGCGGCCGCGAGGAACACACGGCCCCACCCGATCGACTCCACCGAGGAGGTGGACCGCACCACGGCGGAGAACACACCGGGAACGGCGAGGGCCGGGTGCGTGGTGGCGAACCACCCGCACCCGGCCCCGCCGGATTCCTGCTCCGTTCCCGGCCCACGACGCGGAACATCCGCGCCCACCGGGGTCGCCTCAGGTCAGGCGCCCTCGCTGTGCCGGACCGAGTACGGCGGCACGGTGTTGCCCCGCAGGGCCTCGGCGTCGATGGACACCGGCCGGTAGGAGCACTTCGGCAGCCGCTCGATCATCAGCGCCGTCGGGTCCGCGACCTCGTCGGCCCGACCGAACAGGTACGCCCACTCGTGCTCGTCGGAGCCGTAGTAGGCCACGGTCGGGAAGACGCTGCGGAAACGCTGCCAGGAGCGGATCAACGTCTTGTTGCGCCACAGGGTCTGGCATCCCGCCTGGGAGACCACGACACCGCCCGGCGCGAGCACCGCCTTGCACATCGTGAGGAACTCGACGCCGTAGAGGCGGTTGTGCTGGGCCTCCTCGTCGTCCCGCTCGTCGGGCAGGTCGACCAGCACGATGTCGTAGCGCGTGTCGCCGTTCGCCGCGTCGGCCAGGAACTTCCAGCCGTCGGTGTAGTGCACCCGCACCGGGCCCTCACCACGCACCGCGCGCTCCAGCTCCTCCGGCGTGTAGCCGTAGGGCAGCAGCCGGGCACACAGCTCGACCGCCTCCCGATCGATGTCCACGTGGTCGACCCGGGTCGCGCCGGCCTCCACCGCCATCTGGCAGACCACGCCCTCGCTGGACCCGACCACCAGGACGTTGCGGACCTGGTCGGCGAGCAGCAGGGCGGGCACCATCAGCGCCTCGTGGTACACGAGCTGGCTGAACTCCGTGCTCTGCCGGTCGTTGTCACAGAACAGGGAGATGCCCTGGGCGGTCTTGGCGATGACCACGTGCTGGTAGGCGGTGTCGCCCTCGTGCAGCACGTCGTCCAGCTGCCAGAGCCGGTACATCCCTGGCGCGAGCGGTTCGCGGATCACGCGTCCGCTCTCGTTCTCGGTCACATCGCCTCCTTCAGGTAACCCAGTCAGCTCGCCACGGGGGTGCCCGCGGTGGCCGCGGCGACAGGGTGGTCGGTGCCGCGGCTGATGGTCTGCACGTGCGCCGAGGTGGGGCGCAGTATCTCCGTCAACAGCTCGACCGCGTACTCCGGCTTGGCCCGGTGCCCGCAGGTGAACACGTCGAGGAACAGCGACCCCCGCTCGGGGTAGGTGTGGATCGACGCGTGCGACTCGGACAGCAGAGCCAGAACGGTGACACCCTGCGGCTCGAACTTCTTGGAGATCACATCGCACACCGTCGCGTCGGCCCGGTCGAGCACCTCGACCAGCGTGCGACGGAGGAACGGCTCATCGTCGAGCAGGGCCGCGTCGACCCCCTCCAGCTCGGCCAGCACGTGCTGACCCGCGAACAGCCCGACGGTCTGCACCGCTCCCGGGTCATCGGACATCTACCAGCCTCCAACCATCGTGCGTGCTTGCTTTCCCACCTCGACCCAGGCGTCGACAGACGCCACCCTGGGTTCTGGCAGGCACGGGATTTCTTGTCGAGCGAACGAGGCGGACTCGCAGCGCCTGGAACGGATTGTTTGGGTCACGCCCCGGTTTTCGAGCCTATCCGGAACCGACGGGTTCCCGCCGGTTCCTCGATGGGCTCAGTCACCGGAGTCGATGCAGTAGGTGGGCAGCGGGCCGAAACCGTTGAAGCACACCGACGCGTAACTGGCGGTGTAGGCACCAGCGCTGAGGATGTCCAACCGGTCCCCGGCCCGCAGGTCCAGCGGCAGATGGTAGACGTTGCGCTGGTACAGCACATCGTCCCCGTCGCAGGTGGGGCCGGCCAGCACCACCGGACCCACCGGGCCACCGTCCCGTGGGGTAACGATCCGGTAGGTGATGGCCTCGCCCTCGGTCTCGGCCAGTCCGTTGTAGCGGCCGACGTCCAGGTACACCCAGCGACGGTCGTCCTCGTAGGACTTGCGGGAGACCAACACCACCTCGGTGCGGATCAGACCGGCGTCCCCCACCACGGACCGGCCGGGCTCGATGGCGATCGGCGGGTGGTCGGGGCCGAGGTGACGGTGCAACGACTCGCGGATCGCGGCGCCGTAGACGGTCAGCGGCGGCACCGGACGGGTGTAGGTGGCGGGGAGACCACCACCGAGGTTGAGCATGGTGAGCCGGATGCCGGAGGAGGCCAGGGCGGTGATCACCTCCGCCGCGGCCTCGATGCCGACGTCCCAAGCGTGGGGGTCGGTCTGCTGCGAACCCACGTGGAACGACACCCCACACGGGTCGAGACCGAGTTCCGGGGCCCGACGCAACAGGTCGACGGCCATGGCGGGTGCGCAGCCGAACTTGCGTCCGAACGGGGTGAGCGCGCCCCGGGGTTCGACGAGGATGCGGCAGAACACCGAGGAGCCGGGCGCCGCCTGGGCGATGTGCTCCAGGTCCTGCTCGCTGTCGAAGGCGAACAGCCGCACGCCCAGCTCGTAGGCGCGGGCGATGTCGGCCTTCTTCTTGATCGGGTTGCTGTAGGAGATGCTCTCCGGGCGGGCGCCCTCGGCGAGGCAGAGCTCGATCTCCGGCGGGCTGGCCACGTCGAAGGCGGCGCCGAGCCGGACGAGCTCGCGCACCACCTCGGGGGCCGGACAGGCCTTGACCGCGTAGAAGATCTGCGCCTCGGGCAGGGCGGCGCGCACCTGGTGGTACCGCTCGCGCACCGTCTGCAGGTCGATCACCAGGCACGGGGTGGGCAGCGGGTTGCGATCGAGGTACTCGCGGATCCGAGCATGGGTGTCCGCCGTCGGGGTCTCCGGGGACGGGACGTCCGTGCCGATGGTGTCCGCCGCGCTGGTCGCCGACGAGGTCAACTCCTTCGCGCCAGGTGTCCCCGTGACAAGGCTGTCGCCCATCTCGGCTCCTCTCGCCTCCCCTCGATGGATTCGTTCGCGATGCTTCTCGCCGGGCATCGGTGCCGTTCCGCTGCCTCGCCGATGCCGCCGTGTGGCACCCCCCTGATCGGGTGGGGCTCCGGCGTCGCGGCCACGCACTCTAGGGCACCGGGGGTGGAAAAGCACTACGCCAACCGGCCCCCATGACCCGACGCACACCTGTGATTCGCGCTACGCCGACGTTGCGCGGAGCCGCGGGAGGACTCGACACCCTCCTTCCCACCCGCCGCGACACCCCGTGTGCGTGCGGATACCCGCAGTAGCGGCCACCTGGGGATACCGTCCAGGAATCCGCACTCTCCGCGCCGGGAGAGGGCGCCCGCGAGCCGTAGCGGCACCGCTCCCGGCTCGGGGAGGCCCACCCGGCACGGACTCAGGAAGGACTGATGGACGACCGGGAAGCGATCGAGCGCCTGCTGGACGCAGCGGACCGGCTGTTCTACGAGCGGGGCCTCCAGGCCGTGGGCATCGACGAGATCAAGGCCGCGGCCGGGGTCTCCCTCAAGCGCCTCTACCGCTGCTTCCCCTCCAAACAGGATCTCGTCACGGCCTACCTACGACGGCGTGACCAGCGGTGGCGCGCCGAGCTCGCCGCGTACGTGCACCGGGCCGCCGACGATCCCCGGGAGGCGCTGCTCGCCGTGTTCGACTGGTTGGGCTCCTGGTTCGCCGAACCGGGCTTCCGCGGCTGTCCGTTCCTGAACGCGCACGGCGAGCTGGGGGAGGTCACCCCGGCCGTCGCCGTCGCCACCCGACAGCACAAGGAGGCACTGCTGGCGTTCCTCACCGAGCTGGCCGAGCGGGCCTGTCCCGGTGCGGGGTGCGCCCTGGCCAACCAGCTCCTGCTGGTGGTGGAGGGGGCGATCGTCACCGCCGCGGTGCACGGTGTGCCCGGAGCCGCGGCAGCCGGGCGGGCGGCGGCGGCCGCCCTGTTGCAGGCCGCGTTGCACTCCCGGGAGGCCCGGCTGCAGCGGGCCTGACCGAGGTACCGACGGCTCCCGGGCAACAGCGTGCCCGGGAGCCGTACCCATGACACGTTCACCGTCCTGACCTGCGGTTCCGCCATCGGGTGCGCCGCGGATCGCCTCGAACGCGTTGACCCGTCCCCCGCATTGCATCTATGGTTCATTAGTGAAGTAATGAACCCACGAAGCAGGTACCCATGTTCGACGACCGGAGCCCCATCTACCGCCAGATCGCCGAGCGCATCCGGGCGGACGTGCTGAGCGGGGCGTTGAAGGCCGACGAGCAGGTCATGTCGACCAACCAGTTCGCCGCGCACTACCGGATCAACCCGGCAACGGTGGCGAAGGCCTTCCAGCAACTGGTCGACGAGGGCGTGCTCTACAAGAAACGAGGTGTGGGCATGTTCGTCCGCTCGGCAGCGCGCGAGATGCTGCGGGAACGCCGGCGACAGACCTTTTTCGAGCAGGTCGTGGACCCGATGATCGCCGAGGCGAAGGTCATCGGGATCCCGCTCCGCGACATCGTCGACAGGATCGTCGCGCAGGAGGAGAGCCGGTGAACATCGAGGTGAGGGACCTACGGCTGAACTACGGCTCCGTCACGGCCCTCGACGAGGTCACGTTCTCCCTGGAGGGCGGGAAGATCTACGGCCTGCTCGGGCGCAACGGTTCCGGGAAGACCAGTCTGTTGTCCGTGCTCGCCGGCTTCCGTCGTGCGACGAGCGGCACGGTCCTGCTCGACGGCCAGCCGGTCTTCGAGAACCCGCGGGCCACCCGCGAGATCTGTCTGATCCGGGACAACGGCGAGGCCATCAAGCTGGGCAACGCCGAGGACGCGTTCACCTTCGCCGCGTGGCTACGTCCCCAGTGGGACGCGGCCCTGGCCGACGAACTGATGGAGTACTTCGGCCTGGACCGCAAGAAGCCGGTCAAGCAGATGTCCAAGGGCCAGCGCTCGGCGCTGGGTGTGGTGGTCGGGCTGGCCAGCCGAGCTCCGGTGACCATCCTCGACGAGGCCTACCTGGGCATGGACGCGCCCACCCGGCAGCGCTTCTACGACGTGCTGTTGGAGGACTACCTGGCCCACCCGCGCACGATCATCCTGGCCACCCACCTGATCGAGGAGGTGAGCCGGCTCTTCGAGGAGGTCCTGATCCTCGACCGGGGCCGTCTGCTCCTGCACGAACCGGCCGACACGCTGCTGTCGCGGGGCGTCACGGTCGTCGGGCCCGCGGAACGGGTCGACGCGTTCGCCCGCGGGCGCACCGTGCTCGACAGCAAGCAGCTCGGTGGCACGAAGTCGGTCACCGTCTACGGGGCGCTGAGCGAGGAGGACCGCGCCCGGGCCCGTGCGGAGGACCTCGAACTCGAACCGGTCACCCTGCAGGACCTCTTCATCCACCTCACCGCGCACACCGGAGGCCAGGCATGAGGTTCCCCAGTCGTCTCCTCGGCGCCAACGTCGTCTTCGCCCTCGGGATCTGGCTGGCGTTCTACCTGGTGGTCACGCTCATCACCCTGGGCATCGGGGTGTTCGGCACCCTCGAGCGCAGCGTGTGGGAGGTCGCCGCGACGATCCCCCGCTGGTTCGCCCTGTTCGTCGGGGTCGCCCTGGTCGACGAGTTCCTCCCGGTCTACCTCGTCCACGGGCGGACGCGCCGACGGTTCTACGCGGACACAGCCGTCACCATCCTGCTGTTCGCCCCGGTGCTGGCGGTCCTGCTCACCCTCGGCTACCAGGCGGAGAGGCTGCTGTACCACCTGGGCGGCTGGCCGCAGTTGCTGCAGGACCCCCACCTGTTCGCCTCGCCGTCGCAGGTGCCGCTCATCTTCACCGAGTACCTCGTCGAGTTCCTCGCCTGGCTCGTCGTCGGCCTGCTCCTCGGCGCCACCTTCCACCGCTGGGGCGGTGGTGGGCTGCTCGTGGTTCCGCTCTGCCTCGGCCTGATCCTGCTGGCCGAGGTCGTCACCGGCGAGTTCCGGGTGCCGTTCCTCGACCTGAACCTCGACCTGGGCGTGCAGCCGTCGTGGGGGATCGCCCTGGCCGGGGGCGCCGTCTGCTACGCGGTCGGCATGGTGCTGGCCTGGCCGGCACTCCGCGACATCCCGCTGAGCAACTCGCCCCGCTGAAACACGACCCCGTACCACCGGCGGTGCACCCCACAGAAGGGTGCACCGCCGGTGCCCGTCGACAGGTGCGCCGTCGGTCAGGGCAGGAGTTCGAAGGGCACTCCGAGCCGCCCGTCGAAACGTTCGGCCACCGCTTCCGCCGCCTCCCGCAGGAACACCTCCGGGTCACCGGCCGCCTCACCGAGTCCCCGCAGGTAGGACGCGTGGTGGCGGAGTGACCGCACCCCCGCGTCGAACGTCTCGGTCACGTCCACCGCGTGGGTGGACTCGGGCGAGTAGATCACGGCGGTGTACCGTACGCCGCCCCACGGCTCCAACCCCTGGTCGAGCAGTTCCCGGAAGACCCACCGGTTCGCCGCGTCGCGCACCGCGTCGATGGCGGCCTGACCCACCGCGCGGTGGTCGGCCATGTTGAGCGCGATCCCGCCGTAGGTCTCCCGATGGTTGACCACCAGCACGGTCTCCGGTCGGTGGCGGCGGATCACCGCGGCGATGTCCCGACGCAGCGGCAACCCGTACTCCACCATGCCGTCCGGGTGGTCCAGGTACTCCACGACGTCGACGCCGACCTCCGCCGCGCTGGCCTGCTGCTCGGCGAACCGGATACGGGCACACTCCTCGGGCTCGATACCGTCGATCCCCGCCTCGCCACGCGTGGCCAACAGGTAGGTCACCACCTTGCCCTGTCGCGTCCACCGGGCCACGGCGGCGGCCCCGCCGTACTCCATGTCGTCGGGGTGCGCCACCACGACCAGCGCCCGCGACCAGTCCTCGGGAAACTCCTGGAACCGTGTCACCACCACTGGCGCATTGTGCGGCGACCGGTGCAGGTCCGACGTGGCGAACCGAACGAAAGCCCTCCCCGAGAGAGATCCCTCATCAACCGTTCGGCGTACCGGAGGCTGCAGCGCGAGGAGTGATCACGCGGGACTCGGTGACGATGGCGGTGACCAGGTCGGCCGGGGTGACGTCGAAGGCCGGATTGATCGCCCGGGCCCCCTCCGGGGTGGTCCGCCGCCCGCCGAAGGAGAGCACCTCGGCCTCGTCGCGCTCCTCGATCTCGATACGGCTCCCGTCGGGAGTGTCCGGGTCGACGGTCGACTCCGGTGCCGCGACCACGAACGGGATACCCGCGCGGGCTGCGGCCAGGGCGAGCGGATAGGTGCCCACCTTGTTGGCGACGTCACCGTTGGCCGCGATCCGGTCCGCCCCGACGACCACCGCGTCGACCAGGCCACGGGCGATAAGGCCGGGACCGGCGCCGTCCACCACGACCCGGTGGTCCACGCCCATCCGTGCCAGTTCGGTGGCGGTGATCCGGGCTCCCTGCAGCAGCGGGCGGGTCTCGTCGGCCAGCACCATGCGCACCAGCCCCTCGGCGTGCAGCACCCGGACGATGCCCAGGGCGGTGCCCCAGGCCACACAGGCCAGCGCCCCGGTGTGGCAGTGCGTGTGCAGCGTCATCGGCCGCGTGCCGACCAGGTCGCGCAGCAGCGCGGCACCGCGCCGGGCCACGGCCTCGTTGGTCACCACGTCCTGCTCGACGATGTCCAGGGCGGCGGCCAGCACCGCGTCCGGGCCGGCGTCGATGTGCTCGGCGACGCGCCGCACCGCCCACCGGAGGTTCACCGCGGTGGGGCGGGCCGAGGCGATCCGTTCCGCCTCCGCGCGGACCAGGTCCGGCTGGTACCCGTCGGGAGCGTCGGCACTGTTCCGCGCGGCCAGGGCCACCCCCAGTGCACCGGTGGCTCCGATCAGGGGGGCGCCACGCACCGCCAACCGGCGGATGGCGTCCACCACTTCGTCCACGGTGGACATCTCCAGGCTGCGCAGTTCCGGCAGAGCGGTCTGGTCGATGGTCCGGATGTGACCCTCGACCCATTCGATGGTGCGGTCGTTCACGGTCTTCCTACGGTGGCGACGTGGGTGAGCCGTTCCTGGATGCCCAGCATCCGGCCGACCCCTACCCCGGTAGTGTGCCGGGCTTCTCGTTCGTACACGATTCCGGCCGTGGTTGGCCACTCCGTCCCGACCCGACGGTCCTCTCCGGCTGGCGGGTGGGCGGGACGGACCTGGACGACTGGCTGATCGCCCGGGGCGTTCCGCCGCTGTCCGAGCGTCTGCCGGTGCTGACCTACGGGTCCAACCGTTGCCCCGCCAAGATCACCTGGCTCCGGGATCACCTGGGGCTGACCGGCCCGGCGGTGGTGCTGCGCGCCCGCACGCACGGGTTGGCCGCGGTGTGGGCGGCGGGGCTGCGCGCCCGGGACGGGCAGCGACCGGCCACGTTGTGCGCGCTGCCCGAGGTCGTGGAGGAACACGCCGTCTGGTTGGCCACCCCCGAGCAGCTGTGCGTGCTGGACCGCTGCGAGGGCCGAGGGCAGCGGTACCGGTTGTCCCGGCTGCACACCGGGCGGGTGGAGCTGGAGAACGGCGCGCGACTGAACGGCGTCCTGGCCTACACCGCGGCCGCGCCGATGCGGCAACCGTTGCTGGTGGACGGTCGTCCGGTGCGCTGCGCGGATCTGGAGCAGGCCGCGGCGCTGGAACTGACCGGTCGCCCCGGTCCGGACGGGCTGGCGGTCACCGAGGTGACCGGTACGCCCGAGCCGGCGGCGTGGCCGGACCGGCTGTTCGTCTACGGAACGCTGCAACCCGGTGCGACCGCCTGGCCGCTGCTGGCCCGACACGCGGCGGATGAGCCCCGGCGCACCGCGGTCCACGGCCGGCTCTACGACACGGGTCTGGGCTATCCGGCACTGCATCCCGGCGGCGAGACGGAGGTGCCCGGCTGGGTGGTTCGGCTGCGCGCCCCGGTCACGGCGTTCCGCGAGCTGGACGCCTACGAGGGGGAGGACTACCGGCGGGTGCGCGTGGTGCTGCCCGACGGCTCGCTGTGCTGGACCTACGCCTGGATCGCGGACACCGCGGCCCTGCGGGAGCTGGACCGTTGGCCCGCGGCGTGATCCGCGCGACCACCACTCTCCCGGGTGGACCTGATCCCCGGTCGGGCGGAGCAGCCCGACCGCACCCGGCGGCGTTCCGCCCCCTGCAGTAGAGAAGTGGGCGGTAGTCCCACGTCCACGTTCAGGAGGTGGTCGGTGTGCCCGCCGTTGGTCGCAGGCTCGTCGGGCTCCTGCTCGCCGTGAGCAGTGCGTTGCTGGTCCTGTCCTGCACGTCGAGCGAGGAGCCGTCCACGGAGACGGACGTGCCGCAGCCGACGGTGACCCGGCCGAGCCTGCCGCCGCCGCTCACCGGAGCTCCCGGCCAGGGCTCGACGACCTCCCCCTCTCCCTCGCCGTCTCTCGACAACGGGGAGTCCCCCGACGAGGGAGGCGCGGAGAACCAGGACCAGGAGAACCCCGAGGGCCGCTGAACGGGGCACACTCCCTGGGACGGGCATGCCCTTCCCACCTCGCCCCCTTCACCCTTTCGGGTAACGCCCGCACCGGTGTGTCCGATACCGAGGGTGGGAGGTGAAGGGCATGCCCTTTGCCGTGCGTGAAGCCAGGAAGCCCATCCCGGTGGCACGGTGGTGGTGGGGCACGTCGAACCGTGTGCGCCTCTTCGTGGTCTTCGGCGGCATCATGTGCGTCACGTCAGTGCTCGGTGCCGCGGGGTCCACGACACCGCCGCAGGGCCTCAGCACCACGACCGACCAGGTGGTGGTGACACCGAGCGACGCCGAGTCGGGACAGCTGCTCGACGTGGACGTGCCGCGCGGGGAGCGAACGCGGTGACCCCACCGGTGCCGCCGGGGCACTCCGACCGGCCCCTGCCCGAATCGGCCCGGGAGGCGTTCACCGCGCTCTCCGAGTGGCAGACCGACTCCAACAGCGAGGCGTACTTCTGCCCACGCGGGCACGGACTGCTGTCCGTGGTCGTCGACCCCGACGTCCCGGAGGGCGTGGACCTGCGTTGTGCGCGCTGCGGGCACCGGTTCCCGGTGGATGCGGACCTGGTGTCCCGGGCCTTCGCCGCGCAGGAGGAGCGCCGGCTCGGGGTGAACTCCCCGGCGGGCACGCCGGAACTGCCGAACCGCAAGCAGCCACGGGGCCTGCAGCCCGACGGCACCATCCGCACCACGGGCTGGTTGTCCGTACGCGGTCGGCTGGTCGGCGCTCCCCCGATCGCCGCGCTGACCGCGTTTCTGCTGTCGTTCCCCCTGCTGAACCCGCAGGACGGCGACTCGTTCCCTCTGGGCATCGGGCTCCTCGGGTATCTCGTCGGCCTGCTGTACGTGCGGTCGATCCGCCCCTCCTCCCGGGTGCGCCCGCTGCCGCCGATCCCGGCGAGCCAGCTGTGTCCCGGGCAGTTCGTGCGGTTGTACGGCACCATCGGTCCGGTCGGTGAGGTCGTCGCCGTGGCGGGACGGGCGGACGGCTCGGTTCTGGTCCGCGTCGCCGGGGGCAATGAGTACCTGTGGGCACCGGACGAGCGGGCGTATCCGGTGGTGCTGCTCGACTGAGGTCGGAACCACGTCGGACCGGCACTCAACCTCACCGGGAACGGCAGTGTGCACCGGAACCGTGCACGGGTCGTGTTCCCGTTTTCCTCACCGAAGGAAGATGCGACGGGAATCCACTCTCGACCCCCACTCCTGCACGGAGTTCGCACAGTGGACCGGGCGAGGGGAAACCGCGGGGTGAACCGGTTCGACCAGGGGTGATGCCGACGCGAATACCGGGCAAGAAATGCGGTGGTGCCGTTTCCGACCGCATCGGCCCACCGGAGTCGAACCGCACGGACGGAAACGGCACCACGACATCCCGGTTCACGCCGGGACACGGCCGACCTCGCCTCGGCCGCTTTTCGGAGGAATTCGCGGGAACGTCACCCGGCGGCCACGGGTGAACCGTTCTGCGAGGCGCTCTCCGTCGATCCGGCGGGAGTGCCGCGCCGTTCTTCCTCGTCCCCGGCATCCAGCAGCCGGACCGGCAGTTTCCCCTCGCGGACGGCACGGCGGAGCTCGGCGGCGATGGCGGTGTACTCGGCGGACCGGCCCGAGCTCTCCCGGTAGACCAGCCCGATGCGCCGCCCGGGCGCGGGATCGGCGAACCGGGCCACTGCCAACCCGGCCCGGCGGGTCTCCACCGCCACGGCGGTCCGCGGCAGCAGGGTGACCCCCATCCCCGCGGCCACGAGCTGCACCAGGGTGGACAGGCTGGCCGCCCTGGTGGCCGCCTCGACCCCGGTCCCGACCTCCCGGCATACGTCCAGCGCCTGGTCCCGCAGGCAGTGCCCCTCCTCCAGGAGGAGAACGGTCAGATCGCGCAGCGCGGCACGAGACACGCCACTGGTGCGGCCCAGGGGGTGGTCCCGGGGCACGACCAGCACGAAGTCCTCGGCGTACAGCGGGATCGCGACCAGGCCGCGCCCGGTCACCGGCAGGGCCAGCACGGCGGCGTCGAGCCGACCGGTGGTCAGCCCGTCCAGGAGCTGCCCGGTGCGTTCCTCGTACACCACCGGTTCCAGAGCGGGGAAGGCCTCGCGCAGACCGGGCAGGACCACCGGGAGCAGGTAGGGCGCGACGGTGGGGATGATGCCCAGGCGTAGGGTTCCGGCGAAGGGCGTGCCGACCGCGGCGGCTTCGGCAACCAGTTGGTCCACCGCGTCGAGTACGGCAC
>DATCJU010000055.1:0-12419 GCA_036562635.1 Pseudonocardiaceae bacterium
CCCTCCCCGGCCAGCAGCACCCCGGCCCGGGCCAGCTCCTCGTTGTAGCGGCCCATCTCCGCCAGCTCCTCGGTGGTGGGCATCTGCCCCGCCTCGCTGCGCTCGTCCGCCTTGACCAGCACCATGAACCGCATCGTCGCCTCCTGGGTGTGTCACCGACCGGGTTCCTCTCCCGGCCTGTCACCAAGGCGACGAACGGGGCGACGCGGAATCGACATGGGCCCGGAACTTTTTTCCACGATTTTTCCGGGCCGGGGTCCGGGGCCGGTTCTCCCTGGTCCACGGGGTGTTCGGGGGCACGCCCGGTGCCGGACCGGCAGGACGTACCGGCCCGGCACGGCGACCGGTCAGGAGAAACGGGTGACGAAGCGACGCTGCCAGGGTGTCTCCACGGCCCGGCGCGCGTAGTGCCGGCGGACGTAGGCGACCGCCTCCCGCGCGGGCACGCCGTCCAACACCGCCAGACAGGCCAGGGCGGTGCCGGTGCGCCCGTATCCCCCGCCGCAGGCGACCTCCACCCGCTCGGTCGCGGCGCGTTCCCACGCCTCGCGCAGTGCCTCCCGGGCGGCGGTGCGGTCGGAGGGCAGCCAGAAGTCCGGCCACCGGATCCAGCGGGACTCCCAGGACACGGGTGGGGGTTCGTGGCCCAGCAGGTACAGCGCGAAGGTGGGTTCGGGCCCTGGTGGGAGGGGGTGACGCAGTCCTCGGCCTCGCACCAGGCGACCCGAGGGCAGGCGGAGCACTCCCGGCGCCTCGGGGTCCCAGGTGGTGGTCACGGTGTGAGCCTAGCCACGGCGCCGTACGGGTTCGGGCCGTGGTCACGGCGTGGATCGGCGTGACGTCGAGTTGTCATGCAAGTTTTCGCTTGCCTATTGTGGGATGGGTGGCGGAGGAGGACGTCTTCAGGGCACTGGCCGACCCCACCCGCCGGCTCATCCTCGACGAGCTGACGGAACGGGACGGCCAGTCCCTGTTCGAGATCTGTGCACGACTGGCGACCAGGCACGGCCTGGGGATGACCCGCCAGGCGATCAGCCAGCACCTCGCCGTGCTGGAAGCCGCAGGACTGGTCCGGACACGACGCCAGGGCCGCTACAAGTTCCACGACCTGAACACCGAGCCGCTTGAGCACATCGTGACCCGCTGGCTCAGGCCCACGCCCCCGGAGGACCCCTCATGAGGATCAACCTGTCCAGCGTCTTCGTCGACGACCAGGACAAGGCCCTGCGCTTCTACACCGAGGTGCTGGGCTTCGTGAAGAAGCACGACGTCCCGCTCGGCCCCCACCGGTGGGTGACCGTGGTCTCGCCGGAGGACCCCGACGGCACCGAGCTGGTGCTGGAACCCGACGACCACCCCGCCGTGAAGCCGTACAAGGAGGCGCTGGTCGCGGACGGCATCCCCGCCACCTCCTTCGCCGTGGACGACGTCCGCGCCGAGTTCGAGCGGCTGCGCGGGCTCGGGGTGCGCTTCATCCAGGAGCCGGCGGAGATGGGCCCGGTCGTCACCGTGGTGCTGGACGACACCTGCGGCAACCTGATCCAGATCGCCCAGTACACGTAGGGACGAGGGACACGTGGGGACCACCAGGAGCGGGACCTGTGACAGCGGACGGTCCGGGACGGGCGAACCCGACGCCGCACACCGGCCGGTGGTCAGCTGTCCAGGTGCCAGGTGGCCAGCACGGTGACGGTACCGGGGCTCACCTCGGTGAACCCGGCGTCCCGGACCGCGGCGACCCGGCGCCTGCGCCAGGCCTGTTCCGGGTCGTCCCCGGGGTGCAGCGCCGCCCAGCTGGCCGGGTCCGCCGCACGCACCGCGCACCGGAAGCCGCCCTCCGCCCAGCGGGCCAGCTCGGCGTGCGCACCCTCCGCGGCCAGCAACGCCCCCAGGATCATGGTGGCGTGCCCCACCTGGGCCGCGGCCTTGCCCGCGCTCATCGGCACGTGCGGGTTCAGCCACAGCACCGGCACCCCGGACGGCGGAGCACCGGGGTCGTCCTCGGGCAGGTCGGTACCGGAGATCTGCAGCCGCGTCACCTCACGCGGGGTGTCGACGATCCGGTACGGCAGCAGTGCACGGGCCTGCGCCCCGGCGCACTCCACGGTGAGTCCGGGCAGGTCCTGCACCGCCCGCCAGTGGGCACCGCGCGCCCGCCGGGTCACCTTGCGGATACGGCCCCGCACCCAGGCGTCCACCTCGGCGTGCCACTCCCCGCCGGGCGCGGAACGCGGGTCGAAGCACACCGCGACCGCCGCCGAGGCCGCCGCGGCGAGCAGGGCGCTGCGCGCGGGCGGCTCGGAGCGCTCCACCCGCAGCACCACCGGCATGGCCCGGACCTGTTCCGGGTCCTCGTCGGAGGTGTCGTCCACGGATGTGGCCGGTAGCGACATCCAGGTGGCGTAGCGGGCGGCCAGCGGTTCCAGCACCGTCGCCGCGGGAAGCACGGTCACGGCTCACCTCCTGACGGTCGAGGGGATTCTCCCTCCCCGCCGGAACCCGCCCCCACGGCGGGGTGGGCCGGCTCCGGCACCGGTGACCGTCGGGGCGGGTGAGGGGTCAGGGCCGCCGCGGGGTGAGCCCGTCGGCCAGGTCGGCGGCCTCCACCTCACCCCGGGTCACGCCGAGCACGAACAGCACCGCGTCCAAGAACGGGTACGACAGCGCGGCGTCGGCCACCTCCCGCAGCGCGGGCTTGGCGTTGAACGCGATCCCCAGCCCGGCCGCGGAGATCATGTCGATGTCGTTGGCCCCGTCCCCCACGGCCACGCACTGGCTGAGCGGGATGCCGTACTGCTCGGCGAACCGGCGCAACGCGGCGGCCTTCCCCGGCCGGTCGACGATCTCGCCGACGACCCGGCCGGTCAGCCGGCCGTCCCGGATCTCCAGTTCGTTGGCGGCGCAGAAGTCCAGGCCGAGCTCGTCCACCAGCCGCTGCACGACCTGGGTGAACCCCCCGGACACCACACCGCAGCGGAAACCGATCCGCTTCAGGGTGCGGATGGTGGTGCGCGCCCCGGGGGTGAGTTCCAGGCTGTCGGCGACCTCGTCGAGCACCGTGGCGTCCAGTCCCTCCAGGAGCGCCACCCTGCGTCGGAGGGACTCGGTGAAGTCCAGCTCACCGCGCATCGCGGCCTCGGTGATCTCCTTCACCTCCGCCTCACAGCCCACCCGGGCCGCGAGCATCTCGATCACCTCACCCTGGATCAGGGTGGAGTCCACGTCGAAGACCACCAGGCGCTTGGCCCGCCGGGCCAGGCCGGCCCGCTCGACCGCGATGTCCACCCCGGCGCGGGAGGCCACCTCCACCATGGCGGTACGCAGGGTGGTGTCCGCCTCCGCGCTCTCCTCCGGGGCCGACACCAGCAGCTCCAGGCCGGTCACCGGGTAGTCGGCGACCCCGCGGATGGCGTCGATGTTCACCCCCAGCGCGGCCAGTCGCTGTGCCACCTGGGCGAACGCCTTCGCGGTGACCGGGCGTCCCAGCACCACCAGGGCGTGGCTGGCGCCACGCCGGGCCGAGCTGCGCAGCTCGGCCCCGATCTCCACGTCGACGTGCATGCCGACGGTGGCCATGGCCTGTTCCACGGCCTCCTGCAGGCCCTCCGGGTCGTGCCGGGTGACCACCAGCACCCCCAGGACCAGGCGACCGTGGATCACCACCTGCTCCACGTCGAGCACCTCGACGCCGTGTCGGGTGAGGACGGCGAACAGCACGGAGGTGACACCGGGCTTGTCGGCTCCGGTGACGGTGATCAGGACGGTGGTGCTGGTGGTGGTGTCGAGGGCGGTCACTGCCGGCTCCTGTGTTCCTGCTGGTCCGGGATCGTCGATGGCTGCGGGCGGCCCGGAACGGTGGCGTGGGGCGGCCCGGAGAAAAAGGGACGAGCCCCGGCTCACCGTAGGGGAGCCGGGGCTCGTCGTCGAGCTGGTCGGCCGGGCGCGTCGGTGTGGCCCGGACCGGATCGGCCGATGGCCGGAGCGTCAGTCCTTCGTGGTGTCGCCGCCGGTCTCCGACGACTCCACGGCCTTCGTCGCCTTCTCCGCCACCGCGACCGGGGCGTGCTTGCTGCCGCCGCCCAGGCCGACGTGGGCCTCCAGCCGCATCCGCTCGGACATGTGCGGGTAGTGCAGCTCGAACGCCGGCCGCTCGGAACGGATCCGCGGCAGCGAGGTGAAGTTGTGCCGGGGCGGCGGGCAGGAGGTCGCCCACTCCAGCGAGTTGCCGTAGCCCCACGGGTCGTCGACCTCGACGACCTGACCGTACCGGTAGCTCTTGAACACGTTCCAGATGAACGGCAGCATCGACAGGCCCAGCACGTAGGCGCCGATGGTGGAGATCGTGTTCAGGGTGGTGAAGCCGTCGCTGGGCAGGTAGTCGGCGTACCGACGCGGCATGCCCTCGTTGCCCAGCCAGTGCTGCACCAGGAACGTGGCGTGGAAGCCGATGAAGGTCAGCCAGAAGTGCACCTTGGCCAGCCGCTCGTCCATCATCCGGCCGGTCATCTTCGGGAACCAGAAGTAGATGCCGGCGAAGGTGGCGAAGGCGATGGTGCCGTAGAGCACGTAGTGGAAGTGGGCCACCACGAAGTAGGTGTCCGAGACGTGGAAGTCGAGGGCCGGGGCGGCCAGCAGGACACCGGACAGACCACCGAAGAGGAAGGTGACGAGGAAGCCGATGCTGAACAACATCGGGCTCTCGAAGGTGAGCTGACCCCGCCACATGGTGCCGGTCCAGTTGAAGAACTTGATACCGGTCGGCACGGCGATCAGGAACGTGGTGAAGGCGAAGAACGGCAGCAGCACCGCACCGGTGGCGTACATGTGGTGCGCCCACACCACGATGGACAGGGCGGCGATGCCGAGGGTCGCGTAGACCAGGGTCTTGTAGCCGAACAGCGGCTTACGGCTGAACACCGGGATGATCTCGGACACCACACCGAAGAACGGCAGCGCGAGGATGTAGACCTCGGGGTGGCCGAAGAACCAGAACAGGTGCTGCCACAGGATCACGCCACCGTTCTCCGGGGCGTACACGTGACCACCCAGCTGACGGTCCACCACCAGAGCCACCATCGCGGCGGTCAGGATCGGGAACGCCATCAGCACCAGGATGCTGGTGACCAGGATGTTCCAGGTGAAGATCGGCATCCGGAACATCGTCATGCCGGGCGCCCGCAGGCACACCACGGTGGTGATCATGTTGACCGCGCCGAGGATGGTGCCCAGACCGGCCACCAGCAGACCAGTGAGCCACAGGTCGGCGCCCAGGCCCGGCGAGTGGATGGCGTCCGAGAGCGGGGTGTAGGCGAACCAGCCGAAGTCCGCGGCGCCACCGGGGGTGAGGAACCCGGCCGTCGCGATGGAGCCGCCGAACAGGTACAGCCAGTAGGAGAGCGCGTTCAGTCGCGGGAAGGCGACGTCCGGCGACCCGATCTGCAGCGGCAGGATGTAGTTCGCGAACCCGAACACGATCGGCGTCGCGTACAGCAGCAGCATCACCGTGCCGTGCATGGTGAACAGCTGGTTGTACTGCTCCAGCGACAGGAACTGCATCCCCGGCCGTGCCAGCTCGGTCCGCATCAGCATGGCCATCGCGCCGCCGATAAGGAAGAAGATCATCGACGTGACGATGTAGAGGATGCCGATCTGCTTGTGGTCCGTAGTGCGGAACATCCGCAGCAGGAACGAACCCTTGACCGTCTGACGCGCCGGGAAAGGTCGCGTCGCGATCGGCTGGGGGGCGACGGCCGTCACGGTGCCTCCTGCACTGACGTCTCTCCACTTGGCGCACCGGCACATCACGCGAACCGGTGCCAGATGGGCATGGTAGACCGCCCGATTCCGTCCGGTGCGCCCGGGTTTGCACAGCACATGCTGTCACGGACCCAGCACGACCAGCGCAGTTGCCTGTGTCACAACAATTCGGCCGGGCGCGCCGGTCGTATGTGGTCGGTGCCGTCGCCTTTCTTCGAGCCGCCCACCGACGTCCCGTTCTGTGAGGTGTTCGAACGTGACTGGCAGGGCGACCGACACCGGGCGAGGATGGCCTCGGGTTGATCTCCGGTCCGTGAGGAGGAGCACACCGATGGTCGATCACGCCGTCATCGCCGGTGCGGCGGGCGCGTTGGGCCGCGCCCTGGTGACCGAGTTCCACTCCCGAGGCTGGTCGGTGATCGCGATGGACCGGCCGGGCACCGCGCTCGACGAACTGTTCGCCGTCCCCGGGGTGACTCCGGTTCCCACGGACCTGACCGATCGGGGCTCGGTGCAGGCGGCGTGGCAACGGGTCGACGAGGTGGGCCGCCCGCGGGTACTGGTGAACACGGTGGGCGCGTTCGCGGGCGGCACCCTGGACGAGCTGGACGAGGACACGCTGGACGGGATGCTGGGCAGCAACCTGGCCGCCGTGTTGTGGTCCTGTCAGGCGGCGGCGCGCCGGATGGCCGAGCAGGGCGGTGTGATCGTCAACGTGGGCTCCCGCACCGGCGTGCGCGGGGAGGGCCCGGTCGCCTACGCCGCGGCGAAGGCCGGGGTGGTGCGGTTGACCGAGGTGCTGGCCGACGAGCTGCGGCCGTCGGGGATCCGGGTCAACGCGGTACTGCCGTCGGTGATCGACACTCCGGCCAACCGGACCTGGATGCCCGAGGACCTGGCGCAGCGGGCGGTGCCGCCGGAGGCGATCGCCCGGGTGATCTCCTTCCTGTGCTCCGACGACGCCTGGCCGATCAGCGGGGCGATCGTCCCGGTGTACGGGGAGGCCTGACCGGACACGCGGGAGGTCCGGCCCACCCGTGGCCGGGCCTCCCCTGTCCCGGTGGTCGGCCCTGTCTGGTCAGTTCTCCTCGGCCGGACGACGGGAGGCGATGACCTCCTCCAGACCGACCGCCGCTGCCGGGCGGGTGTTGACCCGCCGGACGGCGGCCGGGTCCAGCTTGGGTTTCCGGTCGGCGGTGAGCAGCCCGTTGGTCTCCTGTTCGGTGTCGGTGAGCTGGGTGTAGCAGAAGCCGGCGATGTCCGGGCAGTCCAGGATCGCCGTGGTCAGTTCGGTGTAGCGCTGCAGGAACTCCTCGGCCGATCCCACGGTGGCGTAGCCGAACCACCGTTCCCCGCGGTGCGGGGCGTAGCTGAGCCCGCCGTACTCGCTGAGCACCACCGGCTGTCCCTTGTACACCGGGTCGCCCAGGTGTACCCGCCGGCCACCGGGCCGGCCCTCACGGAGGGCGTGCCGCACCGCCTCGGGGGTGCCGTAGCGGGCGCGCACCGTGGCCCCGGACGGGGTGTAGTCGTGCACGGTCCAGATGTCGCTGCGCACGTGCTCCCAGCCGTCGTTGGAGATCACGGGCCGGGTGGGGTCCAGGGTCCTCGTGAGGTGGTAGAGCATGGCCGCGCAGTGCTGTTGTGCCGTGTCGTTCGCGATCCCGGGCACACCCCAGCTCTCGTTGAGCGGCACCCAGGCCACCACGCACGGGTGGCTGACGTCCCGGCGCACCACCTCGGTCCACTCCCGGACCAGCCGCTCCACCGTGGTCGGGGAGAACTCGTAGGCGCTGGGCATCTCGTCCCAGACCAGCAGGCCCAGCCGGTCACACCAGTACAGGAAACGCGGGTCCTCCACCTTCTGGTGGATGCGGACACCGTTGAAACCCAGCTCCTTGATCAGCTCCACCTCGCGGCGCAGCGCCTCCGGGCCGGGGGCGGCCAGGTGCGACTCCGGCCAGTACCCCTGTTCCAGCACCATGCGCAGGTAGTAGGGGCGACCGTTGAGCAGGAACCTCCCGTCGGCCCAGCCCACCTCGCGCAGCCCGGCGTAGCTGGTCACCCGGTCCACCTCGGTCCCGTCGACCAGGACCGTCAGCTCCACGTCCAACAGCACCGGATGTTCGGGCCACCACAGGTGGCGGTACTGGTCCTCACCGGCCCGGACGAGGACGATCTCGCGTTCCACCTCGGTGTCGCGGACACGGTAGGTGTCGTCGGCGAGCAGTTCGTCGCCGTGCCGGACCCGGACCCGCAGCGCGGCACGGTCGGCGTCGGGGCCGGTCAGCGTGGCGTGCAGGCCGAGACTGCCCCGGGTGACGCTGGGGGTCCAGCGCAGCGCGGCGAGGCGGGTGGTGGGCACCGGTTCCAGCCACACCGGCTGCCAGATGCCGGTGGTGCGGTGGTACCAGATGATCTCCGGGTCGGGTTTCCAGTACTGCTTGCCGCGGGGCTGGGTGAGGTCGCGCGGCCGGTCCTCGGCGCGCACCACGATCACCTGCTCGGCGTCACCGGGGTGCAGTGCGGGGGTGATGTCGGCACTGAACGGGGTGTGCCCGCCCTCGTGGGTGGCCACCAGGTGGCCGTTCACCCACACCCGCGCCCGGTGGTCCACCGCGCCGAAGTGCAGCAGCACCCGGCCAGCGCGGTCCTCGTCGGCGACGTGGAAGGTACGGCGGTACCAGACCACGGGGTGGAACGTCGGGTCGCCGATGCCGCTGGCCTTCGACTCGGGCGGGTAGGGAACGGTGATGGCCCGGTCGAAGGGGTCGGGCCGGGACGCCCAACCCTCGTCCAGACCGCGATCGTCGTCGTCGAAGGCGAACTGCCAGGTTCCGCACAGGTCGTGCCAGCGCTCGCGCACCAGCTGGGGCCGGGGATGGATTCCGTCGCCGTTCATCGCCTCTCGTTCTCCGACTCGCACCGTGCTGGCGGGCACCGACTCGAGCCGGTGCCCGGGGCACCCTCACCGGCTCGGCCGGGCGCGGACCAGGCAGAACGGGTGGCCCGCCGGGTCGGCGTAGACCCGGTAGCTCCGTTCCCGGTCCTCGACGTCCAGGGGCCGGGCGCCCAGCTCGAGCACCTGACGTTCGGCGGTGTCCAGGTCGTCGACCTCCAGGTCGAGGTGGGCCTGCTGCGGGTGCTCCTGGCTGGGCCACCGGGGCGGCCGGTAGCCGTCCACCCGTTGGAAGGCCAGCCCGGCGGCACCGGCGTCGGGGCCGTTCAGGGTGACCCACTCCTCGTCGGAGTAACTGATCTCCCAGCCGGTGAGTTTCCGGTAGAACTCGGCGAGGGCCTGCGGGTCGGGACAGTCGAGCGCGTAGTACTGCACGCGAGCGATCACGGTTCGATCCTGCCGTTC
Source organism: Pseudonocardiaceae bacterium (assembly GCA_036562635.1). Classification (GTDB taxonomy): domain Bacteria; phylum Actinomycetota; class Actinomycetes; order Mycobacteriales; family Pseudonocardiaceae; genus DATCJU01. Next base: position 9,122 of record DATCJU010000055.1, read on the forward strand.
CCGGCCGGGCCGTGCATCGTCATTTGTGTTGGGCGCGCACCGACTCGCCCCCTTCCGGTGCGCCCCAGCCGAGGGCTCAGGAACGTGATGCCCGGCCACCGAGCTTCCACCACACCCTGAGGCGGGTGCGGAGCCGGTCGGATCCGGTCGGCGCGGAGTCACGGTCCTGGGCCAGTCTGGCCACCTCCGCCGGGTCCTGCCGCAGCAGTCCCGCGGCCAGCACCGCCGCGGCGACGTAGAGGGGCAGGGTGGGTCCGACCAGTCGTACGGTCTCCTGGCGCTGGAGGCTCAGGTACTGCTCCCGGGTGATCGGGACGATCTGGTCGTAGTCGACCCAGAGGACGTACTGCCCGTCCTGGATACCGGACGTTCCCGGTGTGGACGTGGCCACGGCGATCACGAAGGGCACCAGGGCGAGCAGGAACACCGCCCCGGCGGCCACCCTCCAGACCGGGGGAAGCCCGGCGACCGCCGCGACGAGGATGTCCTCCCGCGACAGGGGCGACGAGGGCGTCGAGACCGTTTTCGCGCGGCGCCGGGCGGTGAGAAGGCACGCCAGGAACAGGAAGGCGGCGGGAACGAACGCGACCCCCACGAAATCGGGCAGCGGCGGATCCTGCTGTACCGGCAGGAACGACACCAGGAGTGCGGCCAGGCACCAGCCGATACCCGCCAGCGCCGGGTACAGCACGAACCGGATCGGCGAACGCCTGCGCTCGTCCTCGGCCGTCATGTCCTGCCGTCCGGACTGTCACGCGGGTCGGGAGCGCCGGTCGTCGTACGCCCTGGCCAGGTTCTTCGGAATGTTCCACAGCCCGGCGGCCAGGACGGCGGTGATCACGTAGAGGGGCAGGGTGATGCTCACCCGGAACCAGGTCTGCCAGCGCTGGATGCTCAGGTACTTGTCCCAGGTGAGCGGCCAGGGCGAGCCCTCCCCCACCCGGAGCAGGTACTCCCCGTCCTCGATGGTCAGGGTGCCGGGCGAGGAGTTGATCACACTGAGCACCAGCAGGACCAGCGAGGCGAGCAGGGCCAGGCCCGCGGCCACCCGCCAGGGGCGCGGGACACCACGGACCACCGACACCGAGGTGGCGCGCAACAGGTCCTCGTTCACCTCGCGCCTGATGTAGGTGCCCAGGGAGAGCGTGTGGTACAGGCCCGAGCGGAACCGGGCGAGGAAGACCCCCAGCGCGCACAACAACGCACCCGGCAGGAAGGCGTACCGCACGATGTCGGGGCGTGGTTGGCCCTCGGGGGTGGGCAGCAGGGGCAGCACGGCGGCGACCAGGCACCAGACCACCCCGGCCAGCGCCAGGTACAGCAGCCACCGCACCACCGCCCGCGGCCGGACGTTCCCAGCTCCCACCGGTACCCGCTGGTCGTCGATCACGTCTCTCCCGGTCTCTCCCACACCTGCCGGGCAGGGTAGCGGGCACCGGCCGTGCCACGGGGGCTTTTGCTCCTCTTCCGCCCCACATCTGGTTGTGGTGCTCGGTCGCCTGCCCACTAGGCACACGCGCCGGCCTGGCGACTGGAGCTCAGTCAGGACGGTCCGTGCCGTAACGCGGCCTCACTCGGCCGCTCACATGGATCCCCCGAACGGAATGCTCCATTCGAGGGAATGTGGTCACCAAGGAGCCCGAAAGCCCCCCCACGTTTCCCCTAGTAGCGCTACGTTCCCCTGTTCCCTTGAACGCGGAGGGTGACAAAACATGGGGGTTGACGCACGCCTGGCGAAGGCGGCACAGCGTTCAGCGAACTTCGGCTACCTGCTGAACTACGAACCACTGCTCGTGTTGCACGGCGCAGCAGCTGAGGCCTACGTGTTCACCGACCCGAACACGTCGATGATCAAGGCGCGCCAGTTCGGCGAAGCGCTCACTGAGGTGCTCTTCACGCGGTTCGGCATCCCTGGCATGCCGTCCCGCCAGGCACAACGTCTGAAGATGCTGGGCGACCAAGGGCTGATCACTCAGCGGGTACGGCGCTGGTTCGATGCCGTTCGGAAGCAGGGGAACAAGGCCAACCACGAGCACTACGAGAGCCAGCGGGACGCGCTACTGCTCGTCCGTACCTGCTACGAGCTGGGTGCTTGGTTCTTCCGCACTGTCGCCGAACACGACGCTCCTCCTCCGTTCGTGCCGCCACAGCCTCCGGCTGAACAGCCGGAACCGACGAACCAGGCGGACGCCCAGGCTCTACAGGAACTGCGGGACCAGCTCGCCACCTACCAGGCCGAGCTGGCCGACATGCGCCTGTCGCTCGACGAGCACACCTCGATGGCCCAGGCCCAGGCTGAGGCACGTCGCCAGGCCGAGCAGGAGATCCTCGAGGCGGTCCAGGCACAGGGAGAGCTGCGTGACTTGTTGCACCAGCTCTCCGCACAGGTGACGGAGCTGCAGCAGCAGCTCAGCAAGCGCGCTGAGCAGGCGGAGAAGATCACACCGGCTGAGCGGGACTGGCTGGTGTGTCGGTCGCAGCTTGCTAGCCAGCCACCGCTGAACGAGGCACAGGTTCGTGAGCGCATTGACGAGATGCTCACCCGAGCTGGCTGGGTGGTGCAGGACCTGAACGTGATGAACTTGCACGCTGCCCAGGGGGTGGCGGTGCGTGAGGTGCCAACCGCAACCGGCCGCGCTGACTACCTGTTGTATGTGGATCGCAAGTTGGTCGGTGTAGTGGAAGCCAAGCGGGAGGGCTCCAGCCTGATCAGCGCTGAGCAGCAGTCCCAGCGGTACGCCTCCGGGCTCACCGCTGCCCAGCGGCTGGCGGCCTGGAGGGTTCCGTTGCCGTTCCGCTACGAGTCGACCGCGGTGGAGACCCAGTTCACCAATGATCTGGATCCGACACCACGACCGCGGCGGGTGCTCTTCTTCCACCAACCGAGCACACTCGCCCGCTGGATGCGGGAGGCGGAGGCCAATCCGAAGGCGCCAACGCTGCGAGCTCGTCTACAGCAGCTGCCCCCACTGGTCGAAGCAGGGTTGCGTCCGGCGCAGATCGAGGCGATCACCTGTCTGGAAAAGTCGCTGGCCGAAGACCGGCCGCGGGCGCTGATCCAGATGGCCACCGGCGCCGGCAAGACGTTCACCATGGTCACCGAGGTATACCGGCTGCTGCGCTACGGCGGGGCACGGCGAGTGCTGTTCCTGGTGGACCGGAACAACCTAGGTCGGCAGGCGGAGGCTGCCTTCAACAACTACGTCACCCCTGAAGGCGACCGTTTCGGCACGTTGTACGGGGTACAGCGGCTGACCAGTGCAATGGTGCTGGACTCGGCCAACGTGGTGATCAGCAC